>CAMAMZ010000070.1 GCA_945837185.1 uncultured Bacteroidales bacterium | reverse complement strand
TTTCTATCAACTGGATTAGCGGAACGGGCATCCATTTCCTTATTATTCTCAACAGCAGCCCCCTCAGGACGATCTTTATAACGATTTGCCGGTCGGCGCTTCTTACGCTTTGCAGACTTCTGTTCCTGCGTTTCGTTCATAGCAACAGCTTGTACGTCAGCAACTTCCATGCGAGGTGTTTCTTCCTTCTCCTTCCGAGGCCTTTCCTCTTTGTTTCTGCGCGGCTTATGCTTGTGCGCATTAGTATCTCTGCTTTGTCGGCGTACCGCCTTAGCCTTCTTCCTACCCGCCTTATAGTCAGGTCCCTCTCCTACCCCTTCAGGCAAGGGATTCTTCTCAACCTCCTTCTCCAGAAAATATTCTATTTCCTTGAAAGCAGGAATATCGGCCTCGCTCACCAAGGTGATGGCCACACCATCGCGGTCGGCACGTGCCGTACGCCCTATGCGATGCACATAATCCTCCGCATCGTGGGGCACATCGTAGTTTATCACCATAGCGATGTCATCAATATCAATGCCTCGTGCCACGATGTCTGTAGCTACCAACACATCAATTTGTCCACTCTTAAAACGAAACATCATGTCATCGCGCTCAGCCTGGGTTAAATCAGAGTGCATCTCACCCACAGAAATCTGAGCTTTGGCCAAGGCTCTGCTCACCTCCTTCACCTTCTGCTTTTTGCCGCAGAAAACAATCACCCGCTTGAGTTCCTCCTGTTCAAAGAGCCATTTTACGATTTCCAGTTTCTGCGACTCATAACACACAAATGCACGCTGCCTGATTTTTTCGGCAGGTTTGCTCACTGCCAACTTTATTTCAACCGGATTCTTCAGAAGCGTTTTTGCCAATTCCTCTATCTTACGCGGCATCGTGGCCGAGAACATAATAATCTGACAATCCTTTGGCAGCAGCTTGGCTATGCTCAATATATCATCGGAGAAACCCATGTCGAGCATGCGGTCGGCCTCATCAAGCACAAAGAAAGACGTTTTGCCCAAATCCACATTACCTATATTAATATGACTGATGAGACGTCCGGGAGTAGCTATAACCACATCCGCACCCATGCGCATACCCTTTGTTTCCTGGTCGAAGCGGTTGCCATCATTTCCTCCATACACGGCCACGCTACTCACGCCATTCAGATAATAGCCAAAGCCTTGGAAAGCCTGGTCTATTTGCTGTGCCAGCTCACGCGTGGGCGACATGATGACGCAGTTGACAGAATCCTTCGGATAGTTGCCATCATCGAGTTTCGAAAGTATAGGTAGCAGATAGGCAGCCGTCTTACCCGTACCTGTTTGTGCCACACCCAGCACATCGTTTCCCTTTAATATTTCAGGTATACATTTTTCCTGCACAGGCGTACACACGTCAAAACGCATGTCGTAGAGTGCATCCAACACATTGTTGTTTAAATCCAATTCATCAAAATACATATCAATACATTTCATTTACCGGCTTTAAAAAGCCGCTGGGTTTTAATTGGGCGCATGTCGGTAACAGAAATATGCCACAACAGCGAATATTATATTAGGCATCCATGCCGCCATAAGAGGTGGGAATCCGGCATTGAAGGCAAAGGTTGACGAAACGGTTTGCAGCATGATATAGGTGAAGCTCAGCGCCAAACCGATGCCCAGATACAGACCCATACCACCTTTGCGCTTTCGCGATGACAAGGAGAAGCCGATAATGGTCAGGATGAACGAAGCGAAGGAAGAAGCGATACGTTTGTGATATTCCACTTGGTATTGCACCACATTACCGCTACCCCTGTCTATTTGTTTGGAAATATATTCCTTCAGTTGCGGACTCGTAAACGTTTCCTGCTGTCCGCTTGAATACACCAGATCGGTAGGTTCCATTTGGATGAGCGTGTCGAGCTTCACACCGCTGGTGATATGCTCCTTGAGACCTTTGAGTTGTCTTATCTTCCAGTTGCGCACATTCCAATGGTATTTCGTGTCGGAAATGGTGTCGTATTGAATCTCCATGGCCGTCATATGGCTTACAAGCTTTTTCCCTTCAAACTTATCTAACGAAAAGCCATACCCCCGCTTGGTGCTGTTATCGTAGTGCTGAATATAGGCTATGACACCTTTACCCACCTGCAGCTGTACGTTCTCGGCCGATGTAACCTTCTTCTTGTTCTTGTACATGGTTTCGAAGTTCAGTCTGATTACGGTGCCATGGGGTATGACATAGGCACTCAGATAATACGACATGAGCGAGATGAGCACACACGAGAACATATAAGGACGCAGCAGGCGCTTGAACGACACTCCTGCCGCCAACATGGCAATAATCTCTGAATTTCCGGCCAGTTTCGAAGTAAAGAAAATGACCGCTATGAACACAAAGAGCGGACTGAAGAGGTTAGAGAAATAGGGAATAAAGTTCATGTAGTAGTCGAACACAATAGCCCTCAAGGGTGCATGATACTGCGCGAACTTTGCCAAGTTTTCATTCACATCAAAAACGATTCCCAACGAAATGATTAAGATGATGGAAAAAAGATAGGTGCCTAAGAACTTCCATACGATATACCAGTCAAGAATCTTCAGCAGGCCGAAAGTGTGGCGGTAGCACCAAGCCAACACCTTTCTTACCTTTTTCCAGCCCCTTCCCATTGCCCGCTTCATGCGATAACGTCTATGATGGGTTCTCAGTTTATGATAGTCCATTTATATCCTCCTCCCCAATTGATCAACAATACCCCTTTTCCATTGTGTGAAGTCGCCCTGCAAAATATGCTGACGGGCATCGCCAACCAGTCGCAAGTAGAAAGCCAGGTTGTGAATGCTTGCTATTTGCATGGCAAGCAGTTCCTGTGCCTTAAACAGATGATGCAGGTAAGCCTTGGTGTACACCCTGTCGGTTTCACAACCGTTAGCATCAATAGGACTGAAATCCATCTCCCATTTTTTGTTGCGCATGTTCATCGTGCCCTCATAGGTGAAGAGCATGGCATTGCGCCCATTGCGGGTAGGCATCACACAATCGAACATGTCCACCCCTCGCTCTATGGCTTCCAACAGGTTCTCGGGGGTTCCCACCCCCATCAGGTAGCGAGGTTTGTCTTTGGGCAATATAGCATTCACCACCTCAATCATTTCATACATCACCTCCTTGGGCTCACCTACGGCCAGTCCGCCAATGGCATTTCCCTCAGCCCCTTTGTCGGCAATAAACTTAGCAGCCTCACTTCGCAAATCCTTGAATGTGCATCCTTGTACAATGGGGAAGAGCGCCTGATGATAGCCATACAAAGGTTCCGTTTCCCGGTAGCGTTTCAAGCATCTGTCCAGCCATCGCTGGGTGAGTTGCAGACTTTTACTGGCATAGGCATAATCGCTCTGTCCGGGCGGACATTCATCAAAGGCCATCATAATATCGGCACCAATAACCCGCTGCGTGTCCATCACGTTCTCGGGCGTGAAAAAATGCTTGCTCCCATCAATGTGCGACCGGAACTCACAGCCCTCTTCACGTAGTTTTCTGATTCCTGTAAGCGAGAACACCTGAAATCCTCCGCTATCAGTGAGAATGGGACGTTCCCATCCGTTGAAACCATGCAGTCCACCGGCAGCCTTCAGCACCTCCAATCCCGGGCGCAGATACAGATGGTAGGTGTTGCCCAAGATGATTTGGGCCTTCACCTGCTTTCTGAGTTCCTCGAAATGCACACCCTTGACAGAGCCGCACGTGCCTACGGGCATGAAGATAGGTGTTTGTATTTCGCCATGGGCAGTGGTAATCACACCTGCTCGAGCATCGCTTGCACTATCCGTATGTAGTACACTGAAAGTCAAACTATTTCTCATTGTTATCTGTATCGAGCTCATACTGAATGGGATGTGCCACCAATTCTTTGGTCAAGGCAAAGTCCCAAACCTCCTCCACATTTTCCACGAAATGGAATTCAAGTCCCTTCACGTATATCTCAGGTATCTCATCGATATCTTTCTTGTTGTCCTTGCACATCACGATATCCGTGATGCCCGCCCGTTTGGCAGCCAATATCTTTTCCTTGATTCCACCCACGGGCAGAACTTTTCCTCGTAAAGTTATCTCGCCTGTCATGGCCACATTAGCACGCACCTTGCGTTGTGTGAGTGCCGAGGCTATCGATGTGGCGATGGTGATACCTGCCGAGGGCCCATCTTTAGGCACAGCACCTTCCGGCACATGGATGTGCATATTATACTGGTCGAACACACGATAGTCAACCTCCAGCATTCCGGCATGCGCCTTGACAAATTCCAATGCTATCACGGCACTCTCTTTCATCACATCGCCCAGATTGCCCGTTAGTGTCAACTTGCCAGGCTTTCCCTTGCTCAACGATGTTTCCACAAACAATATTTCGCCACCCACGCTGGTCCAGGCCAATCCGGTAACGACTCCTGCATAGCTGTTGCCCTGGTAAATATCGCGGTAGAAAGGCGGCTTACCCAACAAGTCTTCCACCTCCTTGGGCGTGATTTTGCGATAGGGCAAAGCATCATTAACAGCTAATTCATAAGCCAGCTTGCGCATCACCTTACCCAGTTGCTTTTCCAATTGGCGCACACCGCTTTCACGCGTATAACGTTCGATGATGGTTTCCAAAGCAGCCTTTGTGATGGTGGGCTTTGTGCTTCCGCTGTTCAAGCCGGCATTGGCTATTTCGCGTGGTGCCAGATGCCTGCGCGCTATTTCCACCTTCTCTTCGGTTATATAGCCACTCACCTCGATAATTTCCATACGGTCGAGCAAGGGTCGTGGAATCGTATTCAGATCATTGGCCGTAGCGATGAACATCACTTTTGAAAGGTCGTAATCCGTGTCGAGATAATTATCATGGAAAGCATTGTTCTGTTCCGGATCGAGCACTTCGAGCAAAGCCGAAGAAGGGTCGCCATTGAAATTGGCGCCACCCACCTTGTCAATCTCATCGAGGATGAAGACCGGATTAGAAGAGCCTGCTTTCTGTATGCCCTTGATGATACGGCCGGGCATAGCACCCACGTAGGTACGCCTATGGCCACGAATTTCCGACTCATCGTGCAAGCCTCCCAACGACACACGCACATATTGGCGGCGCAAAGCCTGGGCTATGCTCTTGCCAAGACTTGTCTTGCCCACACCCGGAGGGCCATACAAACAAAGGATGGGCGACTTGAGATCACCACGCAGTTTCAACACCGAGATATATTCCAGAATGCGTTCCTTCACCTTCTCCATGCCATAATGCTCTTTGTCGAGGATGCGCTGGGCACGCTTCAAATCGAGGTCATCGCGTGTACATTTGTTCCAAGGCAACGAAAGGAAAAGTTGCAGGTAGGTGTACATGACATTGTATTCTGGTGACTGCGGATTGATAGACTCAAATTTTTCTATCTCCTTATAAAAGAGTTTATCCGCTTCGAGAGGCCAGTCTTTGTTTGCAGCCTGGTTCATCAACGCTTCTATCTCCGGACTCTTCTTACCCCTGCCCAATTCCGACATGATATTCTTGTTCATCTGTTGCAGGTAGTATTCGCGTTGTTGCGCATCCAAATCCTCACGGGTTTTATTCCGTATTCTGTTACGCAGTTCCAACAGCTGTTCCTCTTGATTCAGGAAACGCAACGTGTCGATTGCCCTGTCAATCAAATCACCAACCGACAGCAAATGGTTTTTCTGTAAGGGGGTGAAAGGAAGGGTTGTACAGAGGAAATTCAGCTTGATAATTCTGTTATGAATATGATTCATAGAAATCAGAATGTCGTCAGAGAGGTCATCGTTCTGCATGACAAACTCTTTGCTTCGCTCTGTCAACTCAGACATAGCTGTATTGAACATCGAATCGTTATCGGAAGGGATGTTTTCGGGTGCTGCCACCAGTTGTGCCTTTAAATACGGCTTTTCATCGACTACTTCCATCAATTGGCAACGTCCGAAGGTCTGAAAAATTGCCGTACAGCTCACATTGTCAGGCATTTCAATCTTTCTCACAAGTTTTGCCAGTACACCATAGCTATACATGCCAGTGGCATCGGGATAATCTTCATTGGCATTCTTTTGGCAGAAAATACCAATCAGATTGTCGGGATGTGCTTCCAGATATTCAACAAGTTTGCGACTCTTGTCCCTTCCTACAAGAATAGGCATCATGACTCCTGGAAAAAGCACCATGTTTCGTGTAGGCAATATAGGGAAGAGCCCATCTTGATATTTTCCATAACTATCCTTGGCATCGCCATCAATATCAGCAATCATATGGACTGAGGCTTCAACAGTTTTCTTCATTATTCTTTATCGTCTATGCTTTTTCAAGCTGCAAAGTTACTTATTTTTTCTCATTAACCGACTTTAATTCACATATATTTTATGGGTTGGGAAGGAATATGGTGAGTTTTGAACAATAATTTCTTGAAAAGTGCGTTAAAAATATGATGAAAGATAGATTCAACTTTAAACAATTCTGCATTCGGCAGGACAAATGTGCCATGAAGGTGGGTACGGATGGTGTGCTGCTGGGTGCTTGGGCTCCGGGTGGCAAACACATCCTCGACATTGGAACCGGCACAGGTGTCATGGCCCTTATGATGGCACAACGGTATGCAGACGCAACCATAGATGGCATAGATATTGATGCAGAAGCTTGTTGGCAAGCTAAGGAGAACGCCATGGCTTGTCATTTTGGTCAATATATCAATATTTATGAAAGCAGACTTCAGGATTGGTTCCCCCCTTACTCCTACGATGCGATTGTCAGCAATCCGCCTTTCTTCATCAACGCTTTAAGAAATCCCGACACACAAAGGTCTATGGCAAGACACACCGACACACTTTCGCCCCGCGACCTGTTTCAGCATGCCCATCGGTTACTTTCGTCAAATGGCCTGTTCAGCATCATTATTCCTACTAACTGTCTGGACTCGTTTGTGTCTGAAAGCATATTTGCAGGTTTCTATTTGTTGGAAAAAATCAACATCAAAACCGTTCCTCATAAGGGCGCAAGCCGCTCGTTGCTAACCTTTAGCAAATCATACCTGCAACCAACCAACAGTCGGGAAGAAACCTTGGTCGATGCTTCGGGACAGAAAACGGAATGGTATGCCCGTCTCACGTGCGATTTCTATCTTTAATAAGCTTTAGAGATTGAGTTTTCGCTGCAACACTTTGCTCAATTCCAACACATGTTTCTTTTGCTTTGAAATATCATCGCGCACCACATTGATTTCGTTGAACAACTCCGCTGCGGCACTTTGCAACATGTTGGGTTTGCGCAAACGCTTGTCGGCATTCGGATTCACAATCATCTTGATTCCTTTTTCCACCAAGCGCACCTCTACATCGGCAGACGTCATTACGGGGTCACCGTCAAAATGTATAATCCCTGGTTTACTGCGATGGATAAAGATATGTTTCGAACGGAATGTCTTGATGCGCGAACTCTTGTCGAGTGTTTTGTTGAACATGTCAATACTGATTTGCGGAGCCTCAAGAATATCAAAAGGTTCCATGATAACCACATCCATCAACCCATCGCTCATGGATGCCTGAGGGGCAATGTAGGCATTATTGCCATATTGCGAAGCATTGGCACAAGAAACCAGAAACGCCTTATAGGTGGCTGTTCCGTTCTCATCTCTAATCTCATAGGTTTCCGGTTGGTATTTCACACCTTCTTCCAACACTTTCTGCACGTAGGTGATGGGGCCGCGTTTGCCTGCCTCGGCAAACTTCTGACTCACATAGGCATCAAAGCCCATACCACAGGTGCAAAAAAACGGGTAATCGTTCACCAAACCATAATCAAGATCCTTCACCTTGCATAAGTTCAGAATCTCAATACATTTGGCAATATTCATGGGCAACATGAGGTGACGAGCCAATCCATTGCCCGACCCACAAGGGAGCACGCCCAAGGCTGTGTTTGTATGTACAATGCCCCGTGCCACTTCGTTCACAGTACCATCGCCACCCACAGCCACACAAACATCCACACCTTTCGCGGCTGCTTCCTTGGCAAGTTCTGTAGCATGCCCAGCATAAGCTGTCGTTACGACATCCGCAACAAACAACTCCTTGTTCAGACAACGGTCTATTAGTCCAACAACTCCCTCTTTCCCTGATGTACCGGAATTTGGATTCAAAATGAATAGTATACGCTTTTTCATTGAATCAAAGTTTGTGCAAAATTACGAAAAAGCCCTCCAAACAACAACAAATCAACGAAAAAAAATACTCTATTATACGATTTCTTAAGAAAATATGCCTCCTTATAAGTTTTTTTTGTACCTTTGCAGAAAATTTGCATATAATAAAGTTCAAAATGGGACAATTAGAAGAAAGGTATAAAAACTATCGCGAGCCTCAGAAGTTCATGGAAGCAGGCGTTTATCCCTATTTCCGAGCTATCAGCAGCAAGCAAGGTCCGGAGGTCGTGATGGAAGGCCACAAAGTATTGATGTTCGGCTCTAACGCATACACAGGTCTCACAGGCGACGATCGTATTATCGAGGCTGCTAAAAAAGCTTTAGACAAATATGGCTCCGGGTGTGCCGGCAGTCGTTTCCTAAATGGAACGTTGGACATTCATGTACAATTGGAAAAAGAGTTGGCCGCTTTTGAAGGTAAGGACGATGCACTCTGTTTTGCAACAGGTTTCTCTGTCAATGCGGGTGTTCTTGCCGTGGTTGTAGGCCGTGGTGATTACATTATATGTGACGACCGTGACCATGCTAGTATCGTAGATGGCCGCCGACTGTCGTTTGCCACACAGCTCCACTACAAGCACAACGATATGGATGATTTGGAACGTGTGCTGCAAAAGTTGCCGAAAGAGGCTGTGAAACTGATTGTGGTTGACGGTGTCTTCTCTATGGAAGGCGACTTGGCCAAACTACCGGAAATTGTTGAGTTGAAACATAAATACAATTGCTCCATCATGGTAGATGAGGCACATGGTTTGGGTGTTTTCGGTAGAGAAGGACGAGGTGTTTGCGACCATTTCGGCATCACCGATGAGGTTGACCTGATTATGGGTACTTTCTCAAAGAGTCTTGCTTCTATTGGTGGCTTTATTGCTGGCGACAAGGAAACGATTAATTATCTGCGTCACACTTGCCGCACTTATATCTTCAGCGCAAGCGATTCTCCCGCTGCCACAGCAGCAGCCTTGGAAGCGCTTCACATTTTGCAACAAGAGCCTGAACGCTTGAAGCATCTTTGGGATGTTACCAACTATGCTTTGCGCCGCTTCAAGGAAGAGGGCTTTGAGATAGGTGATACAGAGAGTCCTATCATACCTCTTTATGTTCACGACATTGAAAAAACATTCCTCGTAACGAAAATAGCTTTTGAACATGGTGTATTTATCAATCCGGTAATTCCACCTGCTTGTGCACCTCAAGACACGCTGGTGCGTTTCGCATTGATGGCCTCACATTCTCAAGAGCAAGTTGAGAGAGGTGTACAGATTTTGAAGCAAGCATTCACCGAAGCGGGAATTTTTAAATAAGAACTTGCAATAAAAGCAAGGACAAGCAATCATAAAAAACTTGCGCTTAAAGCAAGTACAAGCAATAATAAGAACTTGCGCTTAATGTAAGGATAAGTAACATAACAACTTGCGCTAAAAGCGAGGCGGATGTATATAATTATTGCTGTTCGCTAAAACATTTATAGGAAATATAGATTAGGGCTGAATACCTCACTTGGTAATTCAGCCCTTTTTCCTTTTGTTTGGGGCAATAGTAAGATTTCCGATTCGTTTTCCTATATATTTAGGAGCATAC
>CAMAMZ010000069.1 GCA_945837185.1 uncultured Bacteroidales bacterium | reverse complement strand
TCTATCGGCACAGATTATAACTTACTTTACCGTTCAGCCTAGGCTGAACGCAAAACGCTATATACTGGTCATGAAACAGGAGTTATCTTTTTGGTAAAAGTATTATAGGCTCAGCACTCGTTCAGCACGAAGCAAAAGGGCACATACCCTGGCTTATGTACTTTTGCATTAGAATATCTTTCCACAAATAATATTGATAACCGTTTTGGTGAAAATGGTAATATCAAACATCAAAGAACGGTGTTCCAAATAGTAGAGGTCCAACTGTAAGCGTCTCAGCATCTTCTCGTGTGTATCTGTATAGCCATTGTAAAGCGTGGCGTAGGAAGTGACACCAGGGTGAATTTGATACAGGAAACGATACCTTGGGTCGGAAGCCATGATTTGTTTGATGAAAAACTTGCGTTCCGGTCTTGGTCCAATGAAACTCATGTCGCCTTTTAACACATTCCAAAGTTGTGGTAACTCATCTAAGTGGTGAAGTCGCAGAAAGCGGCCTACACGTGTCATGCGCGTTTCTCTGTCGTGCGCATAAAGTTGTGGACCGTTTTTCTCGGCATCCATCACCATACTTCTGAACTTATAAATGTAGAAAGGCCGGGCAAATCGTCCTATCCGCTCCTGTCGGAAAATGGCGTCTCCGCCATCATCTAATTTGATGATGCAATAGCAAAACAGAAATAACGGTGCGCATACGATGATACCTATGATGGCAAATATAATATCAAACAATCGCTTTATGCAACGTTCAAAGGCATTCATTCCATCCGGAATAAACCTATTATCTATTTTGTCGTTTATAGGAACTTTCTTCAACATACACACACATTTGGTTAAGCTGTGTGTTCTTTAAACGAGAAAGTGCGAGATATATTGTGTGCTATTGTTTCTTTTTACAAAAAGCAGCAAGAAGTTTGAGTGGATACTTGGCGGTAACGAATAACAAATTGGTGCGTATGCCCAGTGCTCGGCATGCCGCTGCAATTTCTTTGGCTCCTTGCCAACGTGCTTGTAAACTACAGGTACTAACCCCTCCCATGCGCATGGTAATCATGTCGATAGGCAAATAGTGCATGGGTATGGCATGAAGATAACTCAGTCGTGCAATCAACTCGAAATCAGCTGAAATGCGATAGCGGGTGTTGTAATAACCATAGTTGTCGAACACTTCTTTGCGCACGTAGAAAGAAGGGTGCGGTGGAATGAATCCCCAAGGAATGAGCCAATTTCTGAAGAAACGGCCGGAATAGTAGCGCGTGCATTGAGTGGGCCTTTCCGGTTGAACAAAATGTACGTCACCGTACACAGCCTGTATGGCTGTATGTTGCTCCAGATAGTTGGCAATAGCTTGCAAAACATGAGGAGAGGTGAAGAAATCATCGGAGTTGAGTATGCCTACTACCTTCCCGCTACACCGCTGTATACCCTTGTTCATGGCATCATAGATTCCTTCATCGGGTTCTGAAACCCAATGAATCCTGCCATGATACTGCTCGTTGCGTTGTTGCACAATAGCCATGGTGGCATCTGTCGACCCACCGTCAATAATCCAGTAATCAACATCTTGAAAGGTTTGCGCGAATACAGAGTCGATCGTGTTGGCTATTGTCTTCTCACTATTATAGGTAGCAGTGATAATTGAAATGGTCATTTCTTACCAAATTGCGGATCGATTTTCAGTAATGAAGCCACGATGAACGTGATGGCACAACAACCCATAACAATGATGAAGAACATGCGATAGCCCACCCACTCTTGCAGGGCGCCCGCCACCAGTCCCGGAAGCATCATCGACAATGCCATGAAGGCTGTGCATAGCGCAAAATGACTTGTTTTGAATTTCCCCTGACTATAATAAATCTGGTAGAGCATATAAGCGGTGAAGCCGAAACCATAGCCAAATTGTTCGATAAACACGCAGGCGTTGATGATGAAAAGGTTTGTAGGTAGCGCATAGCTCATGTACACATAAACGATGTCGGGCAGGGTGATGGCACAAACCATAGGCCAGAGCCAACGCTTCAAACCATCTTTGCCGGCGCATAAACCACCCAGAATACCTCCGAGTGTCAAACCAATCACGCCTACCGTTCCTTGAACCAATCCATATTCCTGTGGCGACAAGCCCAATCCCCCGTTTTGTCCTTTGTCGATGAGAAAGAGTGCCGATACCTTAGCCAGTAATCCTTCAGGCATGCGATAGAAAAGCAGGAAGAGAATAGCCACCACCACTTGTTCCTTGCAGAAGAAGGAATAAATGGTATGCATAAACTCTTTCCATATCGTACGCACGTTCACACCCGTTTTTGCTTCATCCTCCTTGGGGTGGGGCAGAATGTGGTTATGCCATAGGAATAAGGCAATAAAGAGGCCTGTTACGCCATAAAACATCAAACTCCATGAATAGGAAATGCCATTGCGCCATAGCACTTGCAGATTGCCGGCTATCATGACGAGTATACCTTGTCCGAAGATGGTGGCCAGTCGATAGAATGTTGAGCGTATGCCTACAAACCATGCTTGGTGGTGCTGGTTGAGTCCCAACATATAAAACCCGTCGGCGGCAATGTCGTGTGTGGCACTCGAAAAGGCCAGTATCCAAAAGAAGAAAAGGCTTCCTTGCAGCCAGAAAGAGGTTGGAATCGTGAAAGCCACACCACCGAAGGCTGCCCCCATGAGCAGTTCCATGCTCACAATCCACCATCGTTTGGTTTTTATAAGGTCAATGAAAGGGCTCCACAGTGGTTTGATGACCCATGGCAGATAGAGCCAACTGGTATAGAAGGTAATTTCAGCATTGCTCAATCCCAGTTGCTTGTAGAGGATGATCGAGATGGTCATGACCGCCACGTATGGCAATCCTTCCGCGAAATATAAAGAGGGCACCCACGCCCAAGGTGATGTACGCATATCAGTAGAGTTTCTTGATTTCCGCTTGATGGTAATAATGTAATAAGATGGTATCGTAGGCAAAGCCTTGATTGCCCATCATGGCAGCTCCTATCTGGCATAAACCCACACCATGGCCCCACCCGGCACCGAGCAGTACAAACTGTTGTGGAATGCCATCAACGATATTGATGCGGTCTACAACAAACGCAGAGCTGTAAAGATGACTTTCGCTCAATGTCCTTCTTATCTCCAGTTCTTTGCCAATGGTAAAGGTTCGTTTGCTTCCCACAATCTTCAAGCGTGAAATACGTCCGCTGGTGCCTCTTTCCATAGGAATCAAATCAATGATAGCCCCCAAATCCATTTTGAGTTTCCTGCCGATCAGTTCCGTCAGTTGCTCTTGGCTGTATTGCACCTGCCAGCGATAGAAATCGGTTGTTTCTTGATCATAGTCGTTGAGCACCTGCGACAGCACTTCCTTGTTGTCGGTATTGCAGTAGGCAGGTGGAGCCGTGCGTATCCATTTGTTGGCATTCGCTTCCACGGTCAGGTCAGGCATTGCTCCCTCTGCCACACCGTCGTACGTCTTTTGCAGGTACGACTTGGGTGTATCTTCCCAGCAATATTGGAACTCTTCCGTAATGCCACCGCAACATTTTGAGAATCGTGCGTCACAGAGTTCTCCATCAGCATAGAGAACCTGTCCGCGTGTAGCTTTCACAGCCTCCCTTACGTGATGACTGGTTTCCTTCGTAATGCCTTGATAGCGTTGGCAATGGTCATCGGCACACACATCGAATATGGTGTGGTCTTCACGGTCGTACCAGCGAATCAACGTATCATCTTTTTTCACGAACGAGAAGAAGCCATTACCCGATTCGCCTATCTTCTTCCGCTTTTCCATTTGTGCCAACAGCCAGCTACGTGAAATCACGGCATGCGCCTTGAGCAGCTCCAAACTTGAAGTGGCACTCATCTCGCTCGAGATGACACTCTCCAAGTAGCGTTCAACAGAAATCTCGTTGATGGCACAAATCTTATCTTCCTCTACCACAAAACGCAAGGAGCCACAGAAGGTTTGCATCTCCTTACGCTCCCAATGGTAGTCGATGCCTATCGTCACGTCATGAAGAGAGAACGAAGCCTCGGGCGAAGAGGGCGTGAAGAGCAGTTCGCGGTATTGCACGCCATTCCATAATATTCCGCCTTCAGAGAATACCACTAACTGTTCGCCCACAATTTCCTCTCCCTTAGCCTGATAGGGCTTGTTGAGCGTGAAATGAATGGAAGTGGCACTCACGATACCCACATGCACTTCGGGTTCCTTCATGGCCATGTCCCGCTGTTCTTCCTCCGCTTTGCGGTCGGCAGATTGCAGGCGTTTCACCACCTGTTCAATAGCCTCTTTGTCTAAACAAACCTCATTGAGTATGCCGATGGCCTCTTCCTCGGTTAACTGCTCATAATCGCTTTGCCTGGGCGTGATAAGCAATCCCGCCATGTCGATGGCTCCCGGACTCACCAAGCGTTGCTCCTCTCCTTCAGCGGTATAGCAATCCGGACGGTGCTTGCCGCGTGGGAACACAAGGGTAAACTGCGTGTCGCCATCCCGCCAAGCTACCACATTCATCATGGGTTCCTCGTCGTGTGCCATAGGAAGGGCCTTGTATAGACGACAGAACAAATTGCTGTAACCTTCGAAGGTATGCGTGCGGATAACAAAAGCCGGGCAATAACACCCCTTGACCCAAGCAATGTATTCATCGTTGCCGGCTTGCACAAGGATGTCTAAATTGCGTCCTATACGCTGCCAGGAGCGCTGGATGGGCAGAACCCCTGAGGAGCCGGCTTGCAGATGCAGGTGGTCGGGTGCCGAAGCGCCACATCGTGGACCGTTATAGAACACGGTGAGATGAGGATAGAGGTCGAGCAACTTATAGAGTTCTTTATAGCATTTCAGTATGCGTTGCGGCTCATGCTTGCGTGCGGGAATGGTGAAGTGCATGGGTAGGATAGGGTATGGGTTCACCAATAGCTCGAAACGATTGTCGATAAATTTAGCCATTTGTTTCTCCGGCCTGTTTTTGGCACATAAGAAACAGGGCCTTTCGTTCAAGGAACGTGCATCGACACGTGCGGCTGTTGACAGGATGCGAGCCGGATTAAACTGTAAACGCAACTGGTGCTCATCGCAGTTCAACTCCCTTGTCTCCACCTGTTGCAAATCCCAGAAATGTTGGCGTGCTTCATCCCATTTCTCCAGTTGGCGGTTAAAGAAGCGTGCCAAACAGTCATCTCGCATACCCTCAGCTTCACCTGCCAGCATGCGTTGGCGCATGGTCAGTTCCATGGTGCGCAACCTGTCTTTATACAGATTGTTGGCATTCACGCGCTCCACGCTCAAGGCATGGTCGCTGTTTCCGCCCCACCTGCGGCATAGATAAAGCTCATCGTAGATGCGCCCTATCTTATAACGGCGTGAAAAAGCGAGTCCCAGCGCATAATCTTCACCATAGCTGGTATTGGGAAACTGCACTTGTCGGGCTATCGGTGTAAAGAAAGCGCGTGGCGCACCCAAGCCATTGATTCGCAATGCATTGTTCGGACCGTTTTCTTCTGTCCATTCTCTATGGTCAATCAACCCGGGTGGCAATGTTTGCAGGTTGAAATCACACATGCGGTAACTTCCCACCACCATGGCTGCCTTCTCCTTGTAGAAGGTGTCTACGATGCGTTGTAGCGTGTGTGGAGAAGCATAGAGGTCATCGCTGTCCAGCTGTACGGCAAAACGTCCGCAATGCTCATCGTTGATGGCCATGTTCCAACAACCGCCAATGCCCAAGTCATAACGCTCGGGAATAATATGAATCACCCGTTTGTCGTTGTGGGCAATTTGTTCAATCAGTTGGGTGGTGCCATCTGACGAGTGGTTGTCAACCACAATCACATTATAGCGAAAAGACGTCTTTTGGTCAAGGGCTGAGGTAAGTGCATCGACAATAGTCTTTTCCCTGTTGTAGACAGGAATAATCACCGAGGCTTCATACGTGAAGAATTGTTCGTCAAACTGTGGCTCCACATGCGAAGAGCAGTCAATCAATGCCCCCACTTCCTTGAGATGCTTCGTCACGGCCTGTTCCATTTCAATCTGTACATCCCTGTTGCGTGGATTCACATAATCGAATTGTTTCTCACCGCTCAAACGCAAGTCGTTTTCCACCTCCGTATAGAGATATTCGTTCATGTGGAAGAGCACCCCTTTACGGCTCAGGAAGAGTCGCAGGTCGTAGAAGCCGGCATGTTGCCATGCTATGTTCTGCGTGCGGCAGTAACCGGCATATTCATGGAGTAGTTCGCTCCGTATTACAACAAGCTGTCCGAAGTCGAAGTCGTCTCTAAGGCTACCCGCCTGATAATCAATTACCGGATGCTGGGTGCGTTGCCCTGCAGCCAATGTATAGTGGTCGGCATACACCATGGCAGCCCCACTTTCCACTGCCACGCGCAACATGCGTTCCAGGGCATAGTAGCCGATGTCAACAGCACTGGCTTTCAGACTGAGCAAAACATATTCAGCATCGGCACACTCTTCAATGGCCAGCATCGTGTCTGTGGTGTTCACTCCGTCTACAGGCATAAGGTGGCAGTCTTCGGGCCACGTATAGCTGTCGGCTGTGGCACGGTCGGCGAGCAGATGAATATGCTGTATGGTCTTGCTGTTCCTAAGTGTTTCCAGCGTTACTGCCATTTCTGTAGGTGTGCTACAGGGCAGAAAACAGTCTATCTTTTCTCTCATTATGAATATGCGGTATGATTTATATTTTCTGCAAACTTACATAAAAAATATCGAAAAGTGCTCCTTTGCGTTAAAAAAAATAGAGCAATGTATAAAAAGACAGCAACAGGGCTTTTTTGTTTGTGCCTCTTTAGCAACTTTTTGAGAAAAAGAAGGCTGAAAGTCGGGAAAAATGTGTAAGTTTGCAATGTAAAAGAAATGGTATACGAAATGGCAACTGATAAGACCCCGCTTTTGGGAATGACGCTGGAGGAATTGAAGAAGGTGGCGCAAAGTTTAGGCTTGCCTGCTTTTGCCGGTGGCCAGATGGCGCGTTGGCTTTATGTACGACATGTGACAGCCATTGACGAGATGACAGATATCTCCATTGCAAACAGGCAGAAGCTGTCGGCATGTTACGAGGTGGGCTGTAGGCCACCCTCGGCTTGTCAGCGTTCTGTTGATGGTACCGTGAAATACCTCTTCCCTACAGCCGATGGCAAACAGGTTGAAACCGTTTATATTCCTGATGGCGACAGAGCCACGCTCTGTGTTTCGTCGCAGGTGGGTTGCAAGATGAATTGCCTCTTTTGCCAGACGGGAAAGCAAGGCTATGAGGGAAGTCTGACGACTGCTGATATCCTCAATCAGATTCATTCGTTGCCAGAGCGCGACACACTCACCAATATCGTGTACATGGGGCAAGGCGAACCCATGGACAACCTCGACAATGTGTTGCGGAGCACTGAAATCCTCACTGCCTCTTATGGCTATGCATGGAGCCCCAAACGAATCACGGTGTCGTCTGTGGGACTGCGGCGCAAGTTGCAGCGCTTTCTCGATGAGAGTGAGTGCCATATCGCTATCAGTCTGCATGCACCCAACCCTGCCATTCGCGAACGGCTGATGCCTGCGGAGCGTGGCATGGGTATGGAGGAGATTGTGAGCTTGTTGCGCCAATATGATTTCAGTCATCAGCGCAGACTGTCGTTTGAGTACATCGTCTTTGAGGGTGTCAACGATAGTTTGGTGCATGCCAAAGAAGTGGTTCGGCTGCTTCGAGGGCTCGAATGCCGCATCAATCTTATCCGCTTCCACTCCATACCCGGCGTGGAATTGAAAGGTGTTGATGATGCGCGCATGGAGGCTTTCCGTGATTATCTCACACATCATGGTGTCTTTACGACAATACGTGCAAGTCGTGGGCAGGATATCTATGCTGCCTGTGGCTTGCTTAGCACAGCGGAGAAGATAAAAGCCATCCGCCATGAAACTTAAGCATATATACCGGATTGTCTGTCTGCTACTGGTGTTAGCAGCCTGTTCGCCCACTCCGAAAAAGCCCCGAGCCTATGGCAACCCTTGTGAGGTGTGGGTGAAGGATAGTGCGGGCATATTGGCAGGCATGCTCTCGCAACCTTATGGAGGACTTCCGCAAAAGGAACCCGCCTTTGATGTGCGGCCTTTGCCTGATGCCTGGAAGGAGCATGTGCAGCGTTTTGCCCGTTGCCTTGTAATCTATGATGCTGCCACACCGCTTCGCATGGCGCGTAACAGCTATGCCCAAGGACAAACCATCATATATACCAATGGGCAGTGCGACACCTTATATATATATAGGGTGTTGCAGGCGCAGCAGTTGGCTTGGCAGGTGGCGCAGCTGAAACATCGACACAATGAATGGGCTGAGGCGCTTGTCGACAGTGCTTTCGGCTGTAGCGTGCTCTTGCCTCCCGACATGCAGCGCAGTCATTGTGCCGACAACTTTCTATGGTTGGCAAACCAGCATCCTACGCAGATGCGAAATATATGCTTTTTCCGTCTCCCTACGATGCAATCGTTGGCAGTCACCATCGATAGCATCCTGCAGCGCAACCTGCCCGGAGAAGAGGAGGGCATGTATTTGCAGGTGGGCCGTTTCCTGCGCAAACGCACACCTGCTCCAGGCATGCGCGCATGTTGCTGGTATGGTGAAGGCCGTTGGGAAATGGTGGGCGATGCGATGGGAGGGCCTGCAGCCCTGGCGGTGTATGCCATGGGCAAAGAATACCTTGGCGCTCTGGTGTTTGTCTATGCACCGGGGCATGCCAAACGCAATGACATGGTTTCACTGAAAGCCATCCTGCAAACAGTAAGAATGAGAGTATGATTATTAACGCTATATAATTATTCATGGAAGAAAATAAAAAAATACGTGTGGCAATTACCCACGGCGATACCAATGGTATTGGATATGAACTTATTTTTAAGACTTTTGCTGCACCGGAGATGCTGGAACTCTGTACGCCCATCATCTACGGTTCGCCCAAGGTGGCAGCCTATCATCGCAAGGCACTCGATATTCCTGCCAATTTCAGCATCATAACGCATGCGGCCGATGCAAAGGATGGCAGAGTGAATCTTCTTGCCACTTTCGATGAGGAGATAAAGGTTGAATTGGGCAGTTCGACAGAAGAGGCCGGACAAGCTGCACTGAAGGCGCTCAACCGTGCCATTAATGATTATCACGAACATTTGTTTGATGTGCTTGTAACGGCGCCTGTCGATGCGGCTACCATACGGAGTGAGGGGGTTGACTTTCAAGGACAATCCCACTATATACAGGAGTGTTTTGCCGAAAAGCGTGAGTCGATGACCATTTACCTCAACGACCGTATGCGTATTGGATTGATGACCGAGCATGTGGCTGTGAAAGATATTGTCAAGCATGTCACCCCGGAGCGTCTGAAAGCACGCCTGCATTTGTTTGCCGATACACTCAGGAGAGATTTCCGTGTGTCGTCGCCACGGATAGCTGTGCTCTCGCTGAATCCTTCTTTGGGAACAGAAGAGCGAGAGGTGATTGTGCCGGCCATAGAAGAATTCTGCGAGAGAGAGATGTGTGCCTTTGGTCCTTATACCTCCGACAACTTCTTTGCCAACCGCCTCTACGACAGGTTCGATGGCATATTGGCCATGTATCACGACCAAGGTATAGCGCCCTTCATGGCCTTGTCGCCCTATGAAGGGATAGAACTGCTGTCGGGCCTTCCCCTTGTATGCGCCTCTACACTCTATAATGCCTCTTTCGACATAGCAGGAAAAGGCATGGCCGATGAGGCTGCCCTGCGTCAGGCTATCTATCAGGCTATTGATGTGGCACGCAACCGTGCCAACTACGACGAGCCTTATGCCCATCCGCTTCCCAAACTGTATCATGAGAAGAAAGACGAGAGTGAGAAGGTGCGTTTTACAATTCCTAAGAAGCAGGAACG
>CAMAMZ010000068.1 GCA_945837185.1 uncultured Bacteroidales bacterium | reverse complement strand
CAAGCCCTCCGTTTCCTTTCTCTTTTTCTGCTCCTTCTGCGTAGTTTCTCATAGATTTTGCCTAATTTTGCAGAAAAATAGTAGAAAACAATGACAACAACACCTATTTCACGCCGTAACAGCCGACTGGCCGAGCGGCTCATCCAGAAACTTCGTCAGCGCCATTATGATGCCTATTATTGTGAAGGCAGAGAGGCATTGCTCAACCAAGTGAAAGCGCTTATTCCCGAGGGGAGCACTGTGGCTTGGGGCGGCAGCATGAGTATTCGTGACACGGGTATCACGCAGATGCTCAAAACGGGCAACTATGTAGTGTACGACCGCGAAGACGTGACGACAGCTGAAGACAAGCGACGCATGTATCTCAAGGCCTTCGAATGCCAATATTATTTGGGCAGCGTGAATGCCATGAGCGAGGAGGGCGAGATTGTGAACATAGACGGCACGGGCAACCGGGTGGCTGCCATGACCTGGGGACCGGAACATGTGATTCTGGTGGTGTCGCTCCATAAGGTGTGCCAAGACTTGGAGGCTGCCATGAAACGGGCACGCTCCACCGCAGCACCTATCAACATGGCTCGTTTTAACTTTGAAACACCCTGCCAGCGCGATGGCGTGTGCCACAACTGCCTGTCGCCCGACTCTATATGCAACTATATCAGCATTCAGCGCATGAGTCATCCGGCACACCGCCATATCGTAGTGCTTACCGATGAGCCGGTGGGATATTAAACCCAACGGAGCCAAAAAGATATATAAAAAAAAGAAAATCAGCACATGATTGTTTGCATTGCAGAGAAGCCCAGTGTGGCAAAAGACATCGCCCGTATCATTGGAGCGAATAAGGCGAGAGATGGTTACATGGAGGGAAACGGCTACCAGGTGACGTGGACCTTCGGACACCTCTGTTGCCTGAAGGAACCCAATGACTACAACGAGAACTGGAAACATTGGAGTCTGGCTGCCCTGCCCATGGTGCCGCCCCGCTTTGGCATAAAACTCATTGACGACCAGGGCATACGCAAGCAATTCCAGGTGATACAACGGCTGATGCAAGCCGCCGACAGCATAATAAACTGTGGTGATGCGGGACAGGAGGGAGAACTCATACAACGATGGGTGATGCAGAAGGCAGGAGCCAAGTGCAGGGTGCAACGACTGTGGATTTCGTCGATGACCGACGAGGCCATACGGGAGGGCTTTGCCTCGCTGCGCGAACAGGCGCAGTATGACTCTCTTTACCTGGCGGGATTGTCGCGGGCCATTGGCGACTGGCTGCTGGGCATGAACGCCACACGCCTCTACACCTTAAAATATGGGCAAAACCGACAGGTGCTGAGCATAGGTCGTGTGCAGACACCCACGCTGGCACTCATCGTGGCCCGCCAGAAGGAGATTGACGGGTTTGTGCCTGAACCCTATTGGGTGCTGGCTACCATTTACCGCGACACGCAGTTTACAGCCACACAGGGCAGATTTACTACGAAAGAAGAGGGTGAACAGGCCTTTGCCTCCCTTGCCGACAGCTTGTTTAGGGTGACAGGGGTGCAGAAGAAAAAGGGCAGCGAGCCCCCACCCCATCTCTACGACCTGACCTCTCTGCAGGTGGACTGCAACAAAAAGTTCAGTCTCTCGGCCGAAACAACCCTCAATATCATACAGTCGCTCTACGAGAAGAAACTCACCACGTATCCGCGTGTAGACACCCAGTTCCTGTCGGACGACATCTACGCCAAGTGTCCTTCCATCATGAATGGGTTGAAGGAATACTATCCGCTCATAAGGCCCCTCAGCGTTAAACCACTCCCTAAGAGCAAGCGTGTGTTCGACTCCTCGAAGGTTACCGATCACCATGCCATCATTCCCACAGGAGTAACACCTCAAGGTCTCAGCAACCTGGAAAAGGGTGTATACGACCTCGTGACAAGGCGCTTTATCGCTGCCTTCTATCCCGACTGCAAGTTTGCCACTACCACCGTAACGGGGTGTGTGAACAACATTGATTTCAAAACGAGCGGAAAGGAGATTCTGGAACCGGGGTGGCGCAATGTGTATGCCAAAGAAGCGGAGGAGGAACACAAAAAAGAAGCGGAGGAGGAAGGCAACAAAGAAGCGGAGGAGCGCACCTTACAGAACTTTACAAAAGGAGAGGAGGGACCGCACACGCCCACGCTCACGGAGAAATGGACCACACCGCCTAAATACTATACGGAGGCAACGCTGCTGCGCGCCATGGAAACAGCGGGAAAGTTTGTAGACGATGAGGAGTTGCGGGCAGCACTTAAGGAGAATGGCATAGGTCGCCCTTCTTCGCGTGCCGGCATCATTGAAACGCTGTTCAAACGCCACTATATTCGTCGTGAGCGAAAAAACCTGGTGGCAACACCTACGGGAATTGAGTTGATAGACATGATTCACGAACGACTCCTTACAAGCTGCGAACTTACGGGTATCTGGGAGAAGAAGTTGCGCGACATTGAGCACCATCAGTATGATGCTGCACAGTTCATCGAGGAACTGAAGGGGCAGATTGCTGCCATTGTGAAAGATGTGCTGCAGGACAACTCAAACCGCCGCGTTACCCTTACACTGGCAGAAACGACGACTGCTAAAGGGAAGGTAAAGAAGAATACAAAGGCGGCTAAGGAGGGAAATGCTGCAACTACCAAGGGCAGAACATCGACTAAGACTGGTGCCGCCAAGACTTCTTCTGCCAAAGCAGAAACTCCTGCTACAAGCCCAACGATAACCGCTGCAACAAAGCAAGGAACGGCTCCCACTGCGCAAGCTTCAACACCCCAAAACGCAGGGGTCGCGGCTGCAACAAAGCAAGGAACGGCTTCGCCAGTAGGACAACCTTGTCCATTATGTGGCCGTGGCGTAATCATCAAAGGACGAACTGCCTACGGCTGTAGTCGCTGGCAAGAAGGTTGCACATGGAGGAAACCATTATGAAACCGTTGGGAGTAGTACTGCAGGCACTGCTCATAGTAGTCCTGTTGTCTGGTTGCGGAGCTGAGAAGTTCCTGAGCCGGGGCGATAAGCTACAGGCTATAGGAGCCTACTACGACGCGGCAACACAATACAAGCAGGCCTATCGGAAAATTTCGCCCAAAGACCGCAAACTACGGGGCACAACGGCCCGCAAGATGGGGGCATGCTATGCCAAGATAGGGCAACACCCTCGCGCCATAGCGGCTTATAAGAATGCCGTGCGCTATGGGCAGGCTACCTTTGACGACCGGCTGGAACTGGGTCGGCAACTCTTAAAGCAGGGCAGCTACAAAGAGGCGGAGCAACTGTTTGGTGCATTGCTCGACACAATGCCACAGCATGCACTGGCCAAGGCTGGACTGATTTCGGCACAAACGGCACCGGCCATGAAGAAGGCTGGTTCACGCTATAAGGTGAAACGCATGGATTTCCTTTGCTCGGCACGCGATGACTATGCGCCCATGCTCGCTGGCGACAACCACGACATACTCTATTTTACCTCTACCCGCAACGAGGCCTCGGGCGATGGACTGAGCGATATTACGGGCAGGAAGGCAGGCGACTTGTTTGTGACACGGAAAGATGACCGGGGGAAATGGGGCAAGCCGCAACCTGTGGAGGGAGGGGTGAACACCGACTATGACGAGGGTGCATCGTGCCTTGCACCTTCTGGACAGGAGCTCTACCTGACGCAATGCAGCACCGATCCCACTTTTCCACGCTACGCCAAACTGATGGTGTCGCAACGCAGCGAGGCGGCATGGGGTAAGGCTGAAGAGGTGATCGTAACGAAAGACACGCTGTCGAGCTATGCCCATCCTGCCATCTCACCCGATGGCAAATGGCTCTACTTCGTTTCCGATATGCCGGGCGGAATGGGAGGACTCGATATCTGGCGTGCGCCACGCACATCACATGGCCTTGGGGCGGTGGAGAATGTGGGGGCTCCAATCAACACGCCGGGCGACGAGATGTTTCCCTCTTTCCGTCCCAATGGCGACCTCTACTTCTCCAGTAACGGGCATCCGGGAATGGGAGGACTCGACATTTTCATCGCTACGCCCCAAGAGGGGAAGGGGGTTATCATAACCCATCCGGGCTATCCGCTCAACTCTCAAGGTGATGATTTCGGTATGACCTTTGAGGGGCCGCATAACAGGGGGTACTTCGCATCGAACCGAGGCGACGGAAGGGGCTGCGATAACCTCTATTGGTTTGAGAATCCGGAAATAGTGAATACGGTGAAGGGCTGGGTATATGAAAAAGACGGCTACGAACTGCCACAGGCACTGGTGTATATGGTGGGCGACGATGGTACCAACCTGAAACTGAGCGTGAAGGGCGACGGTTCCTTTACGCAAGTGGTGAAACCGGGTGTGCGCTATGTGCTCCTCGCCACCTGCAAGGGTTTTCTGAACCATAAGGAAGAACTGAGGGTGAAAGTCACTCCTACCTCCACTGAAGAGGTGCTCCAGTTTCCGCTGGCCTCTATCACGGCACCGGTACTGATAGACAATATCTTCTACGACTTTGACAAGGCCACCCTTCGACCTGAGTCGGAAACGGCACTCGATGAACTGGTAAAACAATTGGAGGAAAACGGGAACGTGACCATAGAACTCAGTGCGCATTGCGATTACAAGGGGAGTGCGGCTTATAACAAGCAACTGTCGCAACGACGGGCGGAAGCCGTGGTGAACTACTTGGTGGCAAAGGGCATTGCTCGCGATCGCCTCACCCCTGTAGGTTATGGCAAGGAACAGCCCAAGATCATCAAAAAGAAACTGACGGAACGCTATAACTGGCTGAAAGAGAACGATGTGCTGACGGAAGAGCTTATCCTACAGCTCACGCCCGAACAGCAGGAAATATGCAACCAACTGAACCGACGCACGGAGTTCAGGGTGCTCCGCACCACTTACGGGCTCCACACATACCCACAGCGTCCTGTACAAAAAGAAAGGAAACCCTGACATGAACTTACCCATACCGTTTTGCACCTACACGAAACAGCTCATGGGCGATGCACTCTTTGCCACCCTATGTGAAGGACTGGAGGACACGCCTCCGGTAAGCATCCGCATGAATCCCTTCAAGAGCAAGGGGGCAGGTGCCTGTCCTACCGACACCACACCCGTGGCCTGGTGCCAGGAGGGCGTTTATATGGCCTCACGGCCTAACTTCACCTTCGACCCCCTCTTGCACGCAGGACTCTACTATGTGCAGGAGGCCTCGTCGATGTTTCTGGCTCATGTGCTGCGTCGTCTCGTGCACAGGCCTGTTGTGATGCTCGACCTCTGTGCAGCCCCTGGCGGTAAATCGACCTTGGCACGCTCGGTGCTTCCCGAAGGGAGCTTACTGTTTGCCAATGAGCCCGATAAGAAACGGGTGCAGATTTTGCGTGAAAACTTGCAGAAATTCGGGCATCCGGAAGTGATTGTCACCAACAACCTGCCGCACGACTACAAGAAGAGTGGCTTGGTGTTTGACGTGGTACTGGCTGATGTGCCCTGTAGCGGTGAAGGGATGTTCCGCAAAGACCCCGATGCCATCGAGGCATGGTCGGCACAACATGTAACCGACTGCCAACGGCTGCAACGACAAATCATAGCCGACATTTGGCCCTGCATCAAGCCCGGAGGCTTGCTCATCTATTCTACCTGCACTTTCAACGCGCTGGAGAATGAGGAGAATGTAGACTGGATAGCCCGTGAGTTTGGAGCTTCATTTGTGGCTCTCGACACGGATGCAACATGGCATATTACAGGTGCCCTTGGCTACAACCATCCTGTGTGTCGCTTCATTCCCGGAAAGAGTCGGGGTGAAGGACTGTTCATGGCGGTGCTGCGCAAGGAGGGCAATGAGAACGAGCTGACACCCTCACCGTTTGAGGGCACACTGCCCACGGTGGTCAAAACGCACAAAAAGGTGGGCAAAGACCGCAAAGGGGCGAAAGAGGGCGCACGGTCTATGGCACAAGTAGCCACCTGGCTACAGCAAACCGGGCAGTATGTATTCCACGAGACGCAAGAGAAGGTGATAGCCATGCCCTGCACAGGGGATGCGCACTACCTGAAAGCCGTGCAAACGCTCCGTGTGGTGCATGCCGGCATCGAACTGGCAACACGGAAAGGCAACGACCTCATACCCCAGACATCGCTGGCCCTGTCGATCGACCTGCGCCAAGAGGCTTTCCCACGCATGGACCTCGACTACCAGCAGGCCATGGCCTACCTGCGCAAGGAGGCCCTCACCCTCCCCGCATCCCTGCCTCGCGGATGGGTGTTGCTCACCTATAAAGGGATTCCGTTAGGCTTTGCCAAGCAAATCGGCAACCGTGCCAACAACCTCTATCCGCAGGAGTGGCGTATCAAGAGTACGCACCTGCCATCAGAAGAACCAAATATCATTCAACTATGCAACAATATTTAAATCTCCTCAACCGCATCCTGCACGAAGGTGCGGAGAAAACCGACCGCACAGGAACGGGTACGCTCAGCGTATTCGGACACCAGATGCGCTTTAACTTAGAAGAAGGCTTTCCGCTTCTCACCACCAAGAAACTTCACCTGAAGTCTATCATCTACGAACTGCTGTGGTTCTTGAAAGGCGATACAAACGTGAAGTATCTGCAGGAGCATGGTGTGAGGATATGGAACGAATGGGCCGACGAGAACGGTGAGCTCGGACCCGTTTACGGTCATCAATGGCGTTCATGGCCCGACTATCAGGGAGGCACCATCGACCAGATACAGCAGGTGATAGACACACTCAAGACACATCCCGACTCGCGTCGCATGATTGTATCGGCATGGAATCCGGCTGAGGTCGACGAGATGGCGCTGCCGCCTTGCCACTGCCTGTTCCAGTTCTATGTGGCCAACGGTCGTCTGTCGCTGCAACTCTACCAACGTTCTGCCGACACCTTCTTAGGCGTGCCCTTCAACATTGCCTCCTATGCCTTGCTGCTGATGATGATGGCACAGGTAAGCGGACTGTCCGTAGGGGATTTCATCCATACTACCGGCGATACGCACCTCTATCTGAATCATCTGGAGCAAGCCAAGCTGCAGCTCACACGCACGCCCAGAGCCTTGCCTCGCATGGTGCTCAACCCTGAGGTGAAGAACCTCTTCGACTTCACTTACGAGGATTTCCAGCTCACCGACTACAATCCCTGGCCGCATATCGCAGCCCAAGTATCGGTTTAATACAACCTTCCCACATTTGTTGAATACAACTACCCATTTATCGTTTAAAACATGACTATCCACATGATTGCCGCCGTGGCCCGCAACCGTGCCATTGGCTTTCAGAACAAGTTGCTGTATTGGTTGCCCAATGATTTGAAACGCTTCAAAGCCCTTACCACAGGGCACACCATCATCATGGGGCGCCATACGTTTGAGTCATTGCCCAAAGGAGCCCTTCCCAACCGCAGGAATATTGTGCTCAGCAGAACCCAAAAGGCGTTTCCGGGATGCGACAGCTACTCCTCGTTAGAGGAGGCCCTGCAGCATTGTTCGGCCGAAGAGGAAGTGTTTGTGATTGGTGGTGCCAGTGTATACACAGAAGCACTTCCCTTGGCGCACCAACTGCTGCTTACAGAAATTGATGACACGCCAAAGGAAGCGGATGCTTTCTTTCCGTGTTACGACAACTGGAAGGAAACGCACCGGGAGCACCACACTCCCGATGAGCGTCATGAATATGCTTACGATTTTGTGAGCTATAGCCGCCCCTGACACTTATTCGTCGGCCCCTTCTCCTTCCGTATCATCATTGAATACGGGAATAGCCACCTGACGGTCTATCACCGCGTTGAACGAAACAATCGTTTCGCTCCGCGATAGACCTAATGGCTGGAGCTTGTCGTGAATGATATTTAAAAGGTGATGGTTATTGCGGGCGTAGATTTTGATGAACATATCGAAGCCCCCGGTGGTATAGTGACACTCCGTCACCTCCGGAATCTGCTTCAATTTCTCCACCACCATATCAAACTTTTCCGGGTCTTTCAAATAAAGTCCCACAAAAGCACACGTCTCATAACCTATCTTGTCGGGGTCGATGATAAACTCTGAACCTTTCAACACCCCTTGCTGGGTGAGTTTTGCTATACGTTGATGAATGGCTGCGCCACTCACATTGCATGCCCGTGCCACCTCAAGAAAAGGAATACGGGCATTGTCAGCAATCAGATTAAGTATCTTTCTGTCTAATGCATCCAAATATTGTTGTGCCATATTCTAATGATTTGTGCACAAAGTTACGCATATTATTTTAAATTATCATACAAATTTGGTTGTTTTTTGCAAACTATTTTTCTGTTTCGGTAGCGGCATACAGAATACGATACACCTTGGCTCGGCGCAAACACTGCTTTGCCTCTGTAATAACTTTCATACGTGTATCCTTGTCTGCCTTGATGCTCACCGTGAGCTGCTGCAAATCTTCTGGCGACATCCTTTCCTTTTCGTCAACTAAATAATCCGTCAATTCGTTGGGGGTCACCAACTTATCATTGAGTTGCAATACACTTTCCTGACTGTTCTGGCGCGTACCGATATACAGATGCATGGTGGTAGCTCGTTTGGTGAGTCGCGTTAGTTCCCTACCCTCTGGCTGTTGAAACTTCACTTTCACCGTTTCCTTCCGCATGTGAGTGACAATCATAAAGAAAAACAATACGGTAAACACAAGGTCGGGCAAGGAACTTGTGTTGAGCATGGGCAACAGTTGCCGCTTATATCTTCTTGTCATTCTGTTTTACCTTCCTTATCAAATTCGTAATTTTCCTTGACACGCTGCGGACAAGCCTTGCGCACAGCTTGTTTTTGGGCGGGTGTGCATTCCTCATAGGCACAGCCATAGTCGTGCAGCGCCTTTCGGTTGCGCCATTGGCGATATACAGCCACCAGTTGTTGCTGCACTTGAAAATAGCGGTCATAGGCAGCTTGCGGATGTGCACCAAGCACGATCACATGGTTGCTCCCCCGCCGCTCAAGAAAGGCTTCCATTTTCTTGCCTGCCGCCTGTACCGTTTGCTCCTCACCATCCACCAAGAGTCGGCCATCTGCCTGTATGCGCAGTTCCATCATGCCGTTGGCATCCACTTCCTGCTCCTCCACTTGCTCCTCCTCCGGTTCCATGGGCGACAGTTCTCGCACCAGTCCCTTATCAATATCCATGGAGGTGGTGACAAGGAAGAAAATGAGCAATACGAAAGAGATATCGGCGGTGGAGGTCGTGTCGAGTCCGCTTCTAAATCGGTTTTTCCGGGTAGGCCACATCATCGTTTGTTTCCTTTTTGTTTTCGATAGGAGCGCAGCAAACCCAGGCACATGGCCATGAAAGCACATGCCAAGAGCACCGCTCCCGTGTGAATGAACATATCGGCTGCTTTCAGTCCCATCACGTTGCTGTAGCGCAGTCCTCCGGCCTGTATCGTTTCGCTGGAGCCCATTGCATAAAACACTACTAACAGCAGCATTGTCAGCACTGTCACGCCCACTCTGATCTTGCCCACAGCAATGCCATTCTCCTTCCCTTCTTGTCTGCGCGAAACGCGCACCGACCTGCCCATCATCCACACCGTTACGCCTATTGTGAGCAGCAGGAGCGTAAAGAGCAGTACAAGGAGGACGTCGGTAAACAGGGGAGCCACAAAGGTTGGGTCGCCTTCAAAGGGATTGTCATAGCCCACCAGAAAGAACAAGATGCCCACGATTGCCGCAATGCCCACAAGAAGGTAGAACACCGTGCGGGAAATCTGTTCGGCCGAGCGTTCAGCAAGATTCATCCATTTCTTCATCTGTTTCCTCCTCCGGCTTTTTTCCTTGCCGCACTGTCACATGCTTTTCTGCCCGTGCTGCACCAATCTCCTTTTCTGCCAGCTTTGTCCGCGTCACCACATCCATGAGCGTAATCATCGACTCTGCCATTTGACTGGAAATATGATCAATTTTTGAAATGATAAAGTTGTAGAACACCTGCAACACCAAGGCGGAAATGATTCCGAAAATCGTTGTGATAAGTGCCACACGCATTCCCGAAGCCACAACAGAAGGGTTGATGTCGCCAGCCATTTGAATCTG
>CAMAMZ010000067.1 GCA_945837185.1 uncultured Bacteroidales bacterium | reverse complement strand
CTCAGTTCTGTTCGAAGGATATCAGAAAACATCTGATGGTTGAATCCACCGGCACGGTAGCCTTTTGTAAACGACAGATACACATCAGAGCCTTGACGGTCTACCTGCCAATTGAAACCTATTTTGGGCAAAAGTTGCGTATAGTGGTCGTCACATTCATTTTCGAGCAAAGAGGTGATGGTGGTTGAAGCGGCTTTACCCATGACATTGACATCTACCTTCATGCTGGAGGATGTGCGGTAACGCAAACTCACCCTACTGTAATCCAACCGCAAACCGAGCGTTGCGGAAAGACGAGGAAATAACTGCAATGAGGTTTGATGATAGAAAGCAAGATTCAACAAGGGGGTGCGGAAGCTTCCTGGAATGGTAGCAAGGTCGGCAGCAACAGCAATACCGCCTGCTCGATCAATCGTCTGGCGTGCCATAGCCATAGCGGCCGCTTCGCTCATACCCTGTGCCATAAAGCGTTGCGCCATGCTGTTTACCATAGCTATATCCATAGCATACTGAATGCCCGTAGCAATGGTTTTGTCCATATCATTGTCGAAATGCACGGGAGCCTGTACGGTATTGCCCTGATAAGCGGCAAAGCCTCCTAAAGTCCAGTGCCAGCTTCTTTGCTGTCCTTCTCCTAAAGGAACTTCTCCTTTGGCCACAATTTCCTGCGTTACCGCACTTTGTTGCTGCCACTCTTCCATACGCATCATAGACAAAGCGGAATAATCTATGTCCATGTGCATATAATCGCGCAAATACTGGTATGAGGTCGTAGAAGTAAGTTTGGCCCTTTTGCCCAACAACCATGACAAGGTCAGTCCGGTATGCAACATACTTCGCCGATAAAGATTGGGGGTGGTAGCAGCCGGTGACTCTGCTTCTCCATTGTCATGCAGCACACCATAGGGAAAAGCATGTTGGTTTACATACTGGTAATCAACCAACAAATCAGCAGAGAAGGTATCAGAAGGTTTCCATGACCAGCGGGTACGTCCGCCAGCCTCTTGTCCATCGTCAGCCCTTTTCCCATCTGTGAGATTTCTCAAGAAACCGTTCTCAGCTGCATAGAAGCCTCCTACGGTAAAGGCCAACTGATGGGAAAGCATCGTGGAATGCGATGCCTCCAGCAGACGACGACCATGCGATCCTGTTCCCAACCGAACTTGTGTTCCTTGATGACGGAACGGATTGAGCGTGTACATACGTACCATGCCTGCCTCCGTATTGATACCATAAAGGGTTCCTTGAGGACCTCTCAACACATCTACACGATCCAAACTATAAGTATGATGATTGTATGCACTTCTGCTCATCAAAGGAATCCCATCCAAATACATACCCACAGCCGGGCTCCCCGACCGTGCTCCGATTCCTCTCACATAAACAGAACTTGTGTAGCGTGAGCCATAGACAGGCATCACAAAAGACGGGACATAAGCGGAAAGTTTCCGCAAGTCTGAAGCCTGCAACCGTTGTATATCCTGGGCAGAGAAGAGTGTACTGCTCAGCGGCTGCTTGCGCAACAAATAAGACTCTTTGGGTTGGGTAACGACAATGACTTCTTCCAAATCATGCACTCGAGAAGTATCTGCCACTCCCAGCAATTTGTCTTCTACACCTTCACCATAAGCCGCAATGGATAACATCGCAAGCGCTAACAAATGTAATCTTACTTTCATCTCAAGTATAATTCTTGTTTCCGATTGCAAAATTACGATAATTCCTACACGTACACAATCCTTATTTATGAGGAAAAACCGATACAGCACCTAAGCATTGACGTGATGGCAATGAGGACACTCTCCTCGATGGCGCAACCGAGCACCACAATGCCCACAAATATATCGGGCATAGCTATGCCGAAAATAAGCCCGAAGGGCATAATAGCCATAGGCCACCAACAAGACATAGCCTATATAATATAAGGTGGTAATGCTGAATATGATATAATCAATGGCACAAACAGCCCCCAGACCCAGCAAATAGGTAATGGCTTCGCCTATGGGCAACAATCTGCGCACATCATCGACTGCTGCCAAGCCCACAATCAAGATTGCCCACACCGAGCAGAGAAACACCGACAGGATGAGTGGCACATCAAAGGGATTGAGGGTGGGATGGAAATAGAAATACCTCCATACCTGTGGGGCAAACATTTGTATACTGGCATAGAAGGTAGCTGCCGCAGCTACGATGAGCGTAAGCAATGTGGGATAAAAAGAATAAATATCGTGAAAATGCACAAGTGGGGCTTCCCTGCGCAACAGTTTACGCAACAAATAAGTAACCATGATGACACAGAAGAACACCAAGAAACTGATGAGATGCACATCGGAGAATGTGGAGATGAACTCCGAAATGGGGTCATCAGGAACAACACTCTTCAATAATACATGTTCTCTTACCCATCCAAATTGCTGTTGCTCATTGGCCAACTGCACCCACACTGAATCTTCCACATCCTGCCCTATGATGCGTATATCGGCCACTACCAGTCGGTTATCGGCATACACAGCAAAAGAATCAGTGGGCATGCCACTCAGATACTCTTCCGGCTGTTGATGCAACATCACAAGCGAGTCGGCCTTAACAAGAAAATTAAAATTCTCAGCATAGAGAAAGGAGGTGGAATGTGTCAAGGTATCATCCACCATCACACTGTCTCGCTGCCATAGAAGCGTCACCGGCCGTTGCCTATGATAGCACGAAGCCATTACAAACAGGCATGCCAACCCAACTATGAATTGCATACTACTTTTCATGCTCAGCATAAATATTCATCTGACATTTATCACACAAGAAGCGCAGACCAAATGTTCTTCCGTCTGACAGACGTAAAGACAAGGGCTCTTTCCATTGCGGAACTGTTCCTCCACGACGCACACAATGCCCCAAGGCATAGCGCAGACAATAGCGGCACTGCATGACAAGCCCCTTTTCATGAGGTTTCAGTTCGAAGGCTGGTTCTTGATGTGTTAACCCCGCTGCCGCATACCATTGTTGAGCCCAAGCATTGGAAATATTATAAAGGTAAGAATATTGTTTATACTCACGCTGCCAAGCCGATACCGCTGGATGCTGATGAGCTATCCCCGCAACAACAGACTGGGTTAGAGATACGCCCTGGTTTGCCATCTTTTCTATGAGTGCCCGTCGCATCTGTCCCAATATACTGGAAGGAACAAAGAAGGTATCAGCCTCATCCTTAATGACTACCTCCTCACAGACATACTCGGTTGTGCCTAAGCGCGATAATTGTGCTTTGATATTCTCCGTTTGGGGATTACGAGCTTCCTGATGTGCAAAGGGAACCTCCACCCTACAATCCCCCACAGACAGGTAGAACCCATCACCTGTACAACCGAACACCATCGTGATGGGCAGACGACGTTCAGCAGTAATACCTGCCAAAATACGTTCAAAGGCACTATCCGTATTGCGGTAAAGTGCCATTCCCTGTTTTAACTGTTGAGGCATACGCTGTGGATAGAGGCGGTTGCCCACTACCCTATTCACCCGAAAACCCTCCAACTCTTTGTTCTCATTAACAAAGCACAGTCCATCGCCATTGCCAAACGCTTCCACACCAGCCACCGTAAAGGAATTACCTCTTATCTCCTTCACCCGTCCCACATAAGTTCCCATGGCTTTGGGCGTATCGAAATTCACATCGCCACGCTTTCTGCCATATAGGAAATAGTCGGTATAGCCTCTATGAAAGGTTTTCTCCAAATCGGGGGTGAAATGGTAGGTTACCCTACCCCGGGAAGCACGTACATAATGCTGTGGACGCTTGGCCACGAGTTCGTCTAACCGTTGCGAATAAGCAGCCACCACATTCTTCACATACGCTACATCCTTCAAGCGTCCTTCAATCTTGAAAGAACACGCACCGGCATCGGCCAATGCCTCCAAAGCGTCAATACGACAGAGATCCTTCAAAGAGAGCAGATGACGCTGATGAATAATCTCCCGCTGTTCAGCATCGATCAAATCAAACTTCATACGACAGAACTGCGCACACTCACCTCGGTTGGCACTCCGTTTAAAACAATATTGTGAAGCATAACAAACCCCGGAATAGCTCACACAAAGCGCACCATGTACAAACACCTCCAGTTCGACATCCGGCACAGCTTCATGCACAGCTCTTATTTCGTCTAAAGAAAGTTCTCTGGCCAACACAACCCTCCGAAAGCCGCACTGTTGCAACCATGCCACCTTTTCCGGCGTACGGGCATCACACTGGGTAGAGGCATGCACAGCGATTGGGGCATGCGATGCAATCCCCATATCCTGCACCAAGAGTGCGTCTACCCCTGCAACTTTCAGTTCGTTCATCAACTGCATCGTTGCCGAGAGTTCGGCATCATAAACCAAGGTGTTCAGCGTTACATACACCTTCACACCGAAACGATGGGCATAGGCACACAATCGGGCTATGTCTTCCACGGAATTGCCTGCCGCAGCTCTGGCACCAAAACGTGGAGCCCCTATATACACAGCATCCGCTCCATGGTCGATGGCTGCCATGCCACATGCTATATTCTTGGCCGGAGCCAACAGTTCGAGCGTTCTCATTCTATATCATTAATGTCGTAAGGTGTCTCCTGATACACATAATAATCTATCCAGTTACTATAGAACAGGTTGGCAGCCGAACGCCAGGTAACCATAGGAGGTTGTGCTGCATCATTGTTGCGATAATAATGCACCGGTTTCTCCACATCGTCGCGCTTGCCCAAATCCCTTCGGTATTCCAAATCAAGGGTATTGGGAGCATATTCAAGATGACCAAGGATATAGAACTCCCGTCCATTACGCGAAGTAACGATACACACACCCGCCTCTTCAGACTCTGCGATGATGGATAAATCCGGCACCTTCTCTATATCTGTTTTTCGCACTTCGGTATGCCTGCTATGAGGCATATGGAAAACATCATCAAACCCTCGGAATATAGGCAAGCGGTCGTCGGAAGGAACCGTTTCAAAGATACCAAAGCATTTCTTTTCCAGCATATACTTGGGAATGCCATAGAAATGATAGAGTGCGGCCATAGCCCCCCAACACAGATACAACGTGCTTTGCACATGCGTTCGAGCCCAATCGAAAATGTCGTTGATTTCACGCCAATAATCAACATCTTCATAAGGCACCGTTTCCACAGGTGCACCTGTAACAATCATGCCATCAAACTTCTGTTTCATCAACTCCTGAGAATCCCGATAGAACATCATCATGTGTTCTACCGGGGTATTCTTTGGCGTATGACTTTTCAACTTCATGAAGTTAATCTCCATCTGTAAAGGTGTATTCGACAACAACCTCACCAAATCGGTTTCAGTTGTAATCTTCAAAGGCATGAGATTGAGAATCACAATGCGCAACGGTCGTATTTGCTGACTGTGTGCCCGTGTTTCGTCCATCACAAAGATGTTCTCCTTTTTCAAAAGCGATATGGCAGGGAGGCCATCCGGCAATCTTAATGGCATAGTATCTGTTTGTTAATTATAGGGTTAGGACTATGTGATTGTGATGTTTACCAAAGTTCCAGACGTTGATTCTTGGGAATAAACAGTTTGTCACCCTCTTTAATCTGGAATGCCTCATACCATGCGTCGATATGTGGCAAAGCACCATTTACACGCCATTCACCAAGCGAATGTGGGTCGCTCTTTACACGATTGCGTATCTCCTGTTCTGTGATATGCTGTCCCCACACTCCTGCATAGGCCAGGAAGAAGCGTTGTTCGGGTGTAAATCCATCTTTCTGCTTCAGTGGTTTTGCAGCAGTAGCATTCTTAAACGCATTGAAAGACACCATCAGTCCGCCATGGTCGGCCAAATTCTCACCGAGCGTAAATTGGCCATTTGCATACAGTCCGGGCAATACTTGAATATGGTTGAAGAAGTCCACACATACCTCTGCCCGTTTATTGAATCCTTCTGCATCGGCAGCAGTCCACCAGTCTTTTAACATACCCGTATCATCATACTGCCTACCTTGATCATCGAAGCCATGTGTCATTTCGTGTCCAATTACAACTCCTATGGCACCATAATTAAATGCTTCATCGGCCTTAGGACTGAAGAAAGGATATTGCAGGATTCCAGCAGGGAAGCAGATTTCATTCGTTGTCGGATTATAATAAGCGTTAACGGTTTGTGGATTCATATACCATTCGTCACGATCCACCGGCTTTCCTGCTTTGTCTGCGATATGCTTGTCGTGCGCAAACTTTCTACATGCGAGTACATTTTCATAGAAACTCTTGTCGGGATTGATGGTCAGCGAGCTATAATCAGTCCATTTATTGGGATAACCGATTTTCACATAGAACTTGTCGAGTTTCTTGTGTGCATTGGCTTTTGTTTCATCGCTCATCCATGTTTGGGCATCAATACGCTGCCCAAGCGACACTTGCAGATGGTGCACCAATTCCTCCATCATTTTCTTAGAGCTCTCCGGGAAGAAACGTTGTGCATACATCTTTCCCAAAGCTTCGCCCATCTGCGCTTCAACCTGACTGGTAGCACGCTTCCATAGTGGGAAGTCCTCCTTGCGTCCACTCATGGTTTTTCCAAAGAAATCAAATTGCGCCTCACGTATTTCATCGCTAAGGAAACTTGTGGAACTCATGATGACATCCCACTCCATGAGAGCCTTCAGTTCTTCAACGGTCTGCAAAGCAATCAATTTGTCTAATCCTTCCATAAAGGAGGGTTGCCCTACAACCATTTCAGCCAAATGCTCTGGCTTAATACCTTCCGCTACCGATAAAGAAGCCAAAGGAATATGTGGGTAAAGCGATGTAAACTCCTTCAAGGTCATTTTGTTGTAATTGGCTTGGGGGTCACGCAATTCAGTCGGACTTTTGGAAATCAAAGCCACCAATGTTTCCTGACGGAAGATAGCCTGACCTTTGGCCTCCGCTTGTTGCTGGTTGAACCCATACAATGTGAACATCCGTGCAATATGCTTCCGGTAAGCCTCACGGATAGCCACCGTTGCTTCGTCGTTGTTCAAATAATAATCCTTCTGTCCCAGTGTCAAACCTCCTTGTGACACATTGAGGATATTCATCGTTACGTTCTTGTCATCCGCTCCAAAATAAGAGCCGAACTGCACACCATATCCTCTATCGGCATATTTCAGTTGCAGTTTATGCAGGTCATCTAAGCTCACCGCTGCCTCAATCTCATCCAGGATAGGCTTTACGGGTGCTATGCCTTCACGGTTTCTTCGCTCCACGTCAAGGGCCAGTTTGTAAAAGTCTGACAGTTTACGCTCAATGGTTCCTTCCTGATATTTTTTGTTCTTCAAATCATCAAGAATACTATTGATACGCTTGTTATTGTCTTCCTGAAGTTGATTGAAGGTACCGAAACTACTATATGCTGCAGGAAGAGGATTGGCTTTCAACCATCCGCCATTTGCAAACTGATAAAAGTCATCAGCAGGTTTGGTTGTCTTATCCAAGTTCGACATATCCAAACCCGACTTATTCTGCGCAATGCCCATTATGGGGGCCGACATCATAAGAACCATAGGTATAATTCTTTTCATCATCATAAGTTTGTATCTATTTATTTTTTTGTTATTTCATTTGAGATGGATTCATAGCGAAATCGCTTCATATCTTATTTAATATACACACTCTTATTAATATACCCTCTCTAAGAATCCATTTGACTATTCACACAGATTGCAATGCTTCCAGTTCTTCCGACAATTCCATCCATTGTTCATTGGCGTGTTCCAACACTTGTCTTGTGTGCGTATATTCTGTCACCAACTCCATATTGGCAGCATGTTCCGGTTGCAAGAACAACTCATCCAGTTCCTTGAGCCGTTGTTCCATACGGGCAATTTCCTTTTCACACTCCTCCACGGCACGTTGCACCTTCTTCACTTTCTTCTGTTGTTCTTTACGCGCCAAATAGTTTTGCTTCTGTGCTGTTGGCTCTTGCTTTTCGGTCTTCTCCTCGTTTGCCACATGAGCTTGTAGTGTCCTGCTACCAGACACCGACAATGCCTCTTGTATCGACTGGGCGTTATGAACCTTCAGATAGTCGTAAATGCCTCCAATATGCTCCCTAACATGTCCTCCACCAAATTCATATACCTTGGTCACCAATCCGTCCAAGAACTCACGGTCGTGGCTCACAATGATAGCAGTGCCATCAAATGCCCGAATAGCTTCTTTCAGCACATCCTTCGACTGCATGTCCAAATGGTTTGTGGGCTCATCCAATATCAACAGGTTTACGGGTTCCAACAGCAACCTGATCATTGCCAGTCTGCTCCGCTCTCCACCGCTCAACACCTTAACCTTCTTTTCTGAAATTTCCCCGCCAAACATAAATGCTCCCAACAGGTCATTTATCTTGAGTCGCATGTCGCCGGTGGCCACACGGTCTATGGTATCGTAGATGGTTATTTCCTCATCAAGAAGTTGTGCTTGGTTCTGTGCGAAATAGCCAATTTGCACATTATGCCCTATCTTGAGCGTGCCGGTAAATGGTATCTCGCCCATGATACATTTCACCAAGGTTGACTTTCCTTCACCATTCTTGCCAACAAATGCCACTTTCTCTCCTCTTCGGATGGTTAGGTTCACTTGTTCAAAAACGGTATGATTCCCGTATGCTTTGCCAACCTCATCACAGATTACAGGGAAGTCGCCACTCCTTAAACAAGGAGGGAACTTCAAACGCATGGCAGAACGGTCAACCTCATCTATTTCAATAGGCACAATCTTTTCCAACTGTTTGATGCGACTTTGCACCTGTACAGCCTTCGTTGGTTTGTAACGAAAGCGCTCTATAAAATCCTTTATATCAGCTATTTCCTTTTGCTGATTCTCGTAAGCCCTTAACTGCTGTGCGCGACGCTCAGCCCGCAAGGTTACATATTGGTCGTAGCCTACCTTATAATCCTCTATATGACCACAGGTTATTTCAAGTGTGCGACGCGTGACGTGATTGATAAAGGCACGGTCGTGACTCACCAATACAACAGCCTTGGCCGACTGAGCCAAAAACTGCTCCAACCATTGGATACTTTCTATGTCAAGATGGTTGGTAGGCTCATCGAGCAGCAGTACGTCGGGTTGCTGCAATAGCAGTTTAGCCAATTCGATTCTCATGCGCCATCCACCGGAGAACTCACGTGTAGGACGTTGGAAATCTGTTCGCGAGAAACCCAATCCTATGAGCGTTCGTTCCAAAGCCGCTTCGTAATTGTCTCCACCCAGCATCATATAGCGGTCATGCTCCATGGTGTATCGCTCAACGAGTGCATGATAGGCTTCCGATTCATAATCGCTTCTTGAAGCCATCTCGTTTTCCATTTGCAGCAAACGCTCTTTCATCTTACGTGTTTCAGCAAATGCCTTTCTTGCCTCCTCAGCGACAGTAGTATCATCAGCCAGCTTCATCACCTGAGGAAGATAGCCTATCGTTGTATCATTAGGAATGGCCACCACGCCCGAGGTAGGCTGTTGGAGGCCACACAATATCTTTAGCATCGTCGACTTTCCAGCTCCATTCTTGCCCACCAAGGCAATGCGATCCCGTTCATTCACAACGAAACTCACATTCTGAAACAGTGGTTTGGCTCCGAAAGACACGCTGAGATTCTCTACAGAAATCATATCCCGACTCTTTATTCTCTATATTATATAATGTGCAATAATACCTCTTACCAAAAGGAATTCCCTTGGTAAATTACGTTGCAAAGATAATGCAAACCGAAGACAATACAAAATAAACTCGTTTATTTTTATTGTTGAGGTGCAGCATTCTTCACCACCACGGCTGTACCACTTGCTGTTACCATCAACATCGACCCATTGTTTCCCATCACCTCATAATCGAGGTCAATGCCCACTACGGCATTGGCACCCATTTCTTCTGCCCGTTCCTGCAATTCGCGCAAGGCAGTGTCTTTGGCTTCACGCAATACCTTTTCGTACGACCCGCTTCTGCCTCCAAACACATCTCGTATGCCTGCAAAAAAGTCCTTCACGAAATTTGCTCCTATAATGGTTTCTCCCGTCACCAATCCCTTATATGTTAGGATGGTATGACCTTCAATGTTAGGGGTTGTTGTCAATATCATATCGTTATTATAA
>CAMAMZ010000066.1 GCA_945837185.1 uncultured Bacteroidales bacterium | reverse complement strand
GAGGGCCGAGCAGAGGGCCGAGCAGAGGGTCGAGCAGAGGGTCGAGCAGAGGGCCGAGCAGAGGGTGAGATAAACAAAGCACTGGCAATAGCGAAGGGTATGAAAGCTGATGGTGTGAGCATTTCGCTTATTGAAAAATATACTGGGTTGTCGGCAGATGAAATAGCTGTGTTGTAGACAGGAGTGGCTTTACCAGGCCTTTTGTCTGCAATATTTCTGCTGTTTCTTACCGAAACTTGTAAGATGCGGAATAATTCGTTTGTTTTTATAAATAAAAAAACATTTGTGTCCTATTAAAATCAGGACATAGTTATAACTGGGTCCACTTGAAAAAGTTCACTTGGACAATTGTCCTTTCATTTTGCTACAATAACAATAGATTCAAAAAAGCAATGCCTAATATTTAGGTAATACTATGAATGTAAATGCTACTATTTTTGACAAAAAGAAAAGCAGAATCTTGAGGCTTAATAATTAAGTTACTTTTTAAAGTGGACTCATATTTTTTTTCTTTGTATGATTATTGGGACATGGTGAGGCCTGTATTTGGAAAAATCTGATAGTTTTGCATGTTTTTCAGCGCAAAATGAAGAAGTATCATTTTTTTTCTCTAATTTTGCATCATTATGGTAGAAGTGATTGTAAAAGAGTCGCAGCTTATAGCTGCAGCCGAACAGGGTATGGATGAGTTTATTGGTGTAGTAACAGATGCCGTGAAAACGGCTATCGGAGGGGATTTGAACGCTACAACAATGCCTTTGCTTAATAGTGACCAGATAACGCTTCTTGCGTATGACATTCTGCGGAGCGAAGTGATGGACGGAGGATTCGTGCAACTCATTCATAATGGATGGGGTCCTTTTTTCTTCAACAACCCTTTTGACAAGGCGGTGAGAGAATGGGGGCTGCAGGAATTGTGCAGCATTATACGAAGGGCGCACAAACTCTATGACCGCCATGGCAAAGAGCTGATAAAGGATTGCAGCGATGAAGAGTTTATGGCACTCTTTGAACGCTATCCTGACTTTGACGACATTGATGACCGTTTCGTTGAGGCAGAGGAAGACTTTACCGATACCGTGGCCCATTATGTGGACGACCATCTTGACCACTTCTGTACGATTATGAAGGAATGAAAGCATGGCAATGAACAAGAAAGAACAAGACATTCGTAAAAAAAGTCCGATACAAATCAGGAACAAAAAGGCATCGTTTGAATATTTTTTTGTGGATACCTATACCGCTGGTATGGTATTGACAGGAACGGAAATCAAATCGATAAGAGCCGGCAAGGCATCGCTCGTTGACTCCTATTGTGTGGTTGAAAAAGGAGAAATGTGGGTGAAAGGAATGAACATCAGTCCCTATTTCTATGGCTCTTTTTCTAATCACGAGGCTAAAGGCGATCGAAAGTTGCTGCTCAAAAAGCGCGAAATCAAGCATCTTGAAGCTGCGGCCAAAGATGTGGGATTCACCATTGTACCCATACTGATATTTATTGACGAGCATGGGCGTGCCAAAATGGATATTGCCTTAGCCAGGGGTAAAAAGGAGTTTGACAAGCGACAAACTTTGAAAGAGAAGGAAGATCGCAGGGAAATGGACAGGGCTATCAAGCGGTTCTGAACGTTGCCGGTGTTGCTGGCGGAAATGGGCTTGCCCAATAACAGGATAATAAATGGACATCAGACAGTTAGTAAAAGAAAGAATCTTAATCCTGGATGGTGCTATGGGCACCATGATTCAGGGTTACGGATTGCAGGAAGCAGATTTTAAAGGGACACTCGCCTTGCGTGACGATATGCAATATGCGGGTAATAACGACATGTTGTGCCTGACGCGTCCCGATGTAATAGCAGATATCCACCGACGTTATTTAGAAGCCGGGGCCGACCTTATAGAAACAAACACGTTCTCTTCGCAGCGTGTTTCGCAGGCCGATTATGGTTTGGAAGACATGAGCAGAAGGATGGCACTGGCAGGAGCAAGAATAGCCCGTGAGGTGGCCGACCGCTATGCTACGGCCGATAAACCGAGGTTTGTGTTGGGGTCTATGGGACCTACAAACAAAACATGCTCTATGTCGCCTGATGTGGCAGACCCTGCCGCAAGAGACATCACATTCGACCAGTTGGTAGTGGCTTATGCTGAGCAGGCCGAGGCATTGCTGGAAGGCGGTGTGGATGGATTTCTGATAGAGACAATCTTTGACACGCTGAATGCCAAAGCGGCTATCGTGGCAGTGCAGCAGGCAATGTGTGCAAGGCAGGTTGATTTGCCCGTGATGTTGAGTGTTACAGTGAGCGATTTGGCCGGCCGGACATTGAGCGGACAAACACTTGATGGCTTTTTGGCCAGCATCGAACCCTATGGCGTCTTTTCAGTAGGACTCAACTGTTCCTTTGGACCAGCGCAGATGCGTCCGTATCTCGAGGAACTGGCACGAAAATCACCTTATTATATTTCTGCCTATCCCAATGCAGGACTTCCTAATTCTATGGGAGGCTATGATGAAACGGCAGAAAGTATGGCACCCCAGATACAGGCCCTTATTGACGGACAGCTGCTTAATATTGTGGGGGGATGTTGTGGTACCGACGACAGTTTCATTCGTCGCTATGCGGAACTGGCAGTCGGCAAGCCTCCTTATGTGCCGCATAGACCTTCGCCTTATATGCAGTTAAGCGGACTCGAACCATTGGAGGTGCGTCCCGGTATGTTTGTGCATGTGGGAGAACGTTGTAATGTGGCAGGTTCGCGCAAGTTCCTGCGCTTAATCAAAGAGAAGAACTATGAGGAAGCACTCTCTATAGCACGAAAGCAAGTGGCTGATGGGGCAATGGTGGTGGATGTGAACATGGACGACGGACTGCTGGATGCACAGACTGAAATGAGGCATTTCCTGAACATGGCTGCCGTTGAGCCCGATGTGGCCAAAGTGCCAGTGATGATTGACTCCTCGAAATGGGAGGTGATTGTTGCCGGATTAAAATGCTGCCAAGGAAAGAGCATTGTCAACTCCATATCACTCAAAGAGGGTGAGGAGCGCTTCATCGCACATGCGAATGATGTGAAACGCTATGGCGCTGCAGTGGTGGTGATGTGTTTCGACGAACAGGGACAGGCCACAACCTATGAGCGTAGGATAGAGATTGCCCAGCGCGCTTATCGTATTCTTACGGAACAAGTAGGGATGGATCCGCGCGATATCATCTTCGACCCAAATATCTTGTCGATAGCCACCGGATTGGCAGAACACGACAACTATGCTGTTGATTTCATCAGGGCTACAGACTGGATACGTAAGAACTTGCCAGGAGCCCACGTGAGTGGAGGTGTGAGCAACCTCAGTTTCTCGTTCCGTGGCAATAACTACATTCGTGAGGCCATGCATGCCGTATTCTTATACCATGCCATACAGGCTGGAATGGATTTCGGCATTGTCAACCCTGCTTCAAAAGTCAATTATGCGGATATTCCGCAAGCCCAACTGCAAATTATTGAAGATGTGGTGTTAAACAGACGAGTAGGAGCGTCTGACGACCTGATAGCACTTGCTGCACAACTGAAAGAGGAACAGGAGGCACAGAAAGGAGAGGGTGTCTTGCCGAAGCCTGCAGAAGAAGAGGAATGGCGTCGGAGACCGTTTGATGAACGCTTGCGTTATGCACTCAGAAAAGGGATAGGCGATTGGCTGGAGACTGATTTGCAGGAAGCGCTAACCATTTATCCTCAAGCAGTTAATATTATAGAAGGTCCTTTGATGGATGGCATGCGCGAGGTGGGAGAACTATTTGGAGCCGGCAAGATGTTCTTGCCCCAAGTGGTGAAGACCGCACGAACGATGAAGCAGGCAGTGGCCTTCCTGCAACCCTATATAGAAGCAGCGCAGGAAAAGGGAGGGGCTAAAGCCGGCAAAGTGCTGTTAGCCACCGTAAAGGGCGATGTGCATGATATTGGCAAGAATATCGTGCATGTGGTGATGGCTTGCAACAATTATGATATTATAGATATGGGTGTAATGGTGCCGGCCGACCAGATTGTCAAGACGGCCATTCGTGAAAAAGTCGATGTGGTAGGGTTGTCAGGACTTATCACCCCCTCGCTCGAAGAGATGGTGAATGTGGCTGTTGAAATGCGCAAGGCCGGTTTGACCATACCCATCCTTATCGGAGGAGCTACCACGTCGAAACTATATGTGGCACTGAAAGTAGCACCCGTATATGAGGGTCCGGTTGTTTGGATGCAGGATGCCTCGCAGAACTCACTGACAGCTGCCAAGTTGTTGAGCGAGAAGGAACGGCCGGCATTTGTGGCCGAACTAAACCAAACCTATGAGGCATTGCGTGCAGGCTACCAGCAGGAGCAGGAGCAACTGCTGACGCTGGAGGAGGCACGAAGAAACAAGCTGAATTTGTTTGAATGAACCATAAAACAGCGGAGATTCTTGCGGGTTTGTTGATTTTGAAGTAATTTTGCACACGTTTTAAACCATAGAGCATGTTTAAGAAAAAGAGACGTTGGCATTGTCTTCCGGGGCAGGAGCCTACAGAGATGGACAAGAAGATTATGTTTTGGGAGGCTAAGGGCAAGGAAGTGCCTACACGTAACCTCATCAAAACGCCCGAACAGATAGAGGGTATTCGCAAAAGCGGTATCGTGAATACAGGTTGTCTCGACGAGGTGGCCCGTCATATCCGTGTGGGTATGTCTACCCAGGAAATAGATGATATTTGCATGGCCTATTGCAAGGAACACCAAGCGGTTCCGGCCTGTTTGAACTATGAGGGATTCCCCAAAAGCGTGTGCGTTTCCATCAACGAGGTGGTGTGTCATGGCATTCCCAAAGCTAATGAGTTTCTACAGGAAGGGGATATCGTGAATGTGGATATGACAACCATCGTGGATGGCTATTACGCAGATGCCTCCCGAATGTTCATTGTTGGACAGACTACACCTGAGAAAGAACAACTGGTGCGCGTGGCAAAAGAATGTCTGGAGATAGGCATGGAGGCTGCCAAACCCTATTCGTTTGTTGGTGATATAGGGCATGCCATTGAAAAGCATGCCAAGAAATTTGGCTATAGCATTGTGCGTGACTTGTGTGGTCATGGAGTAGGGCTGAAGTTTCACGAAGAACCCGATGTTGTGCATTATGGGCATCGCGGCACAGGAATGCTACTGGTGCCGGGTATGGTGTTCACCATTGAGCCGATGGTGAATATGGGAACCTGGAAGGTGTATATCGATGCTGATGACCCTTATGGTTGGGAAGTGATTACTGGTGACGAGCTGCCTTCCGCACAATGGGAACATACGCTGGTGATGACAGAACATGGTGTGGAAGTGTTGACATATTAAGCTTTATGGAAGATATTATTATATTAGGTATAGAATCTTCCTGCGACGACACCTCAGCTGCCGTTTTGCGAAACGGGGTGTTGCTGAGCAATGTAACAGCCTCGCAGGAAGTGCACAAGGCATACGGAGGTGTTGTGCCGGAACTGGCATCAAGAGCTCACCAGCAGAATATTGTGCCTGTGGTTGACCAGGCCATTGCACGGGCAGGAATCACCAAGGAACAACTGTCGGCTATAGCCTTCACGCGTGGACCAGGATTGATGGGCTCCCTGCTCGTAGGCGTGAACTTTGCCAAAGGACTCGCCTTGTCGTTGGGCATTCCGTTGATAGATGTCAATCATTTGCAAGGCCATGTCATGGCACATTTCATTAAAGAACATGACAACGATATGCACGAACCACCTTTCCCCTTCCTTTGTCTGTTGGTGTCGGGAGGCAATTCGCAAATTGTCAAGGTCAACGCCTATAATGATATGGAAGTGCTCGGACAAACCATTGACGATGCAGCAGGAGAAGCTATCGACAAGTGTGCGAAGGTGATGGGGTTAGGCTATCCTGGAGGTCCTATCATAGACCGTTTGGCACGGCAAGGTAATCCTCATGCTTTTCTCTTTGCGGAACCCCATATTCCTGGACTGGATTACAGCTTTTCTGGTTTGAAAACTTCTTTCTTGTATAATCTTCGCGACTGGGTGGCGGAAGATCCTGACTTCATAGCGCATCACAAGGAAGATATAGCGGCAAGTTTGGAATATACCATTGTAGCGATTCTGATGAAGAAGCTGAAGAAAGCTGTCAAGGAAACAGGCATCAAGCATGTGGCCGTGTCGGGAGGAGTATCGGCCAATAATGGGTTGCGCAATGCTTTTCATGATTACGCCCAGCGTTATGGCTGGACCATCTATATTCCGAAATTCAGTTTCACCACCGACAATGCCGCGATGATTGCCTGTGTGGGCACGTTCAAATATCGCGACAAGGAATTTGCGGGAGTTGATTTGCCCGCGTTCAGTAAGGTTACATTTGAGTAAGTTGAATCATAAACCCAATACACATATATGGAATTACAAAGCAAAATATTAAGCAGAGAAATCCTGCATCATCTCTATGCCAATGGTAAGTCGTTAGGAACAGCGGAAAGCTGTACAGGAGGAAGAATTGCACAGGCCATCATTGCAGTTCCAGGCGCTTCTAATTATTTTAAGGGAGGTGTCGTTTCTTATACCGACGACGTGAAAATCAATCTTCTTCATGTCGATGCGGCAGTAATAGCCGAGAAAACAGCTGTTTGTGAGGAAGTGGCCATTCAGATGGTGAAAGGAGCATGCGATGCGCTGGGATGCGATTATGCCATTTCCGCTACAGGCATTGCCGGTCCTGGAGGGGGTACACCAGCCATCCCTGTGGGAACCATCTGGATAGGATATGGTGCAAAAGATGATGTGCGCACTTTTAAACTGACAGAAGACAATGGTAGGGACATCAATATCGCTACCGCCACCAATGAGGCCTTGCGCCATTTCTTGGCTTATTATAAAGAGAAAAACCCCGTGGAAATAGAGGACGCAAAATAAAAAAAAACTTAATTCTTAAATTCTTTGAAGAATTATTTTGTCTATCCGGGAAAAAATTGTAATTTTGCACCCTGTTTGGAATAAGTATCTAATTTAGAATCAATAATTAAGGATAGTAATGTCTAAGATTTGTCAAATTACAGGAAAGAAGGCGCAGATAGGTTGCAATGTGTCTCACTCAAAGCATCGTACAAAGCGTAGTTTTGATGTCAACCTTTTCAGCAAGAAATTCTACTATGTAGAGGAGAATTGCTGGATTAGCCTGAAGATTAGTGCTGCAGGTCTCCGTATGATTAACAAGGTAGGCCTTGACGCTGCGCTCAAGCAGGCTGTAGCAAAAGGCTATTGCGATTGGAAGGAAATAAAGGTAATCGCTGAAGGTAATTACGAAGGATAATAAAGCTAAGGAGATAGATAACAATGGCAAAGAAAGCTAAAGGTAACAGAGTTCAGGTCATCCTCGAATGTACAGAGATGAAGAACAGTGGTCTGCCAGGAACAAGCCGTTACGTAACAACAAAGAATCGTAAGAATACTCCTGAGCGCCTCGAGTTGATGAAGTATAACCCCATCCTTAAGAAGATGACTCTTCATAAGGAAATTAAGTAATAGGAGATAATAGACAATGGCAAAAAAAGCGGTGGCTACCTTGCACGAAGGTTCTTCTGACGGACGTGCTTATACAAAGGTAATCAAAATGGTGAAGAGCCCTAAGACCGGTGCTTATGTTTTTGATGAGCGCATGGTTCCCAACGAGTCTGTAAAGGATTTCTTCAAAGGTTAATATATAGAGCATTCTATCATGATATAGAAAAGCCGCAAGTGTACTTACTTGCGGCTTTTTATATAGTGGAGGTATTCAAATTCAAAATTGGGAGTGAATACTTCTTTTCCCATGTTGGCTTCCAATTCTGATGCTGTCCAGAATCTGCCTTGTGAGAGTTCTTTGTTGCTGGGGGTAATGACACCGTCATACACACAGGTGTGCACATGTACCAGTTCCCGTTCGCAGGAACTCTCAAACACATAACGTGCTACAAAGGTAGGCGTGAAAGTGAGAATACCCAATTCCTCGCCTACTTCCCTGTGGAGGGCTGCAACAATAGATTCTCCCAAGTCAACATGCCCTCCACATGCCGTGTCCCATTTGCCGGGTTGAATGTCTTTCCATTCCGGACGTTTCTGTAGATAAAGTTCACCCTGGGAGTTGAAAACATGCAGATGCACTACGGGATGCAGAATTTTTGTACCATCGTGTGCATGGCCGCGAGAGATAGTTCCTTGAAAATGCCCCTCCTCATCCACTATGGGAAACAGTTCGTAACGGTTGTCGCTCATAAGCTGCCGGTAAAAGTGAAAAGTCCTTTGAAAATATCGTGGATATGTGTAGGCTCATAGCGGAATATTCCGTAGAGAGCACTGCCACTCCCACTCATCTGAGCATAAATGGCCCCAGCGTCGTACAACCGTTGTTTGATATCTGCTAACAGCGGATAAAGTTTAAAGAGTGGAGCCTCAAAATCGTTCTTCAGTTCATTGCGCCATGTGTCAATGGGTTGCAAGGCAATATCACGGCAGTTCTTTTCCGGTTGTCGAGGCACGATATGGCTATAAGCCTCACGGGTTGAAATGGCAATGTCGGGTTTTACAATTGCAAAGTGATAGCCCTCCAGGTTATCTTTCGGTCCGCCCGCAGGTTCCAAGGTTGTTCCTGTTCCTGTGGCGAAACAAGGTTCTGAGGAAATGAAAAATGGGCAGTCGGCACCTAATTTTGCCGCATAGCGTTCCATCTCAGCATTGCCTATATTCATTCTGAAACGCTCGTCAAGCAGTCTGATCATATAGGCGCCATCGCTTGATCCGCCGCCTAATCCAGCCTGCGAAGGAATGCGTTTGAACAGATGTGCATGCACACGAGGCAGTTGATAGTTGGCAGCAAGAAGGTTATAAGCCTTAACAACAAGATTGTCCTGCTCATTGCAGGCAATGGCATCGCCAGTTACCTTCAAGTCACAGTTTGTGGCAGAAGGAAAATCCTTATCCATGAGTTTCACCTCAAGGGCATCCGTAAGGGGGATGGGATAGAAGACGGTTTCCAGATTATGATAACCGTCGGGGCGTCGGGCTGTAATATTGAGGCCCAGATTAATTTTCGCGCAAGGAAATGTGATCATAGTCTATCGTGTAAGTTTCAACAAATGTTCATACTGATTTCAAGAAAGCCTTCAGTTTGAGTCATACCTATTTGATACCTCTGCTGTTGAGCGCCTTACTATAGCGGGCTGCGTTGGCAAGGTGCTCTTTGTAGGTGGCGGCAAAGTTGTGGGTACCGCTAAAATCCTCTTTCGCGCACATGTAGAGATAGTTGTGGTGTACAAGATTCAACACCGCATCGATGCCTGCCACAGAAGGAATACGGATAGGCCCGGGAGGTAAACCTGCATGGGTATAGGTATTATAAGGACTGTCGGTTTTCAGCATGTTGTGGTAGATGCGTTTGAGCGAGAAATCGCCCAAGGCAAACTTGATGGTAGGGTCGGCTTGTAATGGCATGCCTTTCGGATACTCAGCGTCTCGAAAATTCAGACGGTTGTAGTACATGCCGGCTATCATAGGTTTCTCGCTGTTGTTTGCCGTTTCTTCATCGACAATGCTGGCTAAGGTAATCACCTCTTCAGGAGACAGGTTGAGTTGTTTGGCTTTGGCCAGTCTCGTATCGTTCCAGAAAGTCTTACTCTCCTTCTGCATGCGGTTGAGCAGGCGGCTTACCGATGTGTTCCAGTAAATAGCGTAGGTATTGGGAATGAAAAGACAGACGATGGTTTCGGGCGTGTAGCCATAATGTGCACACGTATCAGGGTTTTGCAATGCCTCTTCCCATTCGTGGGCGTCTACCATCAACTTCCTTCCCAGTTCTTCTGAAAGTGCTGTAATGGTGCGTACGGAAGGGATAGTGAGGTTGAGGGGTGTTTGCAAGCCACCCTTCATCTTACGATAGAGTTGGAAGGTGCTCATGCCAGGTTGCACTTCATAGCGTCCCGTCTGAATGTTGTTCTCATAAGCTGTGTGTTGTGCCAGGGTGTGAAAGGCATGAAGGCCATGACGGGAAGCGAAAGGCTGCATCTTGGCATAGAGAGAGTCGGCGGTGTCATCGGTGTCGACCAAGATATACTGGGTAGTTGTTGATGCCGAGAAAGCCGAGAAGAAATAATAATAGGTGAGCACTATGATGGTAAGAAAACAAGCACCCGCTGGTATGAGATACCTTATCCGATTTTTTGTATTCATAATCGTTGTTGTATTGATTCTATTGATGGGACAAATGTACATAAATTTGGTGAGAAAACCATCCACCGTCACCTTGTTTCTCATCATTATCGTATCATTTCACTTTTTTTTTGAGGTTTTTCCATAGATTTTGTGTAA
>CAMAMZ010000065.1 GCA_945837185.1 uncultured Bacteroidales bacterium | reverse complement strand
TCTTCTCGGGCAAAGTAAGTATATCTTCTCGGGCAAAGTAAGTATATCTTCTCGGCAAAGTAAGTATATCTTCTCGGCAAAGTAAGTATATCTTCTCTAAAAACTCAGTCAAGCCTTTTTATAACGGAATGCCATTCACTTTTTCTGCGCCAAATCATTGAAAGTTTCTTAAATTGTGCGCTGTATTTTTCGTTTTTAATATAATTTAGAATCTTCCTTTCGCCTCTGTAAGTCAATTGTAGTAATTTTGCATCTGATTTTGAAAACTATATAATACAGAGAATATGGCAGAAGCTATTGATATCCGTGAATTGAACCATAGAATAGAACAGCAAAGCACGTTTGTAACAAATCTGGTGACCGGTATGGATCAGGTCATCGTAGGACAGAAGCATCTTGTTGACACACTCTTGATTTCGCTCTTGAGTGACGGACATATCCTGTTGGAAGGTGTGCCCGGTTTGGCCAAGACCCTTGCCATCAAGACCCTATCGCAGTTGATTGACGCACGATACAGTCGTATACAGTTTACGCCCGACCTCCTTCCTGCCGATGTGGTGGGAACCATGATATATAGTCAGAAGGATGAGAACTTCCAGGTGAAGAAGGGTCCGGTATTTGCCAATTTCGTATTGGCCGATGAGATTAACCGTGCGCCGGCCAAGGTGCAAAGTGCCTTGCTCGAGGCCATGCAGGAACATCAGGTTACGATAGGTGAGAAAACCTTCCTGTTGCCCAACCCCTTCTTGGTGATGGCCACACAGAACCCTATTGAACAGGAAGGAACCTACCAGTTGCCCGAGGCACAGGTAGACCGTTTCATGCTGAAGGTGGTGATAGGTTATCCCTCTTTGGAGGAAGAGAAACTCATCATTCGTAGCAATCTGGCAGGTCTGCGGAAAGAGGTTCGCCCTGTGACTACCGCCGAGGAGATTCTCCAGGCCCGTGAGGTGGTGAACCAAGTGTATATTGACGAAAAGATTGAGCAGTACATTGCCGACATCGTGTTTGCCACACGTTATCCCGACCGTTATCAGCTGTCGCATCTGAAGGATATGATCACCTTTGGTGGTAGTCCGCGTGCCAGCATCAACCTGGCAAAGGCTGCCCGTGCCTATGCCTTCATCAAGCACAGAGGTTATGTGGTGCCCGAAGACGTGCGTGCCGTGGCCCACGATGTGTTGCGCCATCGTATCGGACTGAGCTATGAAGCTGAGGCTTCCCAGATAACAGCGGAGGAAATTGTATCGCAGGTTATTAATAAGGTGGAGGTGCCCTAACGCACAAAGAGGGGACTGTTGCCCATGGATACATCGGAAATCATAAAGAAAGTAAGGAAGATAGAAATCAAGACCCGCGGACTGAGTAGCAATATCTTTGCGGGTCAATACCATTCTGCCTTCAAGGGTAGGGGTATGGCCTTTGCTGAGGTGCGCGAATATCAGTATGGCGATGACGTGCGTGATATAGACTGGAATGTGACGGCCCGGTTTCATCATCCTTATGTGAAAGTGTTTGAAGAAGAGCGCGAACTGACCGTGATGCTGTTGATTGATGTGTCGGGTTCGCTGAATTTCGGTACACAGGTACAGACAAAGCGCGACATGGCCACAGAGATAGCGGCAACCTTAGCCTTTAGTGCCATACAGAACAACGACAAGATAGGCGTTATCTTCTTCTCTGACCATATTGAAAAATATATTCCTCCCAAGAAGGGACGCAAACATATTCTCTATATGATTCGCGAGATGCTGGATTTCACACCGCAGAGCACACGAACGGATGTGGGTGTGGCGCTGGAGAATCTGACACGCGTGATGAAACGTAGATGTACGGCCTTTGTGCTCAGCGACTTCTACGACAGGAAAGACTTCTCAAAACAGGTGCAGATAGCCAATAGGAAGCACGACTTGGTGGCTATACAGGTGTATGACCCCAGAGCCAAGGAACTGCCGGATGTGGGTTTGCTGAAGGTGTGTGACGCTGAAACGGGACATGAGATGGTAATTGATACCTCGAGCAAGAAACTGCGGAGGGCGCACACCCAATACTGGATGCAGCGGGAGGCACATTTGAAAGAGACCTTTGCCAAGAGCAATGTTGACTGGGTGTCGATAGCCACCAATGAGGATTATGTGAAGCGAATGATGACCCTCTTTGCCCAACGAGGTGCATAGGAGAGGGTGGTAGGATAGGAAAAGAATGGGAATGATAAAATATTGTAAAACCCTTTTATGGATGCTGCTGGTGGGTGTGGCTACAGGGCTGCACGCACAGGTGGTGGTAGACACGAAGATTGACTCACTCAGTATATTAATAGGTGAGCAGACACAACTTGAGGTGGGTGTGTCGGCACGCAAGGGTGCTGTTACGGTATGGCCCCAGTGGAAACCGCAACAGATGCTGGTGCCCGGATTAGAGGTGCTTGCTGTAGCCGACTTAGATACTACCGACTTGGGAGATGGACGGGTGCGCACGGGAAAGGTGCTCACCCTTACCTCTTTTGATGAGAAGCTCTATGCCATTCCGGGCATCAAGGTGAAAGTGGATGGAAAGGAGTATGCCGGTAATACCTTAGCGTTGAAGGTGCTGACGGTGGATGTGGACACCCTGCACCCTAACCAGTTCTTTCCACCTAAGGAGGTGCAGCAGAATCCTTTCGACTGGAATGAGTGGAGCACCATGATGTGGATGTCGTTCCTCTTCCTGCTGCTCGTGGCAAGTTGGGTGTATCTCTATGTGCGCCTCAAGCAAAACAAGCCTATTGTGATGCCTATACGCATAGTGAAGCGTGTGCTGCCCCATCAGAAAGCCATGAAGGCCATCGACAAAATCAAGGCCTCGCATCTGCAGGCTTCCGACGACCAGAAGGCATATTATACCGAACTGACCGACACCCTCCGACAGTATATTTTCGAGCGCTTTGGGTTCAATGCTATGGAGATGACCTCGGCAGAAATCATTGAGCAGTTGCGGCAAACGGGCGACCCCACGATGATACAGGAGTTGAACGACCTGTTCCGTACAGCCGACCTGGTGAAATTTGCCAAGTATGCCACTTTGCTCAATGAGAATGACTTGAATCTGGTGCACGCCATTAAGTTCATTGACCAAACCAAGCGTGAGGATATGCCCGAGGAAGAGCGTATCAAACCGCAATTGAGTAAGGAAGACAAGCAGCAGAATGAAACCCGAAAGGTGATAAAGGTGCTGTTGTGGGTGGTGGCAGCGGCAGCTGTGGCTCTGTGTGGCTTTGTGGTATATGGTGTGTATGAATTACTGAGATAACGTATGGAATTTGCAAATATAGAATATTTTCTGTTGCTGCTCTTGCTGATACCTTATATATTATGGTATTTCCTTTACAGGAAAAAGAGCGAGCCTACATTGCGCATGAGCGATACCTACGCTTATATGTATGCGTCGAAGAGTTGGCGGCAACAGCTGATACACCTGCCTATGTTCTTGCGGTGTGTGTGCTTCGTGCTTGTTGTGGTGGTGATGGCACGTCCGCAAACACATAATGCTTGGGACAAGAAGTCGGTGGAGGGTATTGATATCATGCTGGCAATGGATGTGTCGACATCTATGTTGGCGGAAGACCTGCGGCCTAACCGTATTGAAGCTGCCAAAGAGGTGGCTGCGGAATTTATTTCCGGAAGGCCGGATGATAATATCGGCTTGACCATCTTTGCGGGCGAGGCCTTCACCCAATGTCCGATGACGGCCGACCATACCTCTTTGCTCAATATGTTGCAGGGAGTGCGTACAGATATTGCAGCCCGAGGCCTGATTCAAGACGGTACGGCTGTGGGCATGGGTTTGGCCAATGCCGTTTCACGTTTGAAAGACTCGAAGGCTAAGAGTAAGGTGGTGATTTTGCTTACCGATGGTTCCAACAATATGGGAGACATCTCGCCCATGACTGCCGCACAGATCGCAAAGAGTCTTGGTATCAGGGTGTACACCATTGGCGTGGGAACAAATAAGGTGGCACGCTATCCGATGCCTGTGGCCGGAGGGGTGCAGTATGTGAACATACCGGTAGAAATTGATACGAAGACACTTCGAGAGATTGCCACTACCACCCAAGGCAATTTCTATCGTGCCACGAACAATGCTGAACTGAAGAATATTTATAAGGATATCGACCAGCTGGAGAAGACTAAGATGAACATCAAGCGCTTTTCGAAACGCTATGAGGCCTACCAACCCTTCGCCCTTGCAGCTATACTTTGCTTGCTGTTGGAAATACTGCTGAGAACAACCCTTTTAAGACGTATACCGTAATGTTTAGATTTGAAGACCCGCAATATCTATGGCTCTTGGCCATCATTCCTTTCTTTGTGTTGCTCCGTATGCTGTCGGGAAGGCACAGGAAAGCAAAACTCAAGAGATTGGGCGACCCTTTGTTGTTGAAGCAACTCATGCCCGACGCTTCGGTGGCAAGGCCTCGTGTGAAGTTTATTCTCTTGCTGAGTGCCCTCACCTTGCTCATCCTGCTGTTGGCACGCCCACAGATGGGTTCGAAGATTTCGCGTGAGCAACGGAATGGTATTGAGACCATCATTGCACTCGACATCTCTAACTCGATGATGGCCAATGATGTGGTGCCCTCACGATTGGATAAAAGTAAGATGCTGGTGGAAAACTTGGTAGACAACTTCACCAACGACCGTATCGGACTCGTGGTGTTTGCCGGAGATGCCTTTGTGCAGTTGCCTATCACGAGCGACTATGTGTCGGCCAAGATGTTCCTGCAACAGATAGACCCATCGCTCATTGCCACGCAGGGAACCGACTTGGCAAGGGCTATTGAACTGTCGATGCATAGCTTTACGCAACAGGAGAAGGTGGGAAAGGCTATTATTGTGATTACCGATGGCGAGGATCACGAGGGGCGTGCCATAGAGGCGGCTAAGGAAGCCCATAAGAAAGGTATCAACGTGTTTATTCTCGGTGTGGGTGACCCCAAGGGAGCTCCTATTCCCACAGGCGATGGAGGCTATATGACCGACAATACGGGTCAGACTGTAATGACAGCCTTGAACGAAACGATGTGTAGGGAGGTGGCAAAGGCCGGTAGTGGCGTGTATATTCATGTTGACAATACAAGTGAGGCTCAGACGCGTTTGAACAATTCCTTGGCTAAGTTGCAGAAAGGTGAAACGGAGAGTGTGATTTACAGTGAATATGATGAACAGTTTCAGGCCGTGGGCTTGTTAGTGCTGCTTTTGCTCATCGTTGAGGTATGTGTGTTAGAGGCGCGCAATCCGCTGTTTAAGAACATCAAGTTATTTCAGAAGAAATGAACGTACTAAAGAAGATATTTGTTATCGGTGTCGGCATTTGGGGAATGGCTACCGTGGCCATGGCACAAACCGACAGGCAATTGATTCGTGAGGGCAACCGCCATTACTTCAAGCAGGAGTATGCAAAGGCGGAAACAGCCTATCGCAAGGCTTTGTCGCAAAACAACGCTAATGCGCAGGCTGCCTACAACCTGGGTTGTGCGCTCCAGATGCAACAGAAAGATTCTGCTGCCATTGAACAGTATCAGCAGGCAGGCAAGATGGAGTCGATAAAGAAGCGTAAGGCCAAGGCGTACCATAATATAGGTGTCATTTGTCAGGGGCATCAGATGTTTGCCGAAGCCATAGAGGCCTATAAGGAGAGTTTGCGCAATAATCCTGCCGACAACGAAACACGCTATAATCTGGCCTTGTGCATGCGACAGCAAAAGAACCAGCAGAACGGCAACGATAAAAAGCAGCAGGATAAGGACAAGGAAAAGAAAGACGACAACAAGAAACAGCAGGATAAAGAGAAACAACAGCAGAACAAAGAGGACCAAAAACAGCCTCCTGCAAAAGAGAATATGAGTAAAGAGAATGCTGAGCAGTTGTTGAATGCTGCCATGCAGGAAGAAAAGGCTACCCAGCAACGCCTGAAGAAGGCTGCACAGCAGCCTCCGAAGCGGAACCTGCAGAAGAACTGGTAAGCGTGCATCGTGTAAAAGAGAGAGAAGAAAGAATGAAACGATATATAGTAACCATCATCAATTGTTGCCTTACCTTGGCATTATGGGCACAGCATATAGAAGTGACTGCGCCCTCAAGAGTGTCGGTAGGCGAAAACTTTAGAATCTCCTATAAGGTGACCACTCAGAATGTAGACGACTTCCGTTCGGGAATGCGCTCTACCGATGAGGTGGAAATCATTGCCGGCCCCTACACTTCTGTCATGTCGAGTTACAATATGGTGAACGGACATGCCAGCAGTTCGTCGTCTATCACCTATACCTACACGCTTTATGCCAATAAGGCGGGTGTGTTTCAAGTGCCTGCTGCCCATGCCAAGGTTGGTGGGAAGGTAATCAGTTCGCAGCCCACCAAGATTACGGTGAGTGGGAATGCACGTGCTCAAGGTGGTACGCCCAAGATGCATGGAGAGGAAGATGATGTGGATGGGCGACGCAATGCGGGTACGGCCATCTCGCCCCACGACCTGTTTATCAAGGTGAGTGCCAACAAGAGGAAGGTGCATGAGCAGGAACCTATTCTGCTTACCTACAAGGTATTTACACGTGTTGATTTGACACAGCTTGAGGGCAAGATGCCTGACCTGACGGGTTTTCACACCCAAGAGGTGAAGTTGCCACAGCAGAAGAGTTTTCATATCGAACAGGTGAATGGCAAGCCTTACCGTTGTGTGACTTGGAGTCAGTATGTGATGTATCCTCAGATGACGGGAAAACTCGAAATTCCCAGTATAACGTTTCATGGCATCGTGGTGCAGGAGAATCGTGCCGTCGACCCCTTTGAGGCTTTCTTCAATGGTGGGTCAGGATATATCGAGGTGAAGCGCGATATTGTGGCTCCGGGACTTACTGTGGAGGTTGTTCCGTTACCCAACCGTCCTGCCGACTTCTCGGGAGGAGTGGGCAAGTTTAATATTTCCGCCCAGTTGAATAATACGGAGGTGAAAGCCGGCGACCCGGTTACTCTTCGTGTCGTAGTGGGAGGAAATGGTAACCTGAAGCTCATCAAGCAGCCCGTGGTGCAATTTCCCAAGGATTTTGAACAGTATGATGCAAAGGTAACCGACAAGACACGCCTCACCGCCAATGGCTTGGAAGGCAACATGGTGTATGATTTCCTGGCTGTGCCCCGCAACCAAGGAACCTATACCATCCCTCCCATAACCCTTACTTACTACGATACTTCGCTGAATGCCTACAAGACGGTAAAGACCCAGGCCTTTACCCTCAATGTGGCCAAGGGCAATGGCTATTCAGGAAGTATTACCAACTATGCTGACGAAAAGATGCAGGATATTCGTGGATTACACGTGGGTGATGCCGACCTGCATGCCATGGATGACTATTTCTTCGGGAGTGCGATGTATTGGTGTTGCCTACTCTTGCCTTGGGCAGCTTTCTTTGCCTTGCTTATCATATTCCGCAAGCGTGCCATAGCACATGCCGATGTGGTGAAGATGAAGGGCAAGAAGGCCAATAAGATTGCCACACGACGCTTGCAGAAAGCCAAGAAACTGCTGTTGCAAGGGCAGCAGAACGCATTCTACGATGAGGTGTTGCGTGCTTTGTGGGGCTATGTGGGCGACAAGCTGAATATGCCTGTTGAGCAACTCTCACGCGACAATATCTCCGACAATCTTGCATCGCATCAGGTGGATGAGGCAACGATAGGCAAGTTTATCGGTGCACTCGATGAATGTGAGTTTGAGCGTTATGCTCCGGGCGACCCATCGGGCAATATGAACAAAACATTTGAATCGGCTATGACAGCCATCATGGAAATAGAGAATGTCATGAAAAAGAAGAAGCGCAAACAAGGTGGGAACGATGCGATGAAAATGCTCCTGTTCGGCCTGTTCATGATGATGCTGCCATGGAGTGCTTCGGCCAACACCACCAAGGAGAATGCTGACAGAGAATACAAAAAGGGCAACTACCAGCAGGCCATCAAGGACTATCAAGAGTTGCTCAAGCAAGGCGTGTCGGCCGATGTGTATTACAATCTTGGGAACGCATATTTCAAGACCGACAATATCACACAGGCCATCATTGCCTATGAAAGAGCGGCTCTGCTTTCGCCTGGTGATGAGGATATACGCTACAATCTACAGTTTGCCCGTAGCAAGACCATCGACAAGATAACGCCCGAAGGCGAAATGTTTTTCCAAACATGGTATGCCACGGTTGTCAATCTGACCCATGTCGACAGTTGGGCCATCATCAGTCTGATAACCACGGTGATAGCCCTCATCCTTGTATTGCTCTATCTCTTTGCCACACCCATAGCCTTGAGAAAGTTAGGATTCTATGGTGCTGCCGTGCTGATGGTGTTGTCGCTATGCTGCATTCATTTTGCCTATCAGCAGGAGAAACTGATGAGCCATCGTACAGGAGCCATTGTGATAGCGCCCACCGTTACGGTGAAGAAGACGCCTTCGAAGACGGGTAGTGATGATTTCATTATTCACGAAGGAACGAAGGTGTTTATTACAGATACCAGCATGAAAGGCTGGTATGGCATCAAGCTGGCCGATGGCAGGGAAGGATGGATGCCTTCACAGCAAGTGGAACGAATATAAAAGCAGGCTTGTATGATAGCAGAATGCCTCACAGCGCAACTTGACAGGGAGTTGTTGCATTGGTTCAACAACAGTCACTCCTTGTTTGTTGATGGCGTAGCCTTTTCACTCACGCAAGGTTACACATGGATTCCGTTGTATGTTGCATTGCTGTATATAGTGGTTAGAAACAATGAAACGATGGCACAGATAGCATTGGCGGTGGCCTGCGTGGGAGGTGCTGTCTTGTTTGCCGATGCCGTAACCGATGGTTTGGTGAAACCTTGGGTTGGCAGGTGGCGTCCTTCGAACGACCCAATTTGGAAATATACCATTGATATCGTGAACAATGTGCGAGGCGACAAATACAGTTTCTTTTCGGCCCATGCTGCCAATACCATGACGGTAGCCATGTTTATGAGTTTGATGATCAGGAACTGGCGCTTTGCATTGTTTATGATCTGTTGGTCGTTGGTGAATGCCTGGACACGCTTGTATTTAGGTTTGCATTATCCCAGCGATATTGCGGTAGGTTTGGTGTGGGGCATGTGTACAGGTGCTTTGGCCTACTATTTCTATTACAGAATTTATCGCAAAATCAGTTCTCCGTTGCATTATATCTCCTCCAAATATACGGTTACCGGCTATAGTCTGGACGATTTGGATGTGGTTTATTTAGTGATGAGCCTCACGGTGTTTTATGCTTTATTCAGGGCTGTGCTATTCCCGTTCTCCTGAAGGGGGGCTGTAAGCCTTGTAGTAGTTTGAAATCAAATATAGCATGATGATATGGATACACAACATATAAGAATTAGCGATTATAACTATACCCTTCCCGACGACCGTATTGCCCGCTTTCCTGTGGCGCAACGCGACCAAAGCAAGCTCCTTATATATAATAAAGGTGTGGTGAGCGAAGATACCTTCTTTCATCTTACCGATTATCTGCCGCAGGGAGCCCTGATGGTGTTCAACAACACCAAGGTGATTCAGGCGCGCATGCATTTCCGCAAGGAAACAGGTGCGCGGATAGAGTTGTTCCTGATGGAACCTGTTGACCCGGTAGATTACGAGTTGGTATTTCAAGCACGCCATCGTTGTGTGTGGCATTGCATGATAGGCAATCTGAAGAAATGGAAAGAGGGTAGCTTAGGTCGCACATTGGAACTGAAAGGTTGCCGCTTCACCCTTACCGTGACGCGTATGCCCAATTCTACAGCATCGGCAAACGGAACCCATATCCCCGTACTTTTTGAATGGGATGCTGCTGATGTGAGCTTTGCCGAAATTCTGGAGTCGATGGGAGAGCTTCCCATTCCACCTTATTTGAATCGTGCCACGGAAGAGAGCGACAAGGTAACCTATCAAACCGTTTATTCGAAGATTAAAGGTTCGGTGGCAGCCCCAACGGCAGGTTTGCACTTTACAGATGCTGTGCTGGGTGCCATTGATGCCAAGGGCATAGAGCGCGATGAGGTGACGCTACATGTGGGTGCCGGAACGTTTAAGCCTGTGAAATCGGAAGAGATTGCCGGTCATGAGATGCACAGCGAATATGTGGTGGTGCACAGGCATACCCTCGAAAGACTGCTCAAGCACCATTGCCAAGCCATAGCTGTCGGAACAACCAGCGTGCGCACATTGGAGAGTTTGTATTACATGGGTGTGAAGTTGCACTACCATCCGGACTGTACGGAAGAGGCGTTGCATGTGAACCAATGGGAGCCCTACGAGGATGGAAGAGACGGCAAACTGGTGGCAGGCATTTCTGTTGAACAGGCTCTCACCCATCTGTTGCACTATTTGGATGCCCATGAGCTGGAAGCCCTTCATGCCAGTACACAGATCATCATCGCACCCGGATATGAATACAAGATTGTTCGGATGCTGGTAACGAATTTCCATCAGCCCCAGAGCACCTTGTTGCTTCTGGTGAGCGCCTTCCTGAAAGGAGACTGGAAAGCGGTATATAGCTATGCCTTGTCGCACAACTTCCGTTTCTTAAGTTATGGTGACAGCTCTTTGCTGATACCCCCTACGAAATAAGCAACCCTACGAAATA
>CAMAMZ010000064.1 GCA_945837185.1 uncultured Bacteroidales bacterium | reverse complement strand
TTATGACATGCAGCTCTACCGGACCTATCAGTCCTGAGGGTTCCAGACGCTTGGTGGGTTTCTTGCTCCACGTATAGGAGGTAAACGTGTGAGGAGAGGCATTGGCGGGTTGCAGGCGGTCGCCTATCAGGCGGTTCTTCCAAGTGTTCGTCACCTTGATGGTAACGGTGTTGTCGCCTTCGCGCAAGGCTGATGTGATGTCGATGGAGAAAGGATTCGTCCAAAGTATGCCTATCGTTTTGTCATTCACAATAATTTCGGCCAGGTGCGCCACTTGGCCCAGATGGAGTAGGAACCGGCACCCGAGGGTGTCGGTTTTTGTGATATGCAGACTGTTGTGGTAGGTTGCGGTGCCCGAGAAATAGCGGATGTTGTGGGCCATCGTGGTGTCTCGTGCCAAAAGGGGTAGGGCAGAGAGGGAGCGCAGACTGTCGAGCACAATAGAGGAGGGAGCACCACTCTCCGGTGGGAACTGTACGGTCCAGGGCTTTGTAAAGCATAGCTTCCGGCTTATGCCTTGGGGCGCAGGTTCCGTGTGCCGCAAATCCTTGTGAGGCTTACCATGGAAAACGATGAAGACCGCTTCGCCCGGTTGCAGCGTGAGTGGCACATACGTGGTTTGGGTGCCAATGGAATAGCTTATAGGTGTCACATTACCGCTCACGGGATGCCATAGCATAGGGCGTTTGCCGGTGAGGCGGAAGCGGAACACATCGGAACAGGTACGTGTGGAGCGGTTGTTGACCCAGTAGATGTCGGCCTCAGCGGTTTGTCGGTGTACATAGCGGATGGAGTCCATGTTGTAGCAACTCACATCGGGCAAGAAAAGTGAGTCGACCAGTGTGGTGAGGGCCTTGGATGGGAACACGTTGCTACGGCCTCGATGCCAGATGTCTGCCACCAACTGCCGGAAAGCCACCGTGTCGCACCTTTGTCCCAAGCTGCCTATAGGGGCATTGCCACACAGCATGGCCCCTTCCTGCACCAAGCGATGCAGTGCTTGCAAGGTGGGCATGCTGAGAACTTTGGCCTGTGGGTCGAGTGCCAACAGGCGGTAGCGCATGCCCGAAGCGGTAGTAAGTTTGCCATTCTCGACATGGAGCAGTTGGGTGAGTGCGGTGGGATTCACAAAGTCGTAGGCCACCGACGATGGCAGTGCAGGCAGTTTCTTGCCATAGCGGGCAGCGGCATTGCTCTCTTCGCCATAGAAATAAGCGATGTCGGCAACAGCTGTACCCTGTTGCAGCAGGTAGCTGCTGCGAGCCAAATAATCAATCCATGGGCGTGCCTGTGCAGCCCATGTTTCATGGCGTGAGAACCATTGTCCGTAGATACCCAAGGTGAGTCCCGGCCGATGATTGTCTGAGGGTTGGTGCGCCACTTCATGGATAACGACACGGTTTATGCCCGAGGCAAAGGCTAAGTCGGCAACCTGTTTCAAGTTGCCGGGATAGAAGTTATAGGCACTGCTGTCTTTTCGCTCCGGTCCGTAGGCAGTGAATGTTTCGGCAGCCACCAAGGGTCTGCCATAAAGGTGCGCCACAGAAGCCGACTCCCGCATGTCGGCCTGTTGCGATACAAACGTATGCTGCTTGAAAGGATACATGCCGGAACGTGCCCACTGGGCTGCCATGGGAATATCGCAGAAGCTCTTTGCCAGCATGCCATCGCCTATGAAAGGACGCTTGTCTTCCATACCCTCGGCGTAGAGTTGCAGTCCATGCCTGTGGGCGATGTCGTTTGTCTGTCGGAAGAGATTGTCTGTTATCAGGTCGGCCAGTGTCTGCCGATAGTCGTAAAGGAACTGGTCGGTAGCCGCAGGGCTCTCTACGATGTAGCCGGCCATGGCAGGCAACCACGGCAGGAGGTCGTAGCCCCGACGGTTGCGGAAGGCTTCGCGCATACGGGAAGTCCAGGTGGCAAAGCCCGCTTCATAGCTGTCCATGAGCAAGGCCCTCAATCCGCGTTTCCCCATCAAGCTGTCACCCAACAGGCGTTGGTAGATGGCCAAATAATGTTCGAAATAACGATGAACGGCAGCACTGTCGTACTTATCCACCTCCAGTCCGGTGGCCTCCGGAGAAGCCGGATGATTCTCCTTTCCCGTCAGGGCATAGCCGAAACGGAGGATATGCCATTTCCCTTCGGGCGCCTGCCAGTGCAGATTGCCCTGTGCATCCACATGCGAGGTGATGTCTAACACCTCCTGCAAGGGAGTGCCCAAGGCATGTTGTGGCGTGGTTTGCAGGGCAATATCTATCACCCCTGCAAATCCTGCCTTTTCCTCGGCATGATGCACACGGTCGGTAGTGCAGAGTTTAAGCTCAGCGATGCCCACCGATCCTTTCTTACATTGGCACACCAATCGGAAGTGGCGTGCTGTGGTGGGAGGAATGGAAAGTGTTTGCAGAGGGGCGTAGCCATTGGGAATGTCGCACACCTTGGTGAAGTGTATGCCGTCTTGACTGCTTTCAAGGTATTTCTTGGGATTGTAGAGTTCTATGGCCCAGTCGCCCATCTTCGGACTGGTAGCCAACTGTATGGCTTTGATGCAGTAAGCCTTATGCAGGGTGAGGGAGAGCCAAGCCTTGCCTTGTTTCGGCTCGGCAGGCAGCTGCTGCATCGTCTCCAAATCATCGTCGTACAACAGGGCTGCCTGAAAAGTACCCTTGTGTGCCTGCACCTGCGCTACCATGTCGCACATGTTGACTTCTTCGTTGGGTGTTCTCAGCGCCAGCACATAAAGGTCGCGGTAGTAAGGCACCTGTCTGGAACGTTTCACGCTACGCACCTGCTGGTAGGTGCCACTCACCGTATAGGGAGCGGGCAAGGCACAGTGATGCGTCTGTCCACCCATGAGCAGGGTGTCGCGCCAAGTGATGCGTTTCATGGCATCCTCAGGCGTAACCCAAGGACCACCGGTATTGCTCCAGCCTGCTGCTGTGGGTAAGGTTACCTCCATCTGCAGCGAGTCGGCCATGTGAATGGCTTGGCGGAAACAGGATTGCCAGGGTGCTGTCATGTATTCGATGCGTTGCGGCACAATCTGGGGGGTGCTGAGGTTGGCATCAAACAGGTGGATGCCTCCTATGCCTATCTCATGCATCCATAGCAGGTCTTTCCGAATACCTTCCGCAGAAATGTTGCCATTCATCCAATGCCACCATACCTGAGGGCGTGCTGCCGATGGAGGTTGTAAAAACAAATGGCGTTGCGGTGCACCGTCAGTGGCAGTCATAGGGATAACAAGATGCAACAAGAGCAGAAACAGCGATATTCTCATGATGGTGTGGGATTTAAAGTAAATATTTTGTGCAAAGATATATAAATTTTTAGAATCTCTTCCGATTATTATGCTGAATATGCCGACAAATCTGTATTTTTGCACACAATATTAACGAAATTACAAAAAAATGGGAAAACATCGCAAATGGATGGCCTACGCTTTTGCGTGGCTGTTGGCAGGGAGTGCAGGAGCAGCCTTGCCTGTACAACGAGTGTGGCAAATGGTGCAGCAGGACGGCAAGAAAGAAAAGCCGCAGGGGCCAAGGAAACCAAAGACTGCAAAGGGCAAGGCCGTACAGCCTGCCGACAGTCTGAAGGCCGGAAAGGATTCTGTAGCTGCCAAGAAGCCCGCAGCGCCTAAAAAGAAAAACGAGTATGAAGAATTGGTGAAGAAGGGTGGCACCGTGTTGAAGGGTTTGTTCACGGTGCGCCATATCGACAACAAATGGTATTTTGAGATTCCTGATTCCATGCTCCATCGCCATCTGCTTTGTGTCACCCGCTACACCTCAGTGCCTCAGGGTTTGGGAAAGTATGCCGGTGAGCAGGTGAACGAGTCGACCATCTATTTTGAGAAGCGCGATGACAAGACGATGTTCTTGCGTGCCTACGTCTTGTCGCAGTTTGCCGACAGCACGAACCGCATTGCGAAAACACTGGTGAAGTCAACTGTCGATCCTGTGATGGGCAGCTTCCGCATTATCGGTACCAACCCCGACAAGGCGATGAGCATGATTGAAGTGACCAGCTTGTTCCTGAGCGACAACAAGCTGATGGCTACAGCGTCGACAGGTCCTGGTCAGATGCCTGGTCCCACGAGGCTCAGCGGCTTGATGGGCAACCGTTCCTATATCGACACCTTGAAGGTATTCCCCATCAATATTGAAGTGGCCACCACACGCACCTATGGTGCCAATGGCAATTCACCTGCAGGGCAACTGGGTGTGGCTACCTTGGGCATGAACACCTCGATATTGCTGTTGCCGAAGGAGCCGATGCGCCCCCGTTTGTGGGATAGTCGAGTGGGTTATTTCGTGAATAGTTTCACCCGTTTCAGCGACACACAGCGCAAGACACAGCGGGAGTCGATGATAGCCCGTTATCGCTTGGTGCCGAAAGACGTGAAGGCTTATATGGCCGGTAAGTTGGTAGAGCCCGTGAAGCCTATCATCTACTATATCGACCCTGCCACACCGAAGCAGTGGGTGCCTTATCTCATTCAAGGTATCAATGACTGGAATGAGGCCTTCGAAGCTGCCGGTTTCAAGAATGCCATTCAAGGCAGGGAGTGGCCCAACGACCCGAACATGAGCATGGAAGATGCCCGTTTCTGCGTGTTGCGTTATCTGCCTACCGAAATGGAGAATGCCTATGGTCCTCATGTGTCTGATCCCCGTAGCGGTGAGATTATGGAAAGTCATGTGTGCTGGTATCATAACATTACCAATCTGCTTACCAAATGGTACATGACCCAATGCGGTCCGCTCGACAAGCGTGCCCAGACCATGCAGTTTGACGAGAAGCTGATGGGTGAGCTTGTGCGTTTTGTTTCTTCTCATGAGGTAGGTCACTCCTTGGGTTTGCGCCATAATATGGGTGCCAGCCATGCCACGCCGGTGGAGAAGTTGCGCGACAAGCAATGGGTGGAGAAATATGGGCATACTGCCTCCATCATGGACTATGCTCGTTTCAACTATGTGGCCCAACCCGAAGACAAAGTGGGCCCGAAAGGACTGTTCCCACGCATCAACGACTACGACAAGTGGGCCATCAAGTGGGGTTACACCTATCGTCCGGAGTTTAAGGACGAATATGCTGAGCAGGAGGCTATGCGCAAGGAAACAACACAGTTCCTGGCAACGCATCCTCGTTGCTGGTTCTCTGGTGAAGGCAGAGATGAAGACCCACGCTCACAGACGGAGGATTTGGGCGACGACAGTATGAAGGCCAGCGACTATGGTGTGAAGAACCTGCAGCGTGTAGTGGCAAACCTGCTCAAGTGGACCAAGCAGAGCGATGACCGTTACGATGATCTCAGGACGATGTATTTCAGCGTGCTCGACCAGATGAACCGTTATCTGGGTCATGTGCTGAAGAATATTGGCGGACACTACCTCAACAATATGCCTGGTTCCATTCCTGTGGAAGTGGCTCCCGGCAGTAAGGGTTTGTCGGTTGTAGACTGGGTGGGCCGCAACGTCTTTGAGGCTCCGCTGTGGCTCTATCCTACCGACATAACAGAGAAGACGGGCTTCAATGTGGCGATAGAGATTCCCAGAATGCAGCGCAAGGCCCTCGGCGCCCTGCTGAAGCCTACAGTCCTAGCCCGTATCTATAACGACTCTTTCTCCTCACCCAATGCCCTGCAGCTCGACGCGTATCTCGATGCCCTGCAGCAACAGGTATGGAAGTCGTTTGCCGACAATACGCCCATGCAGGCACAATTGCGTCGCAACTTGCAGGCAGATTACTTGCAAACCCTCAACGATGTGCTTAACCCGGCACCCGCCAACGCACCTTCTTCCGGTAGCAAGACTTTACAGGGGGCTTTGGTGAAGGCATCGACCATTTACAGTGCGCAAGGTTCCGACGTGACGCTTTACGTGTTGCAGCATTTAGACAAGATTGCCCAGTATGTGCAGGCACAGGAAGCTGCTTCTACCGGATTGGCCAAGGCACATTACCAGGAGATGCTGGTGATGATCAAACTGATTCGTGAGCGCAGGGAGACCGTTAAGTAGCCCTCGCGCACGTATATATAAATAAGGTATGGTACTCAATTACATTTGGATAGCGTTCTTCATAGTGGCTTTTGGCATTGCCCTTTTCCGCTTGTTGCTGATGGGCGATGTGGAAGTGTTCCCGGCTATGATGAATGCTACCTTTGAGCAGTCGAAAACGGCCTTTGAAATATCCTTGGGGCTTACCGGTGTGCTGTCGTTGTGGATGGGTGTTATGAAGATAGGCGAAAAGGGAGGCGTTGTGAACCTCTTGGCACGATGGCTATCCCCACTCTTTGTACGCCTGTTTCCGGATATTCCCAAAGGGCACCCTGTAACAGGTTCCATCTTCATGAATATTGCTGCCAACATGCTGGGACTCGACAATGCCGCCACCCCTTTGGGATTGAAAGCCATGGAGCAGTTGCAGGAACTCAATCCCCATAAAGAGCGGGCCAGCAATCCGATGATCATGTTTTTGGTGCTCAATACCTCCGGACTAACCCTCATCCCTGTGTCTATCATGGTTTATCGTGCACAGATGGGGGCTGTCCAGCCTACCGACATCTTTATTCCTATTTTGTTGGCCACCTGTTGCTCCACGGTGGCCGGCATTCTCATTACAGCGGCCTACCAACGCATCAACCTCTTGAATAAGGTCATGGTGGGTGCCTTAGGTGGCTTGGTTTTATTGGTTGCCTTGGCCATTTGGGGCTTTGGTCAGCTTGATAAGGAAGAGATGAATGTGATGAGCAGTTCCGTGGCCAATGTGCTGCTCATGTCGCTCATCGTGTCATTCATCTTGGCAGGAGTGCGCAAACGCATCAATGTATATGAAGCCTTTATTGAAGGTGCCAAGGACGGCTTTGCCACCGCAGTGCGCATCATTCCCTATTTGGTGGCCATCCTGGTGGGCATCGGTGTGTTCCGTGCCTCGGGAGCCATGGATGTATTGGTTGATGTGGTGGCACAAACCGTGAAGGTATGTGGTGGCGATACGCAGTTTGTGCCGGCCTTGCCTACAGCCCTCATGAAACCCCTCTCCGGTTCAGGTGCACGCGGCATGATGGTTGATGCCATGACCACCTATGGCGCCGACTCCTTTGTGGGTAGGTTGAGCTGCATTTTCCAAGGTTCAACCGATACCACCTTCTATATTCTGGCCGTATATTTCGGCAGTGTAGGCATCCGACAGACAAGGCATGCCGTGCCTTGCGGACTTTTGGCTGATTTGGCAGGAATCATCGCGGCCATAGCCATTGCTTATCTGTTCTTCTGATTTCTTCTCACGCTTATGGCAAATCTCAAATCACTGGTCAAGGATACCGCTATCTATGGTATCAGTAGTATTGCAGGCAGGTTTATCAACTATTTGCTTGTACCGATACAAACAGCTGCTTTCGTGGCGGGAGGCGGTGAATACGGTGTGGTCACCAATATCTATGCCTATACCGCGTTGCTCATGGTGGTGCTTACCTATGGCATGGAAACCACCTTTTTCCGTTTCGTCAACAAAACAGAGGAGAAGCCTCTCACCGTGTATGCCACTACCCTTATGGCAGTGGGTGCCACCTCCTGCCTGTTCATAGCTGTGGTGCTCGCCTTCCTGCCCCAGATAGCCACCTTCATGCAATATCCCGATCACCCCAGTTGGGTGGCTGTTATGTTTATATGTGTGGCCATCGATGCCTTTAAAGCCATTCCTTTTGCCTATCTGCGCTATCAGCGTAAGGCCTTGAAGTTTGCCACGCTGCAGTTGGTGAACATCCTGCTCAACATTGCCCTCAACCTGCTTTATCTCTTGGTGTTGCCGGCATTGCAGCTGAATCCCTGGGGCTTGTATGATGCCCATTTCACCCTCGATGTGGGTATGGTGTTCTACATCAATTTAGTGTGCACAGCGGTTGTGCTGCTCTGTTTCTATAAAGAGCTTACAGGTTTCCCTTACCGTTTCGACCGACAGCTGTGGCAACGTATGTTGCGCTACACCTGGCCTCTCCTGTTGTTGGGCATTGCAGGCATCCTCAACCAAACGCTCGACAAAATTATCTTCCCCTATCTCTATGTGGGCAACGACGCCCAGACACAGTTGGGCATCTATGGTGCCGCTGCCAAGATAGCCATGATTATGGCCATGATAACGCAGGCTTTCCGCTATGCCTATGAGCCCTTTGTATTTGGTAAGGCCAAGGACCGTGACAACCGTGACACCTATGCCCAGGCCATGAAATATTTTATTATCTTCACCCTGTTGGCCTTTCTCATGGTGATAGGCTATCTCGATGTGTTGCGCTATATTATACGTGATGAAAGCTACTGGCCCGGTTTGAAGGTGGTGCCCATTGTTATGGCGGCAGAAATCATGATGGGCATTTATTTCAACCTTTCGTTTTGGTATAAACTGATAGACAAAACCATCTATGGAGCCTGGTTCTCTGGCATAGGATGCCTGGTACTTGTGGCTGTCAACGTGTGGTTAGTGCCCCGCTATAGCTATATGGCTTGTGCTTGGGGCGGTGTGGCAGGCTATGGTACCGCCATGGTGTTGTCTTATGTCGTAGGTCAGCGCAAATATCCTATCGCCTATCCGTTAAAGTCTATTGGTTGCTATGTGTTGATTGCCGCTGGTTTTGCCATCGCCATGAGTTATGCCAACCGCTATCTCCCCATGGCAGGGGCCTTGTTGGTGAACAGTGGCTTGCTACTGCTTTTCATCGCCCATATCCTGTATCATGACTTTCCCCTTGCCAAACTGCCGGTTGTAGGGAAGTATTTCAGCAAACATTAAATCCGTTATAAAAAGAATGAAGAAAAGAATCTTATCGCTATTTGTTGCCGCTTTGCCGGCTGTTCAAGGCACCATGGCCGACGAAGGCATGTGGACACTCTACGATTTGCCGAAGGCCATTTACCAGACGATGCAGACAGAAGGTTTCCAACTGCCCTATGCTTCGCTCTATAGCAGTCCCGATGCCATCAAGAACGCTGTGGTGAGTTTCGGAGGCTATTGCAGTGGCGTGGTTGTCTCGCCCGATGGTCTGCTGTTTACCAACCATCATTGTGGTTTCGATGCTATCCGCTCCCATTCCACCGTTGAACACGACTATATGCTCAACGGTTTCTATGCTAAGAGCTATGCCGAAGAGTTGCCCAATGAAAACCTGTTCGTGTCGTTCATGATCGAACAGCGTGATGTAACCGATGCGGTCATGGCATTGGGCATCAACAACCTTACCGGTGAGCGTAAGGAAGAGGTGCTCGACTCGCTCCAGCATGTTTATACCCTTGAGGCCAAGCAGCGCGATGCCAGCTACCGCGTGAACATCGACCCCTATTATGAGGGTAACCGTTATTATGCCACAACCTATCAGGACTTTCCCGATGTGCGCCTGGTGTTCACCGTTCCCAAGTCGATGGGTAAGTTTGGCGGTGAAACCGACAACTGGATGTGGCCTCGCCAGACTTGCGACTTCTCCGTGTTCCGCATCTATGCCGATCCTAAGACAGGCGGTCCGGCACCTTATTCCAAAGACAATGTGCCCTACCATCCCAAGCATTGGGCTCCTCTTTCGCAAGACGGCTACAAGCCCGGTGACTTTGCCATGACCATGGGTTATCCGGGACTGACCAACCGTTACCTTTCATCGTATGGCATCCGCGAACGACGCGATGCGCAGAATGCACCCCGAGCACAGGTGAGAGGTGTGAAGCAGGCTGTGATGATTCGCCACATGCGTGCTGATGAGGCCGTACGCATCAAATACGATTCCAAATATGCCCAGAGTGCCAACTATTGGAAAAACTCCATTGGCATGAACAAATGTATCGACAGTATCGGTATCATCGGGCAGAAACAGGCCTATGAGGCACGCATACGCCAGTGGATGGACGCTACGGGCTATCTCAAAGGCAAACTGGATTTCGATGTCATGGAACGCCTTTACAACAAGCGCTTTGCTTCCATGAAGAATCGCTTGTATTTCAGAGAGAGTTTCTATCGTGTCAACGAGCTTGCCGACCGCTCTTTGCGGTTGCACCGCATCGAGGTGAAAGGTCCCAAGGACAAGCCTAAGAAGCAATATGTGGAGTTCGAAGATAACAGCAATTCATGGGATGCTGCGCTCGACAAAGAGGTGCTGGCCGTGCTCATGCGCAACTATCGTGAACAGGTAGAACCGCAGTATCTGCCCAAATTCTACCAAACCATCGATAAAGATTTTGGTGGCGACTATGCGGCTTATGTCGATTATCTCTACGACCGTTCCTTGCTTATGAAGCCGGGTGCCAAACTCTATTTCCATAAGAAAGCCTACAAGAAAGACCCCGGTGTGCAGTTCGGTCTCGACCTTTTAGAGATGGACGCACAGCTGCGTGTCGACCTGCAGGCCACCTACGACAGTATAGAAACGCAGGAACGTTATCTCTGTGCCGCCAAGCTGCGTATGGAGGAAGAGTTGCCCCATTATTCAGATGCCAACTCTACCATGCGCATGAGCTACGGACAAGTCAAGGAGTTTGAGCTGGCTGGTAAGCCATCGGGCTACTACACCGAGGCAAGCAGCCTTGTCAGCAAGATGGAGCGGGGCACAAACAATCCCGACTATTTTGCCGAGCCTATCATGCACCAATTGCTCAGCGCCCCACAGTTTGGCAAATACCAGGATGCCGAAACGGGTAAGCTGCACCTCTGCTTCCTTACCAATAACGATATTACCGGAGGCAACTCAGGTTCTCCTGTTTTCGATGGAAAGGGTCGCCTTTTAGGCTTGGCTTTCGATGGAAACTGGGACAGCCTTTCTTCCGACATCAATTACGACAGCCGT
>CAMAMZ010000063.1 GCA_945837185.1 uncultured Bacteroidales bacterium | reverse complement strand
CAAAATATTTATTTGTTAATAATATATACCATACAGGGTGGAAACTACCCATTGATGTTTGTTGCAAAGGTACAATTTAATTTTCATATACCTATAAATAGTGAATGATATTTAGATTATTTATATGATTTCGAAATAAATAAGTTGCGCAATAACTTTTAACCTCGCACGTTATCCTTGTAGTCAATGAAACGATATATACATACTCTACTGCTTGTCACACTCTGCTGTATGCCCTTACAAGCTCAACAGAGAAAGGTTGAAAACCGACCCTATACCGATTTGCGCCCTCTACATTTTGGTATACTGGTAGGCAGCCACGTGCAAGATATAGAACTTGTGAATGTGGGTCCAGTTTCTTTGATACAAGAAGACGGTACGGTTTCGGAGACAGTGATTACCGCTGACCAAGACCGCTATGATATTGGGTTGACAGTAGGAGTACTTGCCGAGGCACGGTTGAGCAGGCATTTTCAGTTGCGTGTAGTTCCTGCCCTGTATTTTGGCAATCGCCACCTTGCCTTTCGTAACTATTCATCACCTGCAGATGGAGCTGTGCCAACGGTGCGCTACCAGGATTTAAAAAGCATCTATGTTTCTTCTGCCATTGAACTTTTGTTTGCTGCCCCACGCTTCAATAACCATCGACCTTACCTTTTGGCAGGTGTTAATCCTATGCTCAACCTGAGTGGGAAAGATGATGACATCATAAAACTCAAGAAAGGAGACGTGTATGCGGAAGTAGGTGTGGGCTGTGACCTCTATTTCCCTTTCTTCAAACTGCGTCCGGAATTGAAATTCCTCTTCAGCCTAACGAATACCCTCGACACCAAACATGCCGATAAATTGAAGGACAAGCAACTACTGCCTTATGCCAAATCGGTGTGTGAGGCACATACCAAGATGATTGTACTCAGTTTCTATTTTGAATAGGCGAGATACAGCCAATCATCCAATAACAGTAGCGATTCACCAACCAATGAAAACAATGTAATTTTAAATCACCATAAAAAATCAAACGTATGAAACATTATTATCTTCTTCTGTTGGCTTTCATAGCCAGCATGCAGTTAAGTGCGCAAGTAGAGTGGAAGAATCCCATGGCGGAACCGGAATGTTGCATCAGCGGCAGAGCATGGAACGCAGAGATGGGACAAACCTACCATCGTATTCCCGATCGTTTTCAGGCCACCTTGCCCAAAAACGTGTGGAACCTGTCGAAGCAAGGAGCGGGAATGCATATTCGGTTTAGCTCTACCTCTAAGACTATTCGTGTTCGTTTTGGCGTGGAAACAGCTGGTGCCTGGATGAAGAACATGCCTCCCATGGGGCATTCAGGAGTAGACCTTTATGGCAAGACCGCAGATGGCAAGACTCATTGGATAGGCATTCATGGTATGGGTTCCTGGAAAAAAGACACCATTACTTATGAATGGTCGAATTTGACGGTGCCCAGTTATAAGTCGAGAGGCATAGAGTACACGTTGTACCTGCCCGGTTATAACACACTGAAATATCTGGAGATTGGTATCGACAAAGGTGCTGACTTCCATTTCATTCCGCAGTCGCTTGAGCGTCCGATAGTCGTGTATGGCAGTTCCATTATCCAAGGAGCCTCTGCCTCTCGTCCCGGTATGATGATTACCAATATCGTGGAGCGCGAATTAGAATATCCCATCATCAACTTAGGTTTTTCAGGTTCTGCACGTATGGAGCCGGAAGTCTTCGATATGTTGTCAGAGATAGACGCTCGTGCCTTTATCCTCGATCCTATGCCCAACAGTTTCAATTTTGCACCCGATGAGATTATCAAACGTGCTACTGCTGGTGTGCGTAAACTGCGCAGTAAGAGTCAGGTGCCTATTCTGATGGTAGAATGCCATCCCATTCCTGACAGCATTTTCAGAGCTAACGTCAATGCCAAATACCAGCGTGGCAATGTAGCCTTCCGCAAGGCTTACGAGCAGTTGAAGGCCGAGGGTGTTGCCAACCTGTTTTACCTGTCGAAAGATGAAATCAAATTCTCTGAGGATGATATGATAGAAGGCTCACATCCTACCGATACCGGTTGCCGCCTGTATGCAGATGCCTATGAGAAGAAGATTCGTGAGATGTTGCCGGAAGATACAGCCAACAAACGTTATCCTCCTGTTACCCAGCGCAGAGATGGTTGCTATGAGTGGCGCATCCGTCATAACAAAGTGTTGGAACTCAATCGTACCACCGATCCCGAAATTCTGCTCATTGGCAATTCTATTACCCATTTCTGGGGAGGCAATCCAGCTTATGGCGTGAATAATGGCTTGTCGGCTTGGGAGAAGACCTTCGGCAAGCGTCGTGTCACCAACATGGGTTTTGGTTGGGACCGTATCGAGAATGTATTCTGGCGAATTTTCCATGGTGAGTTGGAAGGTTGCAGCCCGAAACACATCTGCCTCCTGATAGGTATCAACAACTATGCTGATAAGGAAGAAGACATTGCGCAGGGTGTGGCCGACCTGGCCCGTCTGATTCGTGAACGTCAGCCTCAGGCACAGTTGCATGTGTTGAAGATTTATCCGGCACGCAATCGTGAGAAGAAGGTAGCCCGCATCAACAAGTTGTTAGAGCAGAAACTCGTTATTGATGACAAGACAGAACTCGTCGATCTTAATTCCTGTCTGCTGTTGCCAGATGGTTCTGGAAAAATTGATCCCGCAGCCTTCACCAAAGACGGTCTGCATCCTTGTGAAGCCGGCTATCTCAAATTGGGCAAAATGCTCAAGAAACATTTGAAATAACATCTTCCGTCTATCGGAGGGTAGGCCATCTCTCGCATGCTCCATGATAGGACATTTGGGAGGTGGCCTATTTTCGTTTGAGGGTTAGCACAATCTTACCCACATAAATGCCATGTTTGCCGTTTTGGTCGATGGGCACCTCTTTTCCGTCCAAGTCTTTCACGTAACGCAGGCCGTTGAAATACGTATGGCTGTGACCGCCCAACACCAAGTCAATCCCCCTGCTTTGGCGCACCAAGGACTGATCGCCCGTATCATCCTCCATCCAACCCAAATGCGACAAGCATATCACCATGTCGCATCGTTTCTTTTTGCGTAGCAACTTTACCATCCGCCTTGCCGTTTGAACAGGGTCATGAAATACCACTTTGCCGTAATACTTATGGGGCACCAGTCCGTCCAATTGAGGAGCCAGCGCGAATACGCCAATCCGAACACCTTTCACCTTATATATATAATAAGGTGTAACCAAACCCTCCAGCGGAGTGCCCTGCACCTCGTAGTTGGAGCAGATGATGGGGAAATGTGCCATCCGGAAAAGACGTGCCATATTCTCCAAACCATAGTCAAACTCATGGTTGCCTATCGTACACCCATTCACCCCCATGCCATTCATCAGGCCAACTTCCACATCGCCATGAAACAAGCTATAATACGGAGAACCCTGTGAGAAATCACCGCTATCGAAAACCAACAAGTCCGGGTCTTCCTTCCGTTCCTCCTCTATCATCGCCCACCTTCTCAGGAAGCCACCTCTCCCGGCCAACAACGTATCGGCAAGATGCTTGTTCAGCGGCATTACGGTGCTGTGCGTATCGTTGGTATGCAGAATGGTAATTGTTTGTGCCGCAACAGTCAGGACACCACACCATGCCATAAAACCAGCTGCCAACCATTTGACCTTCATTTTGTTTCTCCTTTCTGCATGACAACACGTCCCTCTATAGCGTTGTGCACCGGTTGGTGTGCCCGTAGATAGTCTATAATCACCAAACTTATATTGTTGTCTTCACTTTGTGGCGACATCATCTGGGTGGCAGCCTTGAAGGCTTCCATCTTGTCGTTGCCCTCCGCCACATAATCGATGGTGGCAATGCGGTAGGCTCCCTTCGGGTCAATCTCCTTGCCGTGCAATGTGGCTGCAGATAAACGACCATCGTTTGTAATCAGCAGGTGCACCCCATGGCTCACTCCTTCACCTCCTGCCGCAGCAATCTGTTGAAAGAGTTCTCTGACTCTTTCCCCCGATAGGGTGAGTACACACAAACGGTTATTAAAAGGCGACATGGCCAGCACGTCTCCTCTTGTGATGGGTCCTTTGGGCAAAGCAGCCCGAATACTCCCTATGTTGATGACAGCAAAGTCTGGCTCTTCGCCCCATTGCCGCACGGCCCATACCAGTATGTCGGCCAAAAGATTTGAGAGTCTGCTTTCGGGTCGGTCGGCTTCCATATAAGTCTCTGTATAGCCCACCACGGGTTGCATGGAAGCATCCACTTGATTCTTGTAAGGTGTCAAAAAGGTCACCCCCTCTTGTGGGAGTTTGCCATCAAAGCAACTGTCAATGTGTATACGGCTCCCCTCCACGGCAACAATCCGATGTGGCGTGTGGCATCCTGTCAGTAGACCTGCAGCCAGAAGACAGACGACGGTAAACTGCTTCATTTGCATAAATTTTATGCAAAGATACGGAGTTATCAGCGTAAAGCCAAGAAAATTTTCTTATCTTTGCAAAAGATAAGTTGCATCTAACTTCGTTGAATCTCGGCTGCACTCGGCATAGCGTTCAAGCAAACTTGACATCTCTGCGCTCGTTGGCTCGAGAATTCAGCATCGCATTCAAGCAAGCTTGATGTCGCTGCTTTCGATTTGCGGTATCTCTGTGTGATAAAACCTAAAGAAACAAAATATGAGAAGATTATTACTTTTGACGATCCTGTTGTCTGTTGTCGCTGTGGTGAATGCCCAGCGCGAGCGTGAAGTGTATGAAGAACGTACAGATGGAAAGTCCTACGACGGTGTAGAAGTCTGGAATCGTGTGCCGGCAACACTGCAACTCAGTTGGGCGTCTGTCGACGAGCGTTATGCCAAACTCAATGTGCCCACCCTCAAGAAGCAAATGGCTATTCGTCTGAAAGGATGGAAGGGTGAACGTGTCAATGCCCAGGCCTTGTTGTGGACGCGTGATGAACTTCGAGACCTTCAAGTAAAGGTAAGCGACTTGCGTTGTGGTCGCAACATCATTCCATCATCTGCCATCAAACCAGCTTTTGTGCGCTATGTCATGACTGACGAGCCCAGTGCCAAAGGTAAGTCAAATTGTGGCGACCGTAGCAACAAAGCAGAGTGGGACTCTTCTATGGTGGCTGATGTCATCGATGCTCCCACGTTACATCGTGTACAGGCAGCGTCTGCTCGGCCAATCTGGGTAAATGTATGGATTCCGTCCGATGCTGTCCCCGGCATCTACCAAGGAAAACTCACTGTGTCGGCAGCAGGTAACCCTTCCCAAGAGTTGCGCCTGCAAGTTGAAGTGCGCAACCATACATTGCCGTCTCCGAAGGATTGGCATTACCATCTCGACTTGTGGCAGAATCCGTATGCGGTGGCGCGCTATCATGGGGTACCTTTGTGGAGCAAGGAGCATTTTGACCTGATGCGGCCACTCATGCGCATGCTGGCAGATGCCGGACAAAAAGCCATCACCACCACCATTATGGACAGACCGTGGAATGCGCAGACGGAAGACCCCTATTATAGCATGGTGTTCCGCATGAAGAAAATGGATGGCACTTGGAGCTTCGATTATACTGTGTTCGACAAATGGGTGAGTTTCATGATAGATGAGATTGGTATCGACGGTCTTATCAGTTGCTACACCATGATTCCTTGGGCATTGAAATTCGACTATTTTGACCAGGCTTCTAATTCCGTTAAATATATCCATGCCAAACCCGGTGAGCCGGCTTATGCTGAATACTGGGGCTCGTTCCTTAAAGATTTCGCAGCCCATCTTCGTAAGAAAGGATGGTTCGAGCGTACAGCCATCTCTATGGATGAGCGCGCTTTGCCCGACATGCAGGCCGCCATCAAAGTGATACGAGATGCCGACAAGGATTTCAAGATTACCCTGGCAGGCAATTACCATGCGGAAATAGCCGACGATCTCCATTATCTCAGTGTGCCTTTCGCCAACCCTATGGATAGCAGTATCATTGAGGCTCGCAGAAAAGCAGGCAAACTCACCACCTATTATATATGTTGCACGGAGCATTTCCCCAATACCTTCACCTTCTCAGAGCCTGCGGAAGCTGCATGGGCGCCTGTACATGCCTTAGCACAGGATTACGATGGTATGCTGCGCTGGGCCTATAACAGTTGGGTGGCCGATCCGCTCAACGACTCGCGTTTCCGTACGTGGGCTGCGGGCGACTGCTACATTGTTTATCCTTTCGCACGGAGCAGCATACGTTTTGAACGGTTGATAGAAGGCATTCAGAATGCGGAGAAAGTACGCTTGTTGCGTAAGGAGTGGACTGCCAAAGGCGACACAAAGCGGTTGCGGCAGTTGGAAGAAGCCATGAAGCCTTATGGATGGAATGGATTGAAAGCCACGCAGGCACCTACCCGCGACATGGTGCGGAGGCTGGAACAGGTGCTTAACCAGTAATTTCCTTTCTAAGGTCGCATACGAGCATCCCCGCGGTGTAAAGAGCTCTCAATGGTGGCAGAAAAGCAGAAAGTTCTTTTTTTGCGATGTTTTCCTGAAAACATTTGGCGCTTTTTAAAAAAAATAGTATATTGCACCGCCTTTTTCCTTATGGGTAGGTAGAGGGCAACTTCTACACCCATGAGGAGAGAGTTGTACATTCGTTTAATCAATCAAAATATAACCATGGAATTAATGAAACTTACAGAAAAGACAAGTGCACCCCTTTACACCATGAAAAGAAGTATGCTCGTAGTAGGATTCTTGTTGCTGCCTCTTATGGCCTGCCAACTGCATGCGCAAGAGAAAATCTTGCAAGGGAAAGGATTCTGGACCCTCTTCGACAGTTTGGGAGACGGAACGCCTTGGCAGCAACAGTTTGCTGACATGACAGGATGTATCTTCTATCCCAAACTCAACCGCAGGCATATCTCCTACGGCGGCTCTGATTCGGCTCCTGCCACAATGAACGGCACCTTGGGCAGGGCAAAGCTCTTGGTGGCCCTCAAGGATAGTCTGCCCATTGATATCATAATGATTTCCAACACCAACGACATGAATTTTACAGACCCCGATACCGGTGTGGAAGGAAGTATCGATGACGAACCCTGGATGCAAGGCTGTAAGCGAACCGTAACTCCAGGCTTGATGGAATCAAAGGAAGCTGCTAAGGCCTATTGCCAGAAAAACCTGCGCAAGATTCTGAAGGCCACGCCAAAGTCTCAGCGTGGCGCAGGTAACATGTTGGTGTTCCCCTATGCCGAACCCAAGCGACATGGCAACCGTATTGAAATCAAGGCGGCTTCCAAGCAAGGCGGTGAAATTTGTTTTCATGTGGGCCGAAGTCCGAGGGTGAACCTCACATTGCCTGCCGGCATGAGTGTGAAAGAAACAAGGGAGTGGTTAGCTTCAAAGTTCTATGGAGCAGGATGGTCGGCCGTAGATAACGGCGACAACAGCTTCACCATCTCCTATTATTACGACAAGAACAATAAGGTGCGGGTCGATACAAAGGAAAGCGGCCTGCAGGTGGAGGTTACCGACGGCCCCCGTGTGGAAGAGTATGTTTACTATTATACCGGAAAAGACGCTTCAGGGTGGACCAAGAACAGCAATTGGACGGAGAAGATCAGTCTGTGGTCATGCTACAAAGGTTTGATGGAGTATCTGCAAGCCAATCTTCCCAACACACAAATCTATTGGTTCATGCCCTCTTACTTCAACTTCGATTTCGATACCCCGGAACTGCTTCGTGCCGATGGCTCGTTTGATGAGGAAGCATTTAAGAAAACAGAGCGCAACCGCAAGTGGATGCAACTTTCTGCCATGCAGCGTGCCATTGCCCACAGGTATAACTGCGGTGTACTGGAAGTGGGAAAATATTGCGGCATCACGTTGGGGAACGTGCGCGATTATTACAACTCAAAAGATCCACATCTTAAAAAAGAAGGCTATGCGCAATGGAGCAAGGCCCTCTATGAAATTTTCAGTCAAGGGAAATGGGAATAGCAAAAAACAGGCGTGAAGTGCTGATTTTCAGCTAAAGATTTGGTACATCATGAAAAAAGTAGTAATTTTGCACCGCTTTTCGGCCTAACCGCTGGTTGATGGAAGAGTTATCAGGCCATGTTGGGTTGGAACGACAAACAATATTTAATTTAAAACAACAATGGATTTAATTAAAGTTGCTGAAGAAGCATTTGCAACCGGCAAAAAGTTCCCTGAGTTCCGTGCAGGTGATACGATTACTGTCGCTTACAAAATCGTCGAGGGTTCTAAGGAGCGTATCCAGCTCTATCGTGGTGTAGTCATCAAGATTAGCGGTCATGGTGACAAGAAGCGTTTCACCGTGCGTAAGATGTCAGGTACGGTAGGTGTAGAGCGTATCTTCCCCATCGAGTCGCCCAACATCGATTCTATCGAAGTGAACAAACGTGGTAAAGTACGTCGCGCTAAGTTGTATTATTTGCGCAAACTTACCGGTAAGGCTGCTCGTATCAAAGAAAAGAGAACCGCCAGCACAAATGCTTAAAGGTTTTTTCAAGACCATTGAAAATCAAAGGTTTTGTATTGCTTGAAAGCAAAGCGATAAAAAGAGGCATCCGTTTTGAGGATGCCTCTTTTTAGTTTGATAAGATGCGCAACTTTTGTTGCAATGACAAAGGTGTTATACTTTATTAACAAATATTCTGAGAGACCTTTTGTCTAAATCATTAAATTTGCAACGAAAATAGCTAAAAATACGATGAAAATGTTAACTAAAACCATTATTTTAGGTGCCGCAATTAGTCTGTCGGTTTCAGTTTCTGCTCAAAATGTCAAAGTACAGGATGTGATAACACCCTTACCAGACCATAGTGTGCAGCTGACAGATTATTTCCACCATGACATTCACAACAGCATTGAACATTGGAACAAAGGTGTAGTGCCTTACGACAAGTTGATGGACTTCTACCGTGTGGGGCGTCCCAAGTTTGCGCTTGGCGAAATGTGGGCTAAGGCCATCCGTAGTGGAGCTATGTTATATGCTTATTCAAAAGATGAGGAACTAAAACAAATACTGAAAGCTTCTGTAGAGAAAGTTTTCCCCTTGGTAAGAAGCAACGGTGCGCTGTGCTGTGTGCCGGTGGAGAAGCAACCTGACGGGAGGGGTGGCGACCTTTGGGAGCGTAAATATATCATGTTGGGACTTTCTCAATATTATGAGCACATAGAAAAAGACCCTCGCGTCATGAAATTGATGATTGCGGAGGCCAATAGTATTCTCGACCAGATTGGTGATGCCCCCAAGAAAGATATCCGTACACAGGGATGGACACGCTATGGCATCGAGTCTTGGTCGGTCATGGAGCCCTTGATGCGAGTATATAAATATACGGGCGACAAGAAATACCTCGATTTCTGTACTTATCTGATAGAAAAAGGTGGTTGCAATGGTGGTAATATCTTCCAGGAGGCAATCGACAACGTACGTCCGCGCAAGATGGGTGCCGGCTATCCGAAAGCTTACGAAATGCTTTCTGTTTTCGAAGGTTTGGTAGAGTACTACCGTTGTACCGGTGAGGAAAAATGGAAGACTGCTTTCATGAACTTCTTCGAGAATGTGAAGAAATATGAGATTACGATTATCGGTAATGGTGGTGCCGATGCTCCTTATATGAAGAAATGGAGAGGTGAGGCTTGGGACGATACGGCATTGGAGCAGGCTAATCCCGATATCGAGCGTATGATGGAGACCTGTGCCGGTGTGACGTGGATGAAGTTGTGCAGCCAAATTCTGCGCATCACGGGCGAGCCTTCTACTGTCGATTATATAGAGAAATATGTCTATAATGGTCTGTTGGGAGCCATGAAGCACGGTGGCGATGGCTTCAGCTACGTGAACCTGTTGAATGGCCGAAAGGTGACCGATTCCGGTTGGGGTACGAATATCGACGGTCTGCCTGTAACCTGCTGCAACCTGAGTGGTCCTATGGGTTTGGCCTATATACCCTATGTTGCTATCATGCAACGTGCCAATGGTCCTGTCATCAACCTTTATAATTCTGCCAAGGCTACAGCCAAGACGGCTGCCGGTAAAGATGTGACGTTTAGCATCCAAGGCCGCTTCCCCATCGACAATACCGTTGCTATCGAAATCGATGAGGTGAAAAAAGAAAAATTTGCGATGAACCTACATATCCCTGCATGGAGTGAAAATACCGAAGTGTATGTCAACAACAAGCAGGTGAAGGATGTGAAGTCTGGCGAATATCTCACCCTGACACGCAAGTGGAAGAAGGGTGATCGTATTCGGATTACCTTCGACATGCGAGCCAAACTGATTGATGCCCCCAAGGGCTCTAATCCTAAAGCATGGGATTGTCAGGCATTGGTTTACGGGCCGCTCGTATTGAGTAGGGATGAGAACATTGATCCCGACTACAACAAACCCGTACAGATTATTGCCGATGAAAATCGCAATGTGCATGTACAAAGAGTGGTACCCGAAAAAGAAAAGACACGTATAGAGTTCCTTGTGCCTACCACAACGGGAACTATCAGAATGGTAGACTACTCGTCGGTAGACGGATGGCATGGCAAACAAATCTGTACGTGGCTTCCGAGATTGAAGTGAACTAATACCAGAGAAAGATTCGCTGTACATGTAACAGGGGGCTTGGATATGTGACATATCCAGGCCTTTTATTTTTGTGTTGCCTTGCGCCATGATGTATTATTACCAATGGTTCCCAATCTGCCATTGACGAATATCGGCAAGAAGAAAATATAGACTTTCAGAGAGGATATACTTACTTTGCCCGAGAAGATATACTTGCTTTGCCCGAGAAGTATATCCTCTCTGAAAAGTAAGTAGTACTGGATTTTTTTTTTGAAGGGTTTCATTCCCTGTGAAACCTCAGACCAGGCCTTACGTGCAGAACGAGTAATCATCGTGCGCAGCACGAAGCAAAAAGGGAACATCTAAAG
>CAMAMZ010000062.1 GCA_945837185.1 uncultured Bacteroidales bacterium | reverse complement strand
AGAAAAAGTCATTATGCGTGATCATTAGTGTCCCTTTTTTAACGGGACACTAATGTGTAAAGTAAGTACATACCTCTCAGCAGGATGCAAGCAACAACAACGCAGATGCAGATCGCTATGTGAGCCGTACGGAAGTTGCCGAGATACTGCCTTTTTTCTGGCTTTTTTCAGGTTAATTTCTATGGTTTTAATGAGCTGCATTGCTCACAATGCAGCTCATTATTTGCATCATCGGCAGATAAAAATCAACAAATCTTTACAAAGCGACAAATTGAAAGTTAAACGTTTGTTATATAATCAAACTGTAAGAAATAAACTTTTATACTGCGACAAAAAGTTATAATCAGAAAAGGCATTATAATTTTTCGTAATCGAAACAAGGCTTTCTAATAGCATTTTGATACAATTTTCGTACTTTTGCAGCACATTTTGGATAATGTGCGTAATTTTTAGGAACTCTTTAATTCGTTAAGAATGGAGAAAGGATTGTATTTATCAGCTAATGAGCACGACGCATGTGGCGTAGGAATGGTTGTTAACATTCACGGAAATAAGAGCCATGAATTGGTAGACAATGCATTGAAGGTGCTCGAGAACATGCGCCACCGTGGTGCGGAAGGCGCAGACAACAAGACAGGAGACGGTGCAGGAATCATGCTGCAGATTCCTCACGAGTTTATTTTGCTTCAGGGTATCCCCGTGCCAGAGAAAGGCAAATATGGAACGGGATTGGTATTTTTGCCTAAAGAAGAGGAGGCCCAACAAGCCATGCTCTCTATTATGATTGAAGAGATAGAGCGCGAAGGCTTGTCGTTGATGCATTTGCGCACGGTGCCTACCAACCCACAATGTTTGGGAGAAATGGCTTTAGCTTCAGAGCCTGCCATTCGCCAAGTATTCGTTACAGGCGTTACCGATGAAAGACTCCCTGAATTTGAGCGTATCTTATATAAAATAAGGAAACGTATTGAGTTGCGTATCGCACAATGGGAAACGCAGAATCTGGAGGAGAGCCAACGCGGACACTGTTATATCTGTTCTCTTTCTAACCGCAACATCGTTTATAAAGGAATGTTGTCGAGCTTGCAGCTCCGACAGTATTACCCAGACCTTACCAACATTTATTTCACCAGTGGCTTAGCATTGGTGCACAGCCGTTTCTCAACAAACACCTTCCCCACTTGGAGCTTGGCACAGCCTTTCCGCCTTTTGTGCCACAACGGTGAGATTAATACCATTCGTGGCAACCGTGGTTGGATGAAGGCAAGAGAGTCGGTGCTCTCTTCAGAGGCTTTGGGAGACATCAAGAAGATTTCACCCATCATACAACCCAACATGAGCGACTCTGCTTCGCTCGACAATGTTTTCGAGTTCTTCGTTATGAGTGGTTTGTCGCTCCCCCACGCCATGGCCGTAATGGTTCCGGAGAGTTTCAACGACAAGAATCCTATTAGCGAAGATTTAAAGGCTTTCTACGAATACCACTCTATCCTGATGGAACCATGGGATGGCCCGGCAGCCCTTTTGTTCAGTGATGGCCGTTACGCAGGTGGTATGCTCGACCGCAATGGTTTGCGCCCTGCACGCTACACCATCACCAAGAACGATATGATGGTAGTAGCCTCTGAGGTGGGAGTCATGGACTTCGATCCCACTGAGATTGCAGAGAAGGGACGCCTACAGCCAGGTAAGATTCTGCTTGTCGACACCCAAGAAGGCAAGATTTATTATGATGGAGAAATCAAAGACCAGTTGGCCAAGGAACATCCTTATCGCCAATGGCTGAGTACACACCGCATTCAGTTAGAGAAGCTGCGCAGCGGAAGAAAGGTTGAAAATGGTGTAGACAACCTCATGGCTAAAGAAGTACTCTTCGGCTTTGGCGAGGAAGACGTGGAAGGAACCATCGTTCCGATGTGTACACAAGGACAGGAGCCTACAGCATCCATGGGTAATGATACACCTCTTGCCGTTCTCAGCGATCGTCCACAGATATTCTTCAACTATTTCCGGCAGCAGTTTGCGCAAGTTACCAACCCTGCCATCGACTCTATCCGCGAGAATTTGGTGATGAGTCTGGCTGAATATATCGGACGTGTTGGAACAGGCATTCTCAATCCCGATGAGACAAACTGCAAGATGGTACGCCTGCCGCACCCTATTCTCACCAACGCACAGCTCGACATGCTCTGCAACATCCGCTATAAAGGTTTCAACACCGTGAAGTTGGCCATGCGGTTTGAGGCATCGCAAGGCGAAGTGGGTTTGCGCGCGGCATTAGACAATCTTTGTCGTGAAGCAGCGCGAAGCGTTGATGAAGGTTACAACTATATTATTCTTTCCGACCGCGATGTTGATGAGCGCCATGCCGCCATTCCTTCGCTGTTGGCAGTAAGTGCTGTTCACCACTATTTGATTAGTGTGGGCAAGCGTGTGCAGACGGCATTGATTGTAGAGAGCGGAGAAATCCGTGAGGTGATGCATGCTGCATTGCTGTTAGGCTATGGCGCTTCGGCACTCTGCCCCTACCTGACCTATGCTATTCTCGACGATTTGGTGAAACGTCATAAGATACAAGAGGACTACGCTACTGCTGAGGCTAACTATATCAAGGCTGTGAAGAAAGGCCTGTATAAGATTATGGCCAAGATGGGTATCTCTACGATACGAAGCTACCGTGGTGCCAAGATTTTTGAAAGCATCGGTTTGTCGGAGAGTTTGCTCAAAACCTATTTTGGCACAGAGGTGAGCACCGTGGGAGGCATTGGCTTGGAAACTATTGCCAAAGACGCCATTCGTTTGCACGACGCTGCCTTCGCACATGACAAGAAGATGGATTTCCTGCCTAACCAAGGACTATTCCACTACCGTCGCGATGGTATCAGCCATGCGTGGAATCCGGAAACGATTGCCACCTTGCAATTGGCCACACGCACCGGCAAATACGAAACCTTCAAGAAGTTCTCGCACTTGGTAGACGACAAAGAGAAGCCTATCTTCCTCCGCGACTTCCTCTCCTACAAACGCAACCCCATAGCCATTGAAGAAGTGGAGCCGGTGGAAAACATCGTGCGGCATTTTGTTACGGGAGCCATGTCGTTCGGTGCACTGTCGAAAGAGGCACACGAAGCAATGGCTTTGGCCATGAATGCTTTGGGAGCACGCAGCAATACAGGTGAAGGAGGCGAAGACAACACCCGTTTCCACGCAACAGAAGATGGTATTAGTCTTTGCTCTAAAACAAAGCAAATTGCAAGTGGCCGATTCGGTGTCACCACCGAATATCTTGTCAATGCTGAGGAGATTCAGATAAAGGTGGCTCAAGGTGCAAAACCAGGCGAAGGTGGACAACTGCCGGGATTCAAGGTGAATGAGGTGATAGCCAAGACTCGCCACTCTATTCCGGGCATCTCGCTGATTTCTCCGCCTCCACACCACGACATCTATTCCATTGAAGACTTGGCGCAGTTGATTTTCGATTTGAAGAATGTCAATCCCAAAGCAGCTGTAAGCGTGAAGTTGGTTGCTGAAAGTGGTGTGGGTACCATTGCTGCTGGTGTAGCCAAAGCCAAAGCTGACCTGATTGTGATTTCGGGTGCAGAAGGTGGTACTGGTGCAAGTCCGGCTTCCAGCATGCGTTTTGCGGGAATCTCACCGGAGATAGGATTGGCAGAAGCACAGCAAACCTTGGTAAAGAACGGTCTGCGTCCGCAGGTACGCCTACAGGTTGACGGCCAGCTGAAAACAGGTAGAGACATCATCATGATGGCATTGTTGGGAGCAGAAGAATTTGCCTTTGGCACGGCTGCCTTGATTGTGTTAGGCTGTGTGATGATGCGCAAATGTAACCTGAACACCTGTCCGATGGGCGTGGCCACACAAGACCCGACCTTAAGGGCACATTTCAGAGGGAGCTATAAATACTTGATAAACTACTTTACTTTCCTGGCTCAAGAGGTAAGGGAATATCTTGCAGAGATGGGATTCCGCAAACTGGACGATATCGTGGGTCATACCGAACTGGTAGAACGACGCAATATTGCTTCCGACACGTTGAAACAGAAAACAGACATGCTCGACTTCCGTCGCATGCTGTTCAAGGAACCCGCAGGGTGTGCCCTCCATCATACAGCAGATGCTGTTCATGACTTGACGAGCGTGCTGGACCAGCAGCTGATTAGAGGCGCACAGGTATCGTTGGAAAGAGGTGAAGAAGTGAACTTGGATTTTGCCATCAAGAATACCGACCGTGCCGTAGGTACCATGCTGAGCGGTAAGATAGCAGAACGTTATGGTGAAGAAGGATTGCCCGACAAGACCATCAACGTGCGCTTCAAAGGATCGGCAGGTCAGAGCTTCGGTGCCTTCCTTGTAAAGGGTGTTGATTTCAAACTTGAAGGCGAAGCCAACGACTATGTGGCCAAGGGTCTTTCGGGTGGACGTATCTCCATACTCCCCCCTATTCGTAGCAACTTCCCCGCAGAAGAGAATATCATTGCCGGCAACACGGCACTCTATGGTGCTACAGGAGGTGAACTTTACATCAACGGTAAGGTAGGTGAACGCTTTGGTGTGCGCAACTCAGGTGCCATAGCCGTCATAGAAGGAGCAGGCGACCACTGCTGTGAGTATATGACAGGTGGCCGGGTTGTTGTGCTGGGCGAAACAGGCCGCAACTTTGCTGCTGGTATGAGCGGTGGTGTGGCCTATGTATGGGACAAGAACCACAACTTCGATTATTTCTGCAACATGGATATGGTAGAGATAAATCTCGTTGACGACAGCAACTACCGCAAGGAACTGCATGAGCTGATAAGGCAACATTATCTCTACACAGGGTCGAAACTCGCGCGTACCATGCTCGATGATTGGAACCACTATGTTGAAGACTTTATCCAAGTAGTGCCCATAGAATACAAGCGTGTACTGCAAGAGGAGCAGGTGAAGAAACTGCAACAGAAGATTGCCGACATGCAGAGAGATTACTAATTGGAATGTTTGACTAAGTATTGAGAAAACGATTATTATGGGAAATCCAAAAGCGTTCCTTACCATCCGTCGCAAAGAGGCGGGGTATAGACCTATCAACGATAGAATTCACGACTTCGGAGAAGTTGAGCAGACGCTCAACAGCAACGACCGCAGACAGCAAGCCAGCCGTTGTATGGATTGCGGTGTTCCTTTCTGCCATTGGGCATGCCCCTTGGGCAATAAACCGCCAGAGTGGAACGATGCCTTGTACAAGGGCGACTGGGAACTGGCTTACCACCTGCTGACAGCCACGAATCCTTTTCCTGAGTTTACCGGACGTGTTTGTCCGGGTCTCTGCGAAAAAGCTTGTGTGCTGAACCTGATGAATCACGAGCCCACCACAAACCGCGAAGACGAGGCTGCCATTGCCGAACATGCTTTCAACGAGGACTTTGTGCGCGTTGAGATACCACAACGCAACGGAAAGAAGGTTGCCGTTGTGGGTGCAGGACCAGCCGGTCTGTCAGCTGCCTATTACCTGAATCAGGCTGGTTGCTCGGTGGAAGTATTTGATAGCAATGAGGCTCCCGGTGGATTGCTTCGCTACGGCATCCCCAACTTCAAGCTCAACAAAGTGGTCATCGACCGTCGCATTGCCGTACTGGAAAAAGAAGGTATCGTGTTCCATTGTGGACAAACAATCAACATACAGCAATTGCCTGAAGGCTTCGATGCGTATGTCATTGCCACGGGTACACCGGAAGCACGCGACTTGAAGATTACCGGACGCGAACTGAAAGGCGTATACTTAGCATTGGAAATGCTGGCACAGCAGAACCGTGTACTGGCCGGTATGGAATTTAAGAAAGACCAGTTGGTGAATGCCAAAGGAAAAGATGTGTTGGTGATTGGTGGTGGTGATACGGGAAGCGACTGTATTGGTACAGCCCATCGACAGGGTGCCCGCAGCGTTACGCAGATAGAAATCATGCCGAAACCTGTAGCCGGACCAGAAGACCCGAAGAATCCCTGGCCAGAATGGCCTCGCACTCTCAAGACAACCTCTTCGCACGAAGAGGGCTGTGTTCGCCGTTGGAATATCAATACACTGGAATTTTTAGGGAAAGACGGTAGACTGACAGGTGTAAAGGTTCAGCCTATCGACTGGAAACCCAACCCAGAGGGAGGACGTCCTCTCATGGTGGAAGCCGGCAAACCGGAGATTATCAAGGCCGACATGGTTCTTTTGGCTATGGGCTTCTTGAAACCGAACATGCCGGAATTGCCTGCCAATGTATTTGTTACAGGCGATGCCGCATCGGGCGCCAGCTTGGTTGTGCGAGCCATGGCTAACGGTAGGGCTACGGCAGAAAAGGTATGCGCGTTCCTAAAAAAATAAAATACGCACTGTAAGGCACAATAAGCCTTTTGGAGGGTGGGAGCCGCGAGGCCCCCACCCTTATCATATACCTTATTATAATATATAGGCGATGCTCAGTCTTCCATCAACTTACGATAGCGACCTTTCTTGATTTCCTCATTACCCAAGCGGCGTGCTTTGTTGATTTCATATTCCGAATAGCTTCCCTCGAAATACACCACCTCGCCATTGCCCTCAAAGGCAAGGATATGGGTGCAGATACGGTCGAGGAACCAACGGTCGTGACTAATTACCACAGCACACCCGGCAAAAGCCTCCAAACCTTCTTCCAAAGCACGGAGGGTATTGACATCGATATCATTGGTAGGCTCATCGAGCAACAGCACATTGCCCTCTTGTTTCAAGGCCAAGGCCAGTTGCAGGCGGTTACGCTCACCTCCCGACAACACACTACACAGCTTGCTTTGGTCGGTTCCTGAGAAGTTGAAACGGGAGATGTAGGCACGGGCATTGACATCGCGGCCACCCATTCGGATGGTATCATTACCTTGTGCTATCACGTCATAAACCGACTTCTGCGGGTCGATGTCCTTATGTTGCTGGTCAACATAAGCCAGTTTCACGGTTTCGCCTACTTCAAAGGTACCACCATCAGCCTGTTCCAACCCCATAATCAACCTAAAGAGTGTGGTTTTTCCAGCACCATTTGGTCCGATCACACCCACAATACCATTGGGAGGCAACATAAAGTTCAGGTCTTTGAACAGCACCTTGTCGCCAAACGCCTTGGCCACATGCTGCGCCTCAATTACCTTATTGCCCAAGCGGGGACCATTGGGAATGAATATTTCCAGCTTCTCTTCACGTTCCTTCTGTTCCTGATTCAGCATCTGTTCGTACGAGTTCAAGCGGGCCTTACCCTTGGCTTGACGGGCCTTAGGAGCCATGCGCACCCATTCCAATTCACGCTCAAGGGTTTTCTGGCGCTTTGAAGCCGTTTTCTCCTCTTGTGCCATGCGCTTTGTCTTCTGGTCGAGCCATGAAGAATAGTTACCCTTCCATGGTATGCCCTCGCCTCGGTCAAGTTCCAATATCCACTCGCTCACGTCGTCGAGGAAATAACGGTCGTGGGTTACGGCAATCACCGTACCCTCATATTGCTGCAGATGCTGTTCCAACCAGTCGATACTTTCAGCGTCGAGATGGTTGGTAGGCTCATCAAGGAGCAGTACATCCGGCTTCTGTAACAAGAGTCGGCAGAGAGCCACGCGACGACGTTCACCTCCAGAGAGGTTCTTCACAGGCCAATCACCCGGTGGACAGTTGAGGGCAGCCATAGCACGGTCGAGTTTGGAATCCATATTCCATGCATCGGTGGCATCAATGATATCCTGCACCTCAGCCTGACGCTGCATCAGCTTATCCATCTTGTCGGCATCACTATAATACTCCTCAAGACCAAACTTGAGATTGATGTCCTCATACTCCTTCAGTGCGTCGTACACATGTTGCACGCCTTCCTGCACGTTCTCCTTCACCGTTTTGCTTTCATTGAGTGGCGGGTCTTGCGGCAGATAGCCCACGGTATAGCCGGGGCTCCACACTACTTCACCTTGCGTGGGCTGTTCGATACCAGCAATAATCTTCATGAGCGTAGACTTTCCTGCGCCGTTGAGACCAATGATACCGATTTTCGCACCATAGAAGAAGGAGAGATAAATATTCTTCAGAATCTGTTTCTGGTTCTGGGGGATAATCTTGGAGACACCCACCATGGAGAAGATAATCTTCTTGTCGTCTACTGTTGCCATTGTGTATGATGTTGTTGAAAAAGGTCCCACCGAGCACCGGCGGGACCTTTGGTTTGATAGATTAAGATAAGATTGTTAGAGGATTATTATGTATTTAGTCAATCTCCTCATCACGCTCGTAACCTCCCAGCTCGCGAATTTCGTTCTTAAGCATGGTGTACTGCTGATAGAGGTTGTTTACAGGTTCTTCGCCCTGTGTATAATCGTGCATAGGCGCTTTGAGGAAGAAACTGAGGAAGCGCTGTATGCCATATTTGCCAGCACGGGCAGCAAGGTCGCTGAGCAGACAGAGGTCGAGAAGCAACGGTGCTGCAAGGATAGAATCACGGCAGAGGAAGTTGATTTTTATCTGCATGGGATAGCCCATCCATCCAAAGATATCGATATTGTCCCATCCTTCCTTATTATCGTTTCTGGGCGGATAATAGTTGATGCGCACCTTATGATAATACTGTGTATCTTCGTCGTTGCCATGGCCATAGAGGTCGGGCTGCACTTCAGGCTTGAGGATTGTTTCGAGGGTAGAGAGCTTGCTCACCTCCTTGGTGTGGAAGTTGGCCGGCTCATCGAGAACCAAACCGTCGCGATTGCCCAGGATATTGGTAGAGAACCATCCGCTAAGTCCTAAACAGCGTGTGCCGATGATAGGAGCGAAACCACTCTTCACAAGTGTCTGGCCGGTCTTGAAGTCCTTACCGGCAATAGGCATCTTGGTTTGTTCGGCCAGTTCCCACATAGCAGGGATATCTACTGTTGTATTGGGAGCACCCATGATGAAAGGAGCACCTTCCTTCAGCGCAGCATAAGCATAGCACATAGAGGGAGCGATACGCGCACGGTCGTCGGCTTTCATGGCAGCCTCGAGGCTAGCCAAACTGCCGTGTACCTCCTCGTCAACCGGTACATAGATTTCTGTAGAGGCAGCCCAGATTACAACAATACGGGCACAGTTGTTGGCAGCTTTGAAGTTACGGATGTCTTCACGCAACTGCTCCACCATATCCCAACGCGTCTTGCAGTCTTTCACATTGTCGCCATCCAGACGCTTTGCGTAATTCTTGTCGAAAGCAGCCTTCATAGGAACAATCTTCTCCAGTTCGTCGCGCACAGGCTCTATATCCTTCTCTTTCAGCACCTCGGCATACATAGCAGCCTGATAGGCATTCTGAGGATATACATCCCATGTGCCAAAAACAATGTCATCGAGTTTGGCCAGCGACACGATGTCCTGATAGTGGAGGTACTTCTTGTCGGCACCTTTTCCTACACGAATCTTGTCATACTGGGTCATAGAGCCAACGGGCTTAGCCAAACCCTTACGTGTCATCAACACTCCGGTCATAAACGTGGTAGCAACAGCACCGCAGCCTACAACCATGATACCCAATTTCCCTTCTGCGGGCTTCACATTTACTTTTTCCATATTTTTTCCATATCTGGAAAGACTATAAAGGCAAGCTTTTCCGCTTGTCCTCATACCCCTTCAATACAAGTTTATCTAAATATTATGCAAAAGTCGCATTTTTTTTTAGGATATGCAAATTTTACCATAGCAATATCTCGTTTATCACTCCTTATTTAACAAGAATTTAGCTATATTTCATCTTATATCACCTTCCTTCTGCCTATAGTTTTGCCAACTGCATCTTACATTTCCTGCCACCCAAGACCCTCATATCTTAATAATAGCAAAAGTAGCTCCTATAGAGCCTAAAAAAAAATGCTTCAACACTTTGCATTGACAGATTAAATTTGTAATTTTGCAAAAGATTCATTTTTAACACAACAACATAATTATGGTAAACTACAAAGAATTAGGCTTGGTTAATACCAAGGAGATGTTTGCAAGAGCTATCAATGGCGGTTATGCAATCCCTGCCTTCAACTTCAACAACATGGAGCAGCTGCAGGCTATCATCAAGGCTTCCTCAGAACTGAAATCACCGGTGATTCTTCAGGTTTCTAAGGGTGCACGCAACTATGCAAACCAGACCCTGCTTCGCTATATGGCTCAGGGCGCTGTTGCCTATGCCCAAGAGCTGGGATGCGCTCATCCTGAGATTGCCCTTCACCTTGACCACGGTGACAGCTTCGAGCTGTGCAAGAGCTGTGTTGACACAGGTTTCTCTTCTGTCATGATCGACGGTTCTCACCTCCCCTATGAGGAGAATGTGGCACTCACCAAGAAAGTAGTAGAATATGCACACCAGTACGGTGTTACCGTAGAGGGTGAGCTGGGCGTGTTGGCAGGTGTTGAGGATGAGGTTTGCGCCGCTGAATCTCACTATACAAAGCCTGAGGAAGTTATCGACTTCGTTAGCCGCACAGGTGTTGACTCACTTGCTATTTCTATCGGTACTTCTCACGGTGCTTATAAGTTTACTCCTGAGCAGTGCACACGCGACCCGAAGACTGGCAAGCTCGTTCCTCCTCCATTGGCATTCGACGTGCTCGACGCCATCATGGAGAAACTGCCTGGCTTCCCCATCGTGCTCCACGGCTCTTCTTCTGTTCCCCAGGAGTATGTTGACATGATCAACGCTACCGGTGGCAAACTCCCCGATGCAGTAGGTATTCCTGAGGAGCAACTCCGCAAGGCTGCCAAGAGCGCTGTTTGCAAGATTAATATCGACTCTGACTCTCGTTTGGCCTTCACCGCTGCCGTACGCAAGGTGTTTGCTGAGAAACCGGGTGAGTTTGACCCACGTAAGTATTGTGGTCCTGCTCGCGATGAGATGGAGAAGATGTACAAGCACAAGATTGTTGAGGTGCTTGGCTCTGACAACAAGCTTGCTGAGTAATTTGACTTACATACTGATAAGCAATATTGAGCGGAACCGACATACGGTTCCGCTTTCTTTTTAACTATTTTAACCCCCAAAAATTGCCGTTTCCTGTTTGTTTTGTAACTTTGCATAAGACAAGCGGCACCTCGGCATAACACACAAGCAAGCTTGGTGATTCTGCCCTCGGTTTGCATTGCCTTTGCATAAGA
>CAMAMZ010000061.1 GCA_945837185.1 uncultured Bacteroidales bacterium | reverse complement strand
TTTTAAAGAAGCGTTGATATGTATGTTTGCCATTAGATCGTTTCTTGCCAAGTCTGCGTGACATTCCATGTGGAGTCTGTGGGCTCTGTTTTGTTCAGTCGTCATGACGTTCCATGTGGAGGATATGGGATGTTTTGGTCTTTATGGCAGCAATATCGTGGGTAACGATGATAATGGCACTTCGTTTGTTAAGTAAATCCAGCATATCATACAGATGCGATTGGAAATGCCTGTCTATGTAAGTGTTTGGTTCATCCAAAATAACAATGTCTGGGTTCGATACAATGGCGCGTGCAAGCAATGCACGCTGTTGCTGACCTCCAGATAAGGTTCCAAAGGCGCGAGTGCCCAACTCTTTTATGCCCATTTCGCGCAAAGTTTCATCAACTTGGTTGCGCATAGCGTCTGTAGTATGTTGGAAGAAAGTTTTGCTACATTCGTTCAGTCCGCTCATGACTACCTCCTCAACCGAAATAGGAAACTTGGAATCGATGGAATTCATTTGTGGCAGATAACCAATGTGAAGGTGCGAAACAGGGTGTCCTTGGCTAAAATACTCCACCGTACCCATTGTTGGTTGCTTTAATCCAAGAATGATGCGCATCAAGGTTGTTTTGCCGCATCCATTGGCACCAGTTACTGCCAAATAGTCACGCTCGCCCACTTCAAGACTCAGGTTCTTGAATATCTCTTTCCCATCGTATGAAGCTCCCACATCAGTAAGCCGCAGGCAAATATTATTTTTTAAAGGCAATTTCATGTTGTACTATTTCAATTTTCGAGCTGTTTCCATCATTTCTTTTTCCCAATCATAAGTAAGCGGGTTGATGTCAACAAGTTCTGTCCCTGTTTCTTCTGCAACAATCAGTGCATTGCGCTTGTCAAATTCTTGCTGCACGAGCAATTGTTTAGCACCTTTTTGGCGAGCAGTGGCAATGACACTATGAAGACGCGTTACGGAAGGCTCTCGTCCCTCTTCCTCAATGACAATTTGTTGCAAGCCGTAATCGCGGGCAAAATAGGTGAGTGAAGGATGATAGATAAGGAAGGACGATGATGTGTGATGCGCAAGCTGTTGCCTAATTTCTGTATCAAGAGTTTGGATTCTTGCATTGAGCTTATCAAGATTCCTCTTGAAATACACACTGTCTGTAGCATCAATCGCAACAAGAGCATGGTAGATATTGCGAGCTATGAGCAATGCATTGGTTGTACTCATCCAAGTGTGTGGATCCGTATGTCCGTGAGAAGTTCTGATGGTTTGAATCCCTGCTGAAGCATGAACAATCTTTGTATGAGGCGCAGCCTGTGATAAACGCTCTTCCCATGCTTTCTCAAACCCTAAATCACCTACAAGAATCAGAAGAGAACTCTCCGACAAATTCTGTAGTTGTCTGGCGTCAGGTTCATAAATTTCCGGATTTCCCTGTTTGGGAACCAAAGTCGTTACCTTGTAATGGTTGCCCGCAATGGCTTCTGTAAAATAGCGCAGAGGTTCAATGCTCACAGTAATGATTTTATGAGGGGCGTGCGATGCAGAGGGGGTGCATGAGGCTAATGCAATAGTGCCAACCAATAGAATATAACGCAGTAACTTACCTATTGTGATACTTGTGAGCGTGATGGGGATATTCGCACGCATGAGTCCTAACAGAATTGTGATAGCGCTTCCCAGTATAGGCAGAAAGGCAAAGAAGCCCATCCATGCCCCGTGGCCAGCCATAAAACGCTGTGCCTTGTCAAGGTCTCGTTGCTTGACGTGGAGGTATCGTTCAATCCATTGCAGATTGCCCAATCTGCCCATACTATAGTTGAAAACAGAACCGGCAACATTGCCCACTGTTCCATAAGCAACCAATGGCCATGGTTCCAATCCTGCTGCCAGGAGTGAGAGCATAATTGCTTCGCTTGAGAAAGGAAAGAAACTACCAGCGAGAAAGGCGGCAATGAGCATGCCCCAATAACCATATTGCGAAAGGTATTCCATCAGCATGTGTAAATGTTGTAGAAAGTGACTGCCAGCGTCGATAGCAAAAAGATAATGAAAACCCAGTTGCCGAATTTTCCTTTTGATAAGGCGGAGAAATGCGCAAACAGCGGTGATACAAAAACGATGAGTAAGGTTGTGAAAGCTGCAGCGTGTTGAGGGAACAGCAGAAGCAATAGCAGTGTTGCCAGACTTGTAAAGATGAGAAACTCATAAATCATTCTCGTACGTATCTTATCTTGCAAACAGGTATGTACGAAATGTATGCTTCCAATGATACCTGCCATTGTCGCCAAGACCACTATGGGTAACAGGCGCATGTCTATAAGACGCCATTGAAAGCAGGTGTTGAACTGGCTAAGATTTGTAAAATGGTTCAAAAGCGACGTAATCTCTCCATGTTCAAACAATAACCATCCGCCATAAAACCAGTAGGGAGCTAATGTTCCCAATATGGAGGCAATCAGCGTATGCCATGAAAGCATCTGCATCTTTGTAGCCATCAGCACCCAAAACACGGGTATGAGCCAAAGCGTTTGAATCACACATAGTGAAGCAACGCCTATACAGCAGAATGCATAACACACGATAGCTGTAGCTTGCTTATCTTGATACGCATGGAAGACGATTGTGATAAAAGCAGCAGTACACACGCCCATAAAGGCAATGTCTGGCAAGGTCAGTATACTGGGTACGACCGTGCTCAGAAAAAGCACAGTACAAGATGCCATTCTACTATAGATACGGATAAAGCCGTGGTAGTTGTTGGCAAGCACCATCAGGTAGGTGGTGAGAGCAAGGCATGCGAAGCCCTGCCACGATGAGGGACTCAAGAGTCCACTCAGTAGAGACACTACTGTGGCATAGACTGCTGTGACGGGCAGCGCATACCTGCTGACACCTATCTTTTCCTGAATACTTCTAACCATCTTCTTCCTTTATAGAAAAAGTTTATGCGTATAACACACGCGTTAAATATTAAAGGTCGCTACCAATATCGCGGCGGAAATAGCTATTGGTGAAGCGAATCTTCCGTGCTTCCGTGAAACTCTTGGCAAGTGCTTCCTCCTTGTCTTTCCCATAGGACGAAACAGCTATGACACGTCCACCGGCTGTAACGACTTTACCGTCTTTTGTAGCGGTACCACTATGGAACACAATACTGCCTTCCACCTCATCAAGGCCCTCTATTGGATAGCCTTTAACGTAAGCCTGTGGATAACCTCCACTAACGAGCATCACACATACAGCTGCACGTTCGTCGAAAACAATTGTCCGTTGGTCAAGATTGCCTTCTGCTACTCCTTCCATCAAATCAACGAGGTCGCTCTTCAGACGTAGCATCACGCTTTCTGTTTCTGGGTCTCCCATACGGCAGTTATATTCAATTACCATAGGCTCACCCTCCACATTGATAAGTCCGAAAAAGATAAAGCCCTTATAGTCTATACCCTCGGCGGCCAGACCTTCAACAGTAGGTCGTATAATACGGTCTTCAACTTTCTTCATCCATTCTGGCGTAGCGAACGTAACTGGTGTAACGCTTCCCATACCTCCAGTGTTCAGACCTGTGTCGTGCTCTCCAATGCGTTTATAGTCTTTGGCTTCTGGAAGAATCTTATAATGTGTGCCATCTGTAAGAATAAACACCGAGCACTCTATACCACTTAAAAATTCTTCAATAACGACGCGTGCAGAGGCATTGCCGAACATTCCTCCCAACATCTCACGCAGTTCCTTGCGGGCTTCTTCAAGTGTCGGCAGAATGAGCACACCTTTGCCAGCGCAGAGTCCATCAGCCTTCAGAACATACGGAGGCTGCAATGTCTCAAGAAATTGCAAGCCCTCTTCAACGGTAGTACCGTCAAAAGTGGCATAGCGTGCTGTGGGAATATGATGACGTTGCATGAAGGCTTTCGCAAAATCTTTACTGCCTTCAAGCACAGCACCAGCCTTTGAGGGACCAATAACAGGAACATGTGCAGTACGTGTGTCGTTCTTCAGATTGTCGTAGATTCCATTCACCAGTGGGTCTTCAGGTCCTACAACCACCATGCCAATCCCTTCGCGTACCACAAAATCTTTGATAGCTTCAAAATCGTTTGCGCTGATAGCTACATTTTCGCCCACTTCTTTTGTGCCGGCATTACCGGGAGCGATAAACAGTTTCTCACATTTCTCACTCTGCGCAATTTTCCATGCTAAAGCATGTTCGCGCCCACCGCTTCCTAAAAGTAGTATTTTCATTTTATATGTTGTGTGTTGGATTATTATTTGAGATAGTCTTCAAAATATTGGGTAATACGTTCGTGCAAATGTACACTTTGGTTGCCTCGCATGTTGTGTCCTTGTCCTGGATATACGAAGAAGTCGGGTTGCGTGCCGGCTTGTATACATGCACTCAGAAAACTCAGACTGTGTTGTGGCACACATGTAGGATCGTTATATCCTATAATCACCTGCAGTTTGCCCTTGAGGTCTTTTGCCTTATTCAGGAGTGACGTTTTGGCATAGCCTTCCGGGTTGTTCTGCGGTGTGTCCATATAGCGTTCCCCATACATCACCTCATAGTATTTCCAGTCAATTACAGGGCCACCTGCCACACCTACTTTAAAGACATCAGGATAGTTTGTGATGAGCGATATCGTCATAAAACCACCAAAACTCCAGCCGTGAACGCCTATGCGATTGGCATCAATGTAGGGTAGTGATTTCAGATAACGTACGCCCTCCATTTGGTCTTGCATCTCCACCTGACCAAGCTGTCTGAATGTAACCTGCTCAAAATCGCGCCCGCGGTTCTCGCTTCCTCTATTGTCAAGAATAAACAGGATATACCCTTTTTGTGCCATGTATGTTTCCCATGGCCTTGCACGGTAGTGCCAACTGGCATCTACGTTATGAGCGTGGGGTCCTCCGTATACATATATAATAGTAGGGTATTTCCGCTGTGGGTCGAAATCTGCGGGTTTTACCATACGCCAATAGAGGTCCGTGTTGCCATCGGCAGCCTTTAAGGTGCCACATTCATAAGTGGGAACCTTATAGCCTTCCCATGGGTCGGGAGCCGTGAAGAGACGCTTTGTTGTGCCCTTACGTGTGTCAATGAGGTCGATGTTACGGGGTGTGTCTGGAGCAGAATACCAGTCGGCCATAAACTGTCCGTTGGCAGAGAGGAGCGGGTAGTGCCATCCCTTCTGTTCACCGAGGGGCGTGCGTTTATTGGTTTTCATATCCACACGTGTGATACAATGTTGTATCGGACTGCCTTCGTTGGAAAGGATAATCAGACTCTTCTGTGCAGTGTCGAATCCCAATATGTCTTGCACCACCCAGTTGCCTTTTGTGAGCTGTTGCAGTTCCTTTCCTTCGCTGCTCATGAGATAAAGATGGTTATATCCGTCTTTTTGGCTCTGCATGATAAACTTGCTTGCGTCCCAGGGCAAGAAAAGGATAGGGTGGAGCGGCTCAACATATTTGGCATGCGTTTCCCGATAAAGTTCACCCATCGAGGCTCCTGTTTCCGCATTGTAGCGCATCAGTCGGCAATCATTCTGGTCTCTATTTAACTCAAACATGTAGAGTGAGTTTCCGTCAGGATTCCATGCAATGTTCGTAAAATAGCGGTCGGTAGGATTACCTGCCTGCAAATAAATCGTCTTGCCTGTTTCCACATCATAAACACCCACTGTAACCTGATGCGAGGTTTCTCCCGCCATAGGATATTTATCGGGGTTATAGGTTGCGACACGCGGGAAAATATCTACCTGTGGGTAGTCGGCCACCATACTTTGGTCCATACGATAGAAGGCCAGTCGCTTTCCGTTGGGACTCCAGAACAATCCAGACACGATGCCAAACTCATCGCGATGCACGCTTTGACCGTACACAATCTCTCTTGAACCATCTGTCGTTAATTGTCGTTCCTTGCCTTCTGCATCTCTCACATAAAGCTGACAATCCTTTACAAATGCTGTGGCACGTGAAGCGGCACACCATGCTACAGCCTGCCATTCACCTTGTGTAGTTGTCCAAACAGTTTGTTTCTTCTTAAAATCTATGAGCATCCGCGCCTTTCCCGTAACGATCATGGCTATCGGTTGGTTTGCGTATGGAAACTGCAGTCCTGCCAGTCTTAGGGCTTCTTCTCCTGTCCATGTAGCCAAATCACCGCGTGTAAAAAGTGTAGTCTCCTTACCTGAGCGTTTGTCTACCAAAAAACAGTTGTCACCATCTATCCTTACCAACTCGTCACCCCACCAACGGTAGGTTCGGTTGGCGGGAATCATATTGCGGTAATTGCTCCCTCCGTAGTCCAAATCCTCCAAAGTAAACTCCTTCTGTGCCATCACCGTTCCCATTGTCATCAGCAATATGCCGGTTAGCAATATCCTATTCAGCATCGTTGTAATCGCCATAGTTGTTACGTCCTCCTTTCCTGGTAGTTTTGTTGTTTCGTTGACCTTCCTTGCCACCGTTGTTGCGCCATCCGTCTTTGCCAGCCCGTTTGCCTCGTTTGTCTGCGTCTTTGCCAAAGCTATCCTTACGGAAACTGCGTGACTCGCGGTCCTTCTTCTTGAAATCAGGTATTTTGTGTTCAAACGAATGAAATTTGAACGAACGAATATCTGCCTCTTCATTTTCTTCCTGCTCACTGAGTCGCTTCTTGAACTCGCGTTCTTTCTTGAAGCGATGTTTCTCAGCCATGGCAGCCTTTTCCGATTCAGACTTTACGATGCCTCCTTCCGAGCGGAACTCTTTCATTCTGCCTTCAAAAAGCGTATACTTCCTAAACTCACATTCCAAGCTTCCGTTGAATACCGGAATCTTGATGGAAGGCTTCAAACCAATCTGTTCGAAACACTCTTCGCGATAGGAAAGAATCCATGCCTCATTACCCGAGAATTGATGCTTTAGCCGTTCTCCTATCATCTTATAAGTGCCAAGCAGGTTTGGTGTAGAGATACGCTCACCATAAGGTGGGTTTGTAATGATAATACTCTTCTCCTTCGGATTGGTGAAATCCTTAAAGTCAGCCTGCTCTACTGTGATGTCCTTTAAGAAACCAGCGGCCCTCACATTGAGCCGAGCGGTGTTCACAGCCTTCATGTCCACATCATAGCCATAAATATGATGCGTGAATTCGCGCTCTTGCGAGTCATCATTATAGATGGTGTCAAACAAATCTTGGTCAAAGTCGGGCCATTTCTCGAAGGCAAACTCTTTGCGGAAAATACCGGGACTCATGTTGCGGGCAATCAATGCAGCTTCAATAAGGAGTGTTCCAGAGCCACACATAGGGTCGATGAAGTCGCGTTCGCCTTTCCAACCTGAAAGAAGAATCATACCAGCAGCCAGCACCTCATTCAAAGGTGCTTCCACGCTTTCTTGTCTGTACCCTCTTCTGTGGAGCGATTCGCCTGAAGAGTCAAGACATAGTGTGGCTTTGTCTTCTGCAATATGAATATGCAGACGAATATCAGGATTTGCCACAGATATATTGGGTCGTTTTCCTGTATGTTCACGGAATTGGTCAACGATAGCATCTTTTACTTTGTAAGTGACGAAACGCGAATTGCGGAATTCTTCCGAATACACTACAGAGTCTACCGAAAAAGTCTTTCCTTCCAGAATATATTGACTCCAGTCGATGTCTTTCACCGCTTCATATACATCATCGGCCGACTGGGCCTTGAAATGCTTAATAGGTTTTAGTACTCTGATAGCTGTATGGAGCTGAAAGTTTGCTCTATACATCATTTCTTTGTCGCCGGTGAAGGATACCATTCTTCGGCCTATCTGTACGTTGTTGGCACCCAGTTGGGTGAGTTCCTGTGCCAAGACGGGTTCCAACCCCATGAAAGTCTTGGCGATCAATTCAGATTCCATTATTTCTTATGATAAATATATTGATTGTTCTTGATAGTTTCTGGCGCCATGTCTTCCATAACCCAGGTGTTTGCGCCTACCACGCAGCCTTTACCAATGGTGATACGCCCGAGTATGGTAGCATTGGCATATACGATAACTCCGTCTTCGAGAATAGGGTGTCGGGCAATGCCTTTGATGGGATTTCCTTGTTCGTCCAGCGGAAAGCTCTTTGCCCCCAACGTCACTCCCTGATAAAGTTTCACATTATCACCAATAATGCAGGTTGCCCCAATCACTACCCCTGTACCGTGGTCAATGGTGAAATAGCTGCCTATGGTGGCATCAGGATGAATGTCAATGCCTGTTTCTGAGTGAGCCATTTCGGTGAGCATTCGGGGAATGAGTGGTACACCGAGCAATGCCAGTTCATGGGCTACACGATAAATGGTGAGTGCCTTGATAACCGGATAACAAGCAATGACTTCAGCTGTTGTGGTTGCTGCGGGATCGCCATTGTAGGCTGCTACAATATCTGTAGCCAGAATACGGCGGATTGTCGGTAAGCGTGCGATGAGTTGCGTAGCAATAACCTCAGCCTGCTGTTTCACCTCTTTGTTTGTACTTGGGCAGTCATGGTGGTCTTCGGCAAAACACAATCCAGCCATTATCTGTTGGCAAAGCAGTTGGTGTAAGCGTTCAACATCTACGCCTATACGATAACGGATGGTCTGCATGTTGACAGATGAATTACCATAGTATCCGGGAAAAAGGATGGAGCGTGCTAATTGTACAATCTCTTCGAGCATGGTGCCCGAAGGTAACGGAAAACCGTCACGATGTTCATGAAACAAACCTTTCAGCGAATCTTTTTCTGCCAAAGATTCAATGGCTTGTGTCAGGATATGAGTCGAAAGGGGAGTACTCATCTGGTGTATCAATAATTTTTTAATGGGGCAAAGTTACGAATTTTCTGTCAGAAATAGACAAGTTCTGTATCAGAAAAGCGTGTAAAAACATAAAAAAACAACAGCGCTCGGATTGTAACCTCATTGTAATACCGTGTTCACGCTTTTGTAATGTCGGTTTCCTACCTTTGCCCGCAAAAGAAATCATGTTGATTTTAAACCTATAAAATATATGTAATCAATGAGTGCAATTTTTCTACTTATCGTCGTTTTCTTACTTTGCTTGGCGATATTCGACCTCTTTGTAGGAGTGAGCAACGATGCGGTTAACTTTATGCAATCGGCAGTAGGAGCGCGGGTGGCCACCTTCCGTACCATTTTGCTTGTGGCTTCATGTGGTGTGGTAGTAGGTGCTGTGATGTCTTCTGGCATGATGGATGTTGCGCGCCATGGTATCATGACCCCTTGTTATTTTTCTCTCACAGAGGTGATGGTGCTCTTTTTGGCGGTGATGGTAACCGATGTCATCGTTCTCGATGTGTTTAATTCTTTAGGTATGCCCACTTCCACCACGGTATCGTTGGTGTTTGAATTGTTGGGAGCTTCTTTCATCTTGGCTGTTGTGAAAATGACGGGCGACAGCAGTCTGACCTTTAACGAACTGTTGAATACCGACAAGGCGTTAAGTGTGATTATTGCCATTTTCGTCTCAGTGGCCGTAGCCTTTGTATTCGGTATGTTGGTGCAATGGCTTGCGCGTGTCATTTTCACCTTCCATTACAAACGCTCGTCGGGTGTCTTTGTTGCCCTGTTCGGAGGCTTGGCATTCACAGCATTAGCCTATTTTATCTTTATCAAAGGCCTGGGCAAGTCGCCCTATCTTTCTTCTGACTTCAGAACATGGACCTCAGAGCATACACCGGTATTGCTTTCGGCTGTCTTTGCAGGAGCAACTTTATTGATGGGTGTTCTTCATGTGCTTCGTGTCAATGTGTTCCGTGTTGTGGTACTGATGGGTACTTTTGCACTGGCCATGGCATTTGCCGGCAACGACCTTGTAAACTTTATCGGTGTGCCTTTGGCCGGACTCGATGCCTATCAAGACTATCTCTTCCATGGATTGTCTTCCGGTGTCAGCCCCGACGATTACCGTATGACGGTTCTCATGGATTCGGCCAGCACACCTCCTGGCTATTTGCTCTTGGCGGGTGTGATTATGATAGTAGCAATGGCCACTTCGAAAAAAGCCAAGAAAGTTATCCAGACCTCGGTCGATTTGTCACGTCAGGATGAAGGCGACGAAATGTTTGGCTCATCGCGTGCGGCACGGGCCATCGTGCGTACCGTTCAACATGCCAGTGATAATTTGGCAAATTTGGTGCAGCATGTACCGGTATTGCAGCGTGTAGGTGTATGGATTGACAGCAGATTTACTGTCAATAGCGAAATAGAAGAAAACCGTCCTGCCTTCGATGTGGTAAGAGCCGCTGTCAATCTGGTGTTGGCTTCTATGTTGATTGCCCTTGGTACAACGTTTAAATTGCCTTTGTCCACAACCTATGTCACTTTCATGGTTGCCATGGGTACATCTTTGGCCGATAGGGCATGGAGTAGGGAGAGTGCCGTGTTCCGTGTAACAGGTGTCATCTCTGTGATAGGTGGTTGGTTCATCACTGCAGGTGCGGCTTTCACGGCTTGTGCATTGATATGCCTTTCCATGTACTATGGTGGGTTGGTTGTGCAACTTGCGTTTATCGCACTGGTTATCTATCTTCTCAGTCGTTCTGCTCGTAAAGGTTCCGCAAAGGGCGCTGATGCCGAAAGTGAAGAAGTGTATCGCTTGATGATGCGTACGGAAGATCCTGAGATAGTATGGGATTTGTTGAAGAAGTATGTACGTCGTACACAAAGTGAGTCTGCTGGTTTTGCTTTGTCTGCCTATCAACAGTTGCTCGATGGGTTTGAGCAGCATCGTCCTTCGCCTTTACGTCGCACGATGCGACAACTACGTTCAGCAAAAGAACGTCTTCGCAAGTTACGCCGTCAGCAATTGGTTGCCTTGCGTCGTGTGCCTGCTGAAATAGCTGTTGAGCGTAATACCTGGTTCCATGTAGGTGTCAATGCCAGCCAACAATACATTTATTGTTTGCAACGCATGTTGGAGCCTATAAAGGAACATGTCGACAACAACTTTACACCCTTGGCACAGGAGTTGAAAGATGAATATCAACCCATCAAAATGCGTATCGTAGAATTGATGCGCGACACGGAAAACCAAATCTCATCTGGTAGGTTCGATGCCTATCGCGACACGCTGGCAGCAGCCGATAATGTGAAGGATGAACTTTCCGTGTATCGTCATAGGCAGATTACCCGCATACAAGGCATTACCGACAATGCTTCTTTGCAGGTTGCATTGCTCTATTTGAACTTGTTGCAAGAGAGTCAGCAATTGCTGAGTAACATGCGTCATCAATTGCGCGCAGCCAAAAAGTTTATGGAATAATAACTCAGTTCCAACTATTTCTTTTTTCATGAGTCCTAAACTCGGCACATTCCTCCTTTACTATATTGTGCCTTGAGTTTAGGACTTTATCTATTTCACTTTTGCACTTTCTATTTTTTCTATTTTACCGGCGCAGTAGAAAAAGGGCTCAGTAGAGAAATAGTGGGGATAGATACAGAGCTCAACTGCTTCACGACTT
>CAMAMZ010000060.1 GCA_945837185.1 uncultured Bacteroidales bacterium | reverse complement strand
ATCTCAACAATAAAAACAAACGAGTTTGTTTTGTATTGTCTTCGATTTGCACTATTTTTGCAACATAAACAATTGTAACACTATTTAATTTAAACAAGGTATGATGGATTTTATCATGGCACATTTAGGATTATTGTGGTTGGCATTAGCGGTAATCTGCCTGATTGTAGAGCTCAGCTCGGGCGACTTTTTCGTTATATGCTTTGCCATAGGCGCTTTAGTGGCTGTTGCGTTGTCGTACCTCGATCAACCGTTTGGCTTGCAACTGTTCTTGTTTGCCTTATGTTCAGTTGCTTGTATCTTGTTCCTGCGTCCTTCCCTTTGTAAGTGGCTTCATGGCAAAAAAGAAAAGGCGAGCAACGCTGATGCCCTTATAGGACGGCATGCTGTTGTGATTGAAACCGTATCACCTGAAAAGGGTGGCTACGTGAAAATAGATGGCGACGAATGGCCTGCCGTATGTCTGGATGCTGATAGATTGGAGAAAGGTACTCAAGTGATTGTTGAAGCACGTGAGAGTATTGTGTTGACAGTAAAGCCTTTGTCAAAATGAGTGTAATACTTGTTGCCGGCACAACGACTCTATTTCAATAGGATGGGATAGTATCACCATAAATCCAAAAACTTGACGGTTTAACCATTTATCTGATTCTCTTGAAAGTTTAATAATGAACTCAATCCAATTAAAAGCGAGACAATAAACTCAATCCATTTGATGGCAAGGCAATTGATTCAATCCATTTGATGGTAGAACAATTAACTCAATCCAATTAAAAAGTAGAACAATTAATTCAATCCACATGATAGCATAACAATCAATCCGATTCATTTGAAAGGAAGGTAACTAATCCTATACACCTGAAGGTAAAGTCGTAACCCATCCTATTCACTTGATGGAATAACAATTCATTCGATTCACTTGAAGGTTTAACAATTAATTATAAGAGTATGGAATTCACTTATGTTTTTCTTATTGCACTAATCGTTCTTGCAGTTGTATTTGTCAAGAAGTCTGTTATTATCATTCCCCAGTCGGAAACGAAGATTGTAGAGCGTCTGGGAAAATACTTTGCCACCCTCAAACCCGGTATCAATATCATTATTCCCTTTATCGACCGCGCAAAGGAAATCGTTACCGTCAACAGAGGGCGCTATATGTATACCACAACTATCGATTTGCGCGAACAGGTGTACGATTTTGACAAGCAGAATGTCATTACCAAAGACAATATCCAGATGCAAATCAACGCCTTGCTTTATTTCCAGATTGTCGACCCTTTCAAGGCGGTATATGAAATCAACAATCTTCCCAATGCTATTGAGAAGTTGACACAAACCACCCTCAGAAACATTATTGGCGAAATGGAACTCGACCAGACCTTGACCTCGCGCGACACCATCAACTCCAAACTCCGTGGGGTGCTGGACGATGCTACCAATAAATGGGGTATCAAAGTGAATCGTGTGGAGCTGCAAGACATCACGCCTCCCGCAAGCGTGCTGCAAGCGATGGAAAAGCAGATGCAGGCTGAGCGTAACAAGCGTGCCACCATTCTCACAAGCGAAGGAGAGAAACAGGCGCAGATTCTACAATCGGAAGGCGACAAGGCTGCTACCATCAACCGCGCAGAGGCCATCAAGCAGGAAGCCATTCTGAAGGCAGAGGGAGAGGCAACAGCCCGTATCAGGAAGGCCGAAGCCGAAGCTATTGCCATCCAGCGCATTACCGAAGCTGTTGGCAAGAGCACAAATCCTGCCAATTATCTGTTGGCACAAAAATATATTCAAATGCTCAACGAAGTGGCGCAAGGCGACAAGACCAAGACGGTATTCATGCCTTATGAGGCTACAAACCTGATGGGCTCCATAGGAGGCATCAAGGAACTTTTCAAAAGTGAATAGAGCATCACAAAAGGCAAACAACTTTTAGGAGAACATGATGAAAATCTGTATTGTGGCTGGAGCCCGCCCTAATTTTTTCAAGATCGCTCCGCTGTTACGTGCTGCGAAGGAAACGGACGTAGAGATGTCGTTGGTATATACGGGCAAGGATGACGACCCCACCCTTGAACACGGTCTTTTCGAGGAATTGGCTATCAAGCATCCTGATGCCTATCTGGGTGTAGACAGCAACAACCTGAACGAGATTACAGCACAGGTGATGTTCCGTTTCGACCAGTATCTCCACACCCATCCTACCGATACCGTGATAGTTGTCGACGACTTGGCATCTACCATGGCAGTTGCCATTGTAACCAAAAAGCAAGGCATCACGTTGGCCCATCTGTCGGCAGGCACACGCAGCTTCAACATCAATATGCCGAAAGAGGTGAACCGTATCGTGATAGATGGCCTTTCCGATATACTCTTTACGGCTGGAATGAGCAACAACTCCATCGCTAATCGTGAGGGCGCGGCTTTGTCGAAAGTATATATGGTGGGCAACTTGCTTACGGACAACATTCGTGCGGATAGGTTGCGCTATGTGCGTCCCGCATGGCTCGACGAACTTGCCGTTGAAGATGGGAATTACCTCGTTCTCACGCTGAACAGACGTGTGTTGCTCGAAGACAAAGAGACGCTTTCCGCATTGATTCATCGGCTGGCTGCCACAGCTGCTCGCACACCTATTATTGCCCCGTTGCAACCGGAGGCCATGGCCGTGTTGAAGCAACTGCCCGCCATGCCCAACCTGCATTTGGTGGCGCCTTTAGGTTATCTGACTTTCGGTTATCTTGCCGAGCATGCCAAAGGAATCATTACCGATAGCGATAACGTGGCTGAAGAAGCTACCTTCCGCAATGTTCCCTGTATTACGCTCAATACCTATGCGGAGCATATTGAAACGGTTACCGTTGGGTCGAACCTGTTGGTGGGTACCGATGCAGAAGCGCTGGCGCAGGCCGTTACACAACTCTTGGAAGGTAATTGGAAAACGGCCCATATACCCGACCGATGGGATGGAAGAAGTGCCGAACGCATCCTTCAAATTCTTACAGCACCCCACAACACTCCTGCTGCAACAAACTAAAAGGGGCGTTTCATAAAGCAAGCCGCTACAGCTTACCAGTAAGATGGCAAACAGTTTTCGGCTGTGGTCAGGAGGCGCAAGTGGTAAGCGCCACTCTCCCGCCCCACCTGCATTAACCTGCGAGGCATGCAAGGCGAAGGATTGAAGGCAAGAGCCACATGCCCCATTGTGCGACGAAGGTTCACCTCTACACAAGGGTGAAGTTTCGTCGCATTTTCTGTATTTACCAGCATCATGTCAACCCCTAATGGCCCTTCGTAAATGCCCGCGAGATTTTCAGCAAACAATTGCAGCAAATCGTTGATGGCCGCACGCACCTTTACGAAAGGAAAAAACTCCGATACCATATCCTCCTTTTCCTGCTCCGTGGCAATCACGTTGCCGGCATACATACCATTAACCGTGCGGAATATCGACAATCCACAATAGCGCACCTCGTTGCCCTTCACCTCAAACTCGCAGGCAAAATCCATTACTTTATGGAAATAGGGCTCCACCATCACGCTCCTCTGCTTTGCTATGATGTTGCGTGCCCATCCCCGTTGATGGGTGGTTAGCTGTTCCACATAGCGCAATCCCCTTCCGCTACTGCTCCAAGGCGCCTTCAACACACATTTACCGAGCGTCGCGATCAAGACTTCCAGCTCTTCTGCGTCAGAAACCTGATGGGCAAGTCCCACCCTGTTCGAAGTGTCGCCAGCCACAAGAGGCTTCAGCAAATGCGTGGCCGCCCAAAACCGATGACTCATCTGGCGAATGTTGGAAAGCACATCGTGCGAAGGCAGCTGCGCCTCGTTTATGCCCGCATCCAACAACTGTCGGCGCAAGGCACGGTTCCATCCCCACGGTTGAATGTGCAGAAAAGAAGGATGATGGCCGAGCGCATCGCATGTAATGAAATGTACGTTGTGCGCGTAGGCGCCAAGATGACGTATGCGCGCCTTGGCCCCTTCCACATCATCCACCAGCACCCAATCCCCGTCTTCGGCCCACAGCGCAGGCAAGAAACCGAGGTCAGCACGCATTTCCCTCCCGGCATGACTCGGCACAAATTTTTCCATATCGAGGGCAAGCGCCATGTCATGTTCGGGGTTGAATATATGTAGCTGCATAATGGTTCATTCAATAATTTATCGTCGCAAAATTACAAATAATATCCCGAAGAAGGCCGTTTATCTACAAAAAAACAAAAAAAATAAACTTTTTGCAACCTTGACTTTGCAATTATGAAATAAAATAGTATCTTTGCATGTTAGAAAATAACAAGAATTAGCGATATGGAGGAAGCCTTTTTCCGCACGCATACCTATTTGGTAGAACATACAAATGCCCCGGTACGACGCTATCTCATGGACGAGATAGATTGGAATGACCGCTTGATAGGCATCAAGGGCACGCGTGGCGTGGGCAAAACCACCTTCTTATTGCAATATGCCCGTGAAAAATTCGGTCCTCACGACCGTAGTTGTCTCTATGTAAACATGAACAACTTTTACTTTCAAGGTGTGGGAATCAAAGAGTTTGCCGAAGACTTCGTGTCGAATGGTGGGCGCGTGCTGCTCATCGACCAAGTGTTCAAACAACCCGATTGGAGTGCCGAGCTGCGCAAATGCTACGACTCCTTTCCCAATCTGAAGATTATTTTCACCGGTTCGAGCGTTATGCGCCTGAAAGAGGAAAACCCTGAGTTGAACGGTATTGTGAAGAGCTACAACCTGCGAGGCTTCTCCTTTCGCGAATACATCAACCTGCAAACAGGTAATGCCTTCCGCCCCTACACCCTCGATGAAATCATTCATCACCATGAGCAGATTATCAAGGATATCCTGCCCAAAGCAAGCCCTTCGCAACATTTCCACGATTATATCCATCATGGTTTCTATCCGTTTTTCTTAGAGCATAGGAACTTTTCCGAGAATCTGCTGAAAACGATGAACATGATGACCGAAGTGGATATTCTCCTCATCAAGCAGATAGAACTCAAATATCTCACCAAGATAAAAAAACTTTTCTATCTGCTGGCTGTAGAAGGCCCCAAGGCCCCCAACATCAGCAATCTTGCCGACGAGATACAAACCAGCAGGGCCACCGTCATGAACTATATCAAGTATCTGGCCGATGCCCGCCTCATAAACATCATTTATCCTGTTGGCGAGGAATTTCCCAAGAAGCCTTCAAAGGTAATGATGCACAATTCCAACCTCATGTATGCCATCTACCCCATTGTCATCCACGATCAAGACCTGATGGAAACATTCTTTGTCAATTCGCTTTGGAAAGACCATATCGTTAGCCAAACAAACAAAGACCACTCCTATATAGTCGATACCCATCAAAAATTCAGAATTTGCGATGCCAAAAGTGAGCAGAAAATTCGCTATGCTCCCGACATGCTTTACGCACGCTACCATACAGAAGTGGGTAAAGACAACCAAATACCGCTATGGCTTTTCGGATTCCTCTATTAACGGTCGTAACACAACACGGCTGGCATTATATATAATAATATAGGTATGCAGAAGATGAAGACGATAGCGTTAAGCGGCAAACAACAACCCTAACAGCAAACAGATATTTCTAAGAAATAAAAACCATATAGTATCATTTTAACATTAAAGAAAATGGCAAAAGAAAAAAAGTTTATCACTTGTGATGGCAATACCGCTGCCGCCCACGTGAGCTACATGTTCACAGAAGTAGCAGCCATCTACCCCATCACTCCGTCGTCGCCTATGGCGGAGCATGTTGACGAGTGGGCCGCTAAAGGCCGCAAGAACCTCTTTGGTCAATCTGTTTCCATCCAGGAAATGGAGTCAGAGGGTGGTGCAGCCGGAGCCGTTCACGGTTCGCTGCAAGCTGGTGCACTCACTACCACCTTTACTGCATCGCAGGGCTTGCTGCTCATGATTCCAAACATGTATAAGATTGCAGGTGAGCTGCTCCCCTGTGTGTTCGACGTTTCCGCCCGCACATTGGCTTCTCACTCTCTTTGTATCTTCGGCGACCATCAAGATGTTATGGCATGCCGCCAGACGGGTTTCGCCATGTTCTGCTCCGGTTCGGTACAGGAAGTGATGGACCTCACGGCAGTACCTCATTTGGCTACGCTCAAGACAAGTGTTCCGTTCATCAACTTCTTCGATGGTTTCCGCACCTCTCACGAGTATCATAAGATAGAGGTTATCGACCAGGATGAGGTGGCAAAACTTGTTGATCCTGCCGACATCAAGCGTTTCCGCGACCGTGCGCTCTCTCCTGAGCGTCCTGTTACACGTGGTACTGCCGAGAACCCCGAAACATTCTTCACACACCGTGAGGCTTGCAACACCTATTATGACGCCATTCCCGAGGTAGTAGAAGACTACATGCAGAAGGTTTCTGCCATTACGGGTCGCGAATATCACCTGTTCAACTACTATGGCGCTCCCGATGCAGAGAACGTTATTATCCTGATGGGTTCAGCCACAGAAGCAGCTCGCGAGGCTATCGACTATCTGAACAAGCAGGGCAAGAAGGTGGGTATGGTTGCCGTACACCTCTATCGTCCGTTCTCTGTCGACTATCTCAAGAAGGCTCTTCCCGAAACAGTAAAGCGCATTGCCGTACTCGACCGCACGAAAGAGCCGGGTGCAGAAGGCGAGCCTTTGTATCTCGATGTGAAGTCGGCCCTTTACGACGATCCCCGCAAACCTCTTATCGTGGGTGGCCGTTATGGTTTGGGTTCGAGCGACACCACTCCTGCCAAGATCATCGCCGTATTCAAGAACCTCGAGTTGCCTGAGCCTAAGAATCATTTCACAGTAGGTATCGTTGATGACGTGACCTTCACATCGCTTCCCGAAGAGGAGGAAATCCCCATGGGTGGCGACGACCTGTTCGAGGCTAAGTTCTATGGTCTGGGTGCCGACGGTACCGTAGGTGCCAACAAGAACTCTGTGCAGATTATCGGTAACAATACCGACAAGTATTGCCAGGCTTATTTCTCATACGACTCTAAGAAGAGTGGTGGTTTCACCTGCTCGCACCTGCGTTTTGGCGATAGCCCCATCCACTCCGCTTATCAGGTTAACACGCCTAACTTCGTAGCATGTCATGTGCAGGCCTATCTCCACATGTACGACGTGACACGTGGTTTGCGCCAGAACGGCACCTTCCTGCTCAACACAATCTTCGAAGGCGATGAGCTGGTGAACTTCATCCCCAACAAGGTTAAGCGTTGTTTTGCCAAGAACAATGTGAAGGTTTACTATATCAACGCTACCAAGATTGCCCAGGAAATTGGTCTTGGCAACCGCACGAACACCATTCTGCAGAGCGCCTTCTTCCGTATCACAGAGGTGATTCCATTGGAGTTGGCCATCGAGCAGATGAAGGCCTTCATCGTGAAGTCGTATGGCAAGAAGGGTCAAGACGTGGTTGATTTGAACTATGCGGCTGTTGACCGTGGTGGCGAATACAAAGAGCTGGCTGTTGATCCTGCATGGGCTTCGCTTCCCGACGATGAGGAAAAGGTTGACGATGCTCCCGACTTTGTGAAGGAGTTGGTTCGCCCGATCAACGCACAGGCAGGCGACCTGTTGAAGGTTTCTGATTTTGTGAAGCACGATACCGTTGACGGTACTTGGATGAACGGCACCTCAGCCTTCGAGAAGCGTGGTGTGGAAGCCTTCGTTCCTGTATGGAATGTTGAGAACTGTATCCAGTGTAACAAGTGTGCATTCGTTTGTCCGCACGCTGCCATCCGTCCGTTTGTGCTTACCGACGAGGAATTGGCCGCTACCAACGATTTGGCTACGCAGAAGATCATCGCTCCGAAGACGCTCGCAGGCATGCACTTCCGCATTCAGGTGTCAGTACTCGACTGTTTGGGTTGCGGTAACTGTGCTGATGTTTGTCCGGGCAAGAAGGGTGCCAAAGCCCTTACTATGGCTCCGTTCAACGTGGATGCTCCCGATATGGTTCAAGAGGCAACCAACTGGACCTACCTCACCAAGAACATCACTTCTAAGCAGGCCCTCGTTGACATCAAGCAGAGCCCCAAGAACTCACAGTTTGCCCAGCCGTTGTTTGAGTTCTCAGGAGCATGTGCAGGTTGTGGTGAAACTCCTTACGTGAAACTCATCTCTCAACTCTTTGGCGACCGCCAGATGATTGCCAACGCTACAGGTTGCTCTTCTATCTATTCAGCTTCTATCCCCTCTACTCCTTACACCACCAACGAAAAGGGTCAGGGTCCTGCTTTCGACAACTCTTTGTTCGAGGACTTCTGCGAGTTTGGTTTGGGTATGGCATTGGGCAACAAGAAGATGAAGGAACGCATCGTGAAACTCTTGGGCGAGGTGATCGAAAACGAGCAGGCTCCTGCCGCTTACAAAGAGGCCGCTCAGGAATGGATTGCCGCCAAGGACGATGCCGAAGGTTCAAAGGCTGCTGCCGCTAAGCTGAAGCCGTTTATTGCCGAAGGTGCTGCTGCCGGCTGCACAACCTGTCAGGAACTCCAAACCCTCGACCACTATCTCGTAAAGCGCAGCCAGTGGATTATTGGTGGTGATGGTGCTTCTTACGATATTGGTTACGGTGGTCTCGACCATGTGCTCGCTTCGGGCGAAGATGTGAACATCCTTGTTCTCGATACAGAGGTTTACTCTAATACCGGTGGCCAGAGCTCTAAGTCTACACCATTGGGCGCTATTGCTCAATTTGCTGCACAAGGCAAGCGCATCCGCAAGAAAGACCTCGGTTTGATGCAAACCACTTATGGTTACGTTTATGTAGCGCAGGTGGCTATGGGTGCCGACAACGCACAGACTTTGAAGGCTATTCGCGAGGCAGAGGCCTATCCAGGTCCTTCACTCGTTATTGCCTACGCTCCTTGTATCAACCACGGTTTGAAGCGTAAGGGCGGCATGGGTCGCAGCCAGAACGAAGAGAAGCTTGCTGTAGAGTGTGGTTACTGGCACCTCTGGCGTTACAACCCGCTGTTGGCCGATGAGGGCAAGAATCCGTTCACGCTCGATTCTAAGGAGCCTAACTGGGCTAACTTCCGCGACTTCCTGTTGGGCGAGGTTCGCTATCTGAGTGTACAGAAAGCATACCCCAACGAGGCTGAGGAACTCTTTGCACAGGCTGAGCGTATGGCTAAGTTGCGTTATCGCAGCTATGTGCGCAAAACGCAGGAAGATTGGAGTGAGATTATCTAAAACCGATAACCACTTGTATCACATAAAAAAAGAGGGTGTGCCGAAAGGTACATCCTCTTTTCGATTGTGCCGAAGGTGGCAGCTCCTTAAAAAAAAATGCCTGCTCGGGAAGAGCATTTTGCAGACAACTTTAATCGTACAGATAGAAACAACGTTCTGTCATTTTCCATTTCTCATTCGAAGTCTCCCCTGCTTTACATTGCTGGAACACGGCAACATAATCCTCCCACTCCTGTTGGCGTGGCAAAGTGGCCAGACGTGCCATGGCGCTATCCCAGTCAAAATCTAAGGGAGTTTCCACAATCATCACCACCCTATTGCCCACAATATACAGTTCCATCTCGAGAATGCCAACCTGTTGAATTCCTTCTTTGATTTCATTCCAGAATTCCTCACGCGAATGGGCTTTGCGGTATCGTGCCATCAGCTCCGCATCGTCTTTCAAGTCCATCACCTGCACATACCGCTTCACGGGTTGCCCGTAGGCTTTTACTTTATATCCTTCTGTCATCGTTATAAAAATGAATGGGTTCGTGGCAACAAATATACAAATTAACAGGCAGATTCGCAAAAAAAACACGATTTGTTTTCTAAACTTGTTTAAAACATTAGATTGAAACAAAATTTTAACCCATAGAAATTATCTAATTCTTAAAAAATTACATTATCTTTGCAACAACTAAATCTTATAAGACATGATAAAAAAACTATTCTTCCTTCTGCTTCTCGCAGGAACATGCATCGCAAGTCAGGCTCAAATAGCCCGACCCAAACTGGTGGTTGGTATCATCATAGACCAAATGAGATGGGATGCCCTCTACTACTATTATGACAAATTTGAAGACGGTGGCTTCAAGCGTTTGCTCAACGAAGGTTTCAGTTGCGAAAACCATCACATCAACTACATTCCCACCATCACAGCCGTAGGTCATGCAAGTGTTTATAGCGGCACATCGCCCGCATTTCATGGTATTGCCGGCAACGACTTTGCCATTGATGGTAAAATGGTTTATTGCTGCTCCGACAACCAGGTGCAGAGCGTAGGCTCCAACAACAAAGCCGGCCAGATGTCGCCCCGCAATTTCCTGGCTTCTACCATAGGCGACCAGCTGCGCATGGCATCCGACTTCAAGTCGAAGGTGTATGGTGTGGCGCTCAAAGACCGTGCCTCTATCCTCCCTGCCGGACACTCTGCCAATGGTGCCTTCTGGTACGATACCAAGGCCGGACACTTCATTACCAGCACCTACTACATGCAGCAGCTGCCGGAATGGATGAAGCAGTTTAATGCCACCCACCCCAATAAGCCGGGGGTTGACATGAAGATGAAGCCGGAAGGTGTGACCCTCACCTTCGACCTTGCCGAAACCATCCTCAAAAGCGAGAACTTGGGCAAGAATACGGAAACTTCTATCCCCGACATGTTGTGTGTGAGCATCTCGCCCACAGATGCCATGGGGCATGCTTTCGGCACAAGAGGCGAGGAAATGGAAAGCGTGTATCTGACTACCGACCGCGGCCTGTCGAAATTCCTCCGCACACTCGACGAGCAGGTGGGCAAAGGCAACTATCTCGTGTTCCTTACAGCCGACCATGCAGGTGCCCATAACCCCAACTTCCTGAGCAGCCACAAGATGGCTTCGGGTGGTACCGACGTGGCGGGCTATGTGAAGCAAATCAACGCTAAGCTTGCCGAAAAATTCCACATCACAGGCAAACTGATTTCTGCTGTCTACGACCAGCGTGTCTACCTCGACCACGAGCTGATAAACAACAACAAGCTCGATTTGGCGCAGGTGAAGGAGGAAGCCATCAAACAACTGCAGCAAGTGAAGGATTTCGTGTATGTTACCGATTTCGAAAAGGTGGCAACAGCCAGCATTCCCGAACCTATCAAGGAGCGTATCATCAATGGCTACCGCCCCGGTCGCTCCGGCGACATCTGCGCCATCCTTCGTCCGGCATACCTGGGCTACTCTTTCGATGAAAAGTATCGTGGCACAACCCATGGCGCATGGAACCCCTACGATGCCCACATACCCCTCATCATGATGGGCTGGCACATACCGCAAGGAAGCACTACCCAACCCACACGAACCGTCGACACGGCACCTACCGTTTGTGCCCTGCTCCATGTGCAGATGCCTAACGCCTGCTCGGGAACAGCCATCACGCCCATAACCGACAAACGATAAGTGTGGCGGAACGATAGCGAATAAAAAAAGGATGAGAGAAATGACAAAAACAAGGGAAAATGATGTTTTTCGGGCTTTTTTCTCATCCTTTTCTTTTGTATATCAAGAAAAAACCGTAATTTTGCACCCGCTGTCACGAGATGGCAGCATAAAATTCAAACCTTATCAATATTTTTTAAATTAAATGGCAACAAAAATCAGATTACAGCGCGGCGGCCGCAAGGGCTATGCTTTCTATAGCATCGTAATCGCTGACGCAAGAGCACCACGTG
>CAMAMZ010000059.1 GCA_945837185.1 uncultured Bacteroidales bacterium | reverse complement strand
GCTTTGAGGAGCACAACAGCCTCTCCCACCGAGGAAACATCGGCAATATGAAGCAAACGACGGCCTTTTGCTTCCTTGAGCATACAGCGTTCAGGATGGGCTGTCATAAAATTGAGCACCTTTCCGAACGTTTCACTACGATAATAGAAACTGTCGGGATGTGATACAAGCTGAAGTGTCATACGCTGTTGTTTGAGCATGATTTTTTCACAACCTAAAGCCTTGCCCAATCTGCGCAGCAATACCACCTGCAGAAGTTCTTCTCCTTCATGGGGAATCGGACCAAAACGGTCTATCAAACGCTGACGATAGCGCTCCAAAGCATCGTCATCGGTAATGTCATCGAGTTCACGATACAGGAGCATACGCTCACTGCTACCCGGCACATAACGTTCTGGGAAGAACATCTCAAGGTCGCTCTCCACGGCACAGTCTTCCACAAATTCTGCAGCAGCAATTGTCTCACCTGCCGCTGCCTCTTGGGCATAGAGTTCCTGAAACTCTTCGTTCTTAAGTTCCGTTACTGCCTGCGACAGAATCTTCTGATAGGTTTCATAGCCCAAATCTTCCATAAAGCCGCTTTGTTCCGCCCCTAACAGATTGCCGGCTCCTCGGATGTCGAGGTCTTGCATGGCCAAGCTGAAGCCACTTCCCAACTCAGAGAAGGTTTCCAAGGCTTCAAGGCGACGTCGGGCTTCGGGCGAAAGCACTGATTTAGGGGGTGCCAGCAAGTAGCAGAAGGCTTTCTTGTTGCTGCGCCCTACCCTGCCACGCATCTGGTGCAGGTCGGAAAGACCAAAACGGTGGGCATCGTTGATGATAATGGTATTGGCATTAGGAATGTCGATACCATTTTCTATAATGGTGGTAGAGAGAAGCACATCATACTCATGACTCACAAACCCCATGATTACCTTCTCCAATTCGTCGGGCGGCATCTGCCCATGTCCTATCACCACACGGCAGTCGGGCACATATTTCTCTATCAGCCGCGCTATTTCCGTTAGATTGGAAATGCGGTCGTTGACGAAAAACACCTGTCCGTTGCGACTCATCTCGAAATTGATAGCCTCTGCTATCACCTCATGCCCATAGGTGGCCAGTTCGGTATAAATAGGATAACGGTTGGGAGGAGGAGTGCGGATGATACTCATGTCGCGGGCACCCATCAAAGAGAACTGCAGGGTTCGGGGAATGGGAGTAGCGGAAAGGGTGAGGGTATCGACATTGGTCTTCAGTGTGCGCAACTTCTCCTTGGTGGCCACGCCAAACTTCTGTTCCTCATCGATGATGAGCAGTCCCAAATCCTTCCATTTCACCTGTTTACTGATGAGTTTATGTGTTCCCACCAGGATGTCGATACGTCCTGCCTCCAGGTCTTCTATCACTTGGCGGGTTTGCTTTGCCGTGCGGGCACGACTCAGATAGTCAACCCGCACCGGGAAATTGCGCAAACGGTCGCGGAACGACTGGTAGTGCTGGAAAGCCAATACTGTGGTAGGCACCAGCACAGCCACCTGTTTGGAATCGCAGGCCGCCTTGAAGGCAGCACGTATGGCCACCTCTGTCTTGCCAAAGCCTACATCGCCACACACCAAACGGTCCATAGGACGTGCGCGCTCCATATCGGCCTTCACCTCCTGGGTGGCTTTCAACTGGTCGGGGGTATCTTCATACAGGAAACTGGCCTCTAACTCCTGTTGCAGATAGGTGTCGACACTGAAGGAGAAACCCTTCTCATGGCGGCGCCGGGCATAGAGCTTAATCAGGTCGCGGGCAATGTCTTTGATGCGTTTCTTTGTGCGCTCCTTGATTTTCTCCCAGGCACCTGTGCCCAGCGTAGAGAGGCGAGGCGGCTCACCTGTATCCTGACGGCGGTATTTACTGATTTTGTAGAGGGAATGGATAGACACATCCACTTTGTCGCCACGCTGGTAAATGATTCTGATAACTTCCTGGAAACTATCGCCCACCGGCACGCGTACCAATCCTCCGAAGCGTCCTATACCGAGGTCGACATGCACGATAAAGTCACCTGGCTCCAGTTCCTTCAGTTCCTTAAGCGTAAGTGCCATCTTGCCGGTGCGTGCTCTTTCGCTTCGCAGACTGTATTTATGGAAGCGGTCGAAAATCTGATGATCGGTGAAACAGCACAGGCGGAGCGCATGGTCAACGAATCCTTCATGGAGCGTATGGTCAACGGCCTCAAAGGGAGTCTCCACAATCTCGTGCAAACGTTGGTGTTGCTTGGCACTGTCGGCAAAGATATATATATGGTATTGCTGCAACACACTGTCGGCCAACCAGCTGCGGAGAAGATCCATGTTCTTGTGAAATAGGGGCTGGGGCGCTATATCGAAACGCAACACTGCCGTGGCCTGTCCATCGGCAGCCACCACTTTCTCTTCCTTGTCATCGGCACGTTGCACGGCAGGGCCGTATTCCACCCACCGAAACAGCGCTGCTTCCTCCTTAAAGGTGGTGGGCTTGCAGAGCAACGTTTCCTTATTCATTTCGCGCAACAAGGCATCACGCTCCACCTCTGTGGCTGTCTCCATGCGTTCGGTAAGGGCTTGCGATGAGAAGCCATCGCGGTACACTTGTTCCACGATGCCAAAAGCATGCTGGCGGTCGCGCATGACCAACAGACTCTCAGCAGGCAACAGCTTGAGGAGCGAGACACGGTCAGCTTGCAAACCGGCCAGTTCAGGCATGATGTCCACGGCTTGCCGGCGTTCACGCGAGAGCTGGTCTTGCACATCAAAGGTGCGCACCGTGTCAATCTCATCACCAAAGAAATCGATACGAAACGGGTATTCGCAACTGAAAGAGAAGACATCGAGAATGCTGCCTCTTAATGCGAACTGTCCGGGCTCATATACATAGTCGGTTTCCTGAAATGCCAAGTTTCGCAGTTCCTTCACCAAGCCGGCAATGTCCACTGTCTGTCCGGCTTCCAAGTGCAAGCAATGACTATCTACCTGCCGCTTTGAAACAACCCGTTCGGCCAAGGCTTCAGGATAGGTTACGAGATAGAGGAAACCATTTGCGGGTGTGTAGCTTGCCAATCGGGCAAGCACTTCTGTACGCAATATTTCATTGGCGGCATCGCGCTGCCCGTATTTGGCAGCCCTTCGATAGCCTGAGGGAAAGAACAACACCTGTTCCTGCCCCAATGCCTGGGTGAGATCGTGATAGAAATAACCAGCCTCATCTGCTCCCTGCAACACAAAAACAAGCGGACTGACCGTATGGGGAGCCACTGCGGCAAAGAGCAAGGGGGCAGCAGAGCATGAAATGCCTTGCAACGAGATGTGGGGCGTGGCAGCATCTGCCAAGAGACCCGTCAACGCCTTGGCTTGCGCTGAAGAGCCATAGAGGGTACAGAAATCCTGAATGGTCATGGCTTCTTGGGATAGGAGCGGAACCAGCCATCCCAACGAAGGCGCATCACACCGAAGAATGCTTCTCCAAAGATGCCTCCACTCATCTTACTTGTTCCTTCACGTCTGTTGACGAATATCACGGGCACTTCCTTGATTCGGAAACCTATCTTATAAGCCGTGAATTTCATCTCTATCTGGAAGGCATAGCCTTTGAAACGAATCTTGTCTAAGGGTATGGTGGCCAACACACTGCGGCGATAGCACTTAAAGCCTGCCGTAGTGTCGTGCACCTTGAAGCCTGTTATCAAACGCACGTATTTCGAGGCGAAATAGCTCATCAGCACACGCCCAATAGGCCAGTTCACCACATTCACGCCACTAACGTAACGGGAGCCTATGGCCACATCGTAACCTTCATCATGACAAGCAGCATAGAGGCGAGGCAGGTCGGCAGGGTCATGACTGAAATCGGCATCCATTTCAAAGATATAGTCGTAACCTTTTTCCAAAGCCCACTTAAAACCCGCTATATAGGCGGTACCCAACCCTAACTTTCCACTACGTTCAATGAGGAAAAGGCGTCCGGAGAACACTTCTGCCATCAAACGCTTCACAATCTGTGCCGTGCCATCAGGACTTCCGTCATCGATAACGAGAATATGAAAACACTTCTCCAAGGAAAATACAGCACGGATGATTTTCTCTATATTCTCCTTCTCATTGTAAGTTGGTATAATTACGATGCTGTCGCTTTGATTCATATAATAACAGTGGTTGTTTCTGCAAAGATAGTGATAAAAAGTGAGAACCGTACAAGGTGATTGTTATTTTTTTCTTATTGGTCGGGATTTGCCACAAAGCCCTGAAAAGCTGGTTCCAAATCGGCCATGATTACTTCATAAGACTTTTCCATCACCTGCTTCTCGTATTCCACACCTTTTCCCGTAGGATAGATGGGGGCATGGATGGTGAGGGTGAGCGGATGCCAACAAACGAAATGTCCGTCACGCATACGGGGCATCACCTGGAAAGAACCATTGATGGTGAGGGGTACCACAGGCAGCTGTAACTCATCGGCCAGCATAAAAGCGCCCCGACGGAATACACCCATGTGTCCTGTAAAGGTACGGGCGCCCTCAGGGAAGACCACAAGCGACATGCCCTCCCGCAAGGTGTCGCGGGCACGGTCGTAGGTTTCCTTCACCTTGCTGGGACCACGCTTGTCAACAAAAATATGATGGGCCGCCTCACAAGCCTGTCCTACAAAGGGCATCTTACGGAGACTTCGTTTCATCATCCATTTGAAATTGCGGTTCAGGAAACCATAAATCAGGAAGATGTCAAAGGCTCCTTGATGATTGCTCACAAACACATACGACTCTCCCTTACGCAGATGCTCCCGCCCTTGCACCTTTACGGGCAAGAGGAAGAGGACGGTTACGATACGTCCCCACCATTTGCCGGGATAATAGCCCCAGAAATGACCGTTGCCAAAGAAACAACCCACGATGGTTATTACAGAGGTCAGGATGGAACAAACAAGCAAGACTGGCAAGACCACCACAAGCTGATAAAGTCGATAAAGATATTTCATTGTTTTGCGCTATGTAAGGTTATCACGGTAATTTCGGGATTCACGCCCAGACGGAAGGGCACCACGCCTCCCAACCCGGCTGTAATATAAAGGTAACGCGGCTCCTCTGCTGCCTTTTCGCTATGGGAGTACAGGCCTAAGTCGTCGGGATAGCGCCATTGGGTGGGCCGCCAACCAAACAGTCCGAACTGCCCGCCATGGGTATGACCGCTAAGGGTGAGGGCTGCCTGTGTATGGGGCAGGACATTGCGACGCCAGGCACTCGGATCGTGTTGCAACACAAGCGTGAAAGCTCCTTGCGGCACACCAGCCAAAGCCTGTTGCCAGTTGGCTTTGGAGGGGAAGGGTGGTTGCCCGTCATTCTCTGTGCCTACCACAAAGATACTGTCATTGCCTCTGTGTATCACGCGATGGCTATTGCGCAACACATGCCATCCCATGGCCTCTTCCGCCTTCGCGGTGGCCTGCTCACTGGCCGCACGGGTGGCACTATCAGCATGCAGATACATACTGTAATCATGGTTGCCCATCACCGAACAAACACCATCCTTGGCCGAAAGGGCTGAGAGGAGATATGCCACAGGGCGCAACTCTTCGGGACGCACGTTCTGTATGTCGCCCGTAAAGCAAATCAAATCGGCTTGTTGCGCCAGCATGCTGTCTACGGCTTCTTCTACAAAGTCGCGCAAAGGGGCTGCAAAGGTTCCGGCATGGAAATCGGAGAAATGCACGATGCGGTAACCGTCGAAAGCCGGTGGCAGTTGACTGAAGGTGAGATGTACATGTTTCACCTGAAGGTTGCGCCACCCTATCGTGGCGCCATACACCACCATGACCACACAGGTAACAGCCACAGCAAAGCCCACCAAATTACCCCAGTTATCTTTCTTGCCAGCCATCACACGGATGCCCCATCCCACAGCGGAGCACACCACAAAGAGCAGACGGGGCAACAGATAAACACCTAATAATAATAGGTAGAGGTGGATATACAGCACATCGGCAGGCACAAAACTCTTCTCTGACGCAAGTAGGAAGGAAAGGATATAAATGGCTACACTGGGCAACAGCCACAGGCAACGCTTCCATCTGCTGCTACAGCGACGGCGTGTAAATCGGCGGTCGATATAAAGGTCGGTTAGAAGGACTGCCAACAGGATGGGAATCAGAATACGCGCTATCATACTTGTAAGAATCGTCGCACTAAAGCAAGGGGGAGTTCCCGGCGGCGGGCATAATCCCGCAACTGTTCCTCATCAATCTTTCCTAATTGAAAATAGCGTGCTTGCGGATGAGCAAAGAGCAAACCCGACACGCTGGCATGGGGTTGCATCATGCCACTTTCCGTGAGGCGGATGCCAATGGAACCCATATCTATCAACCTGTTGAGCAGGAAGTTGATACTGGCATCGGGCAAGGAAGGATAGCCCACGGCAGGTCGTATGCCTTGAAAACGCTCGGCATGGAGTTCTGCCATCGACAGTTCCTCATGAGGCGCATAGCCCCAATAATGGCGTCGCACCTCCTGATGCATACATTCCGCTGCGGCCTCTGCCAATCGGTCGGCCAAGGTTTGTGCCATCATGTGCTGGTATACATCGCATGGACATGCAAGCACCATTTCCTTGTCGGCCGAGGTGGCAAACACCCCAATTCTGTCCATCCCCCCTAAGGAACGCGGACGGATAAAATCAGCCAGACACAGACACGGTGCTCCCGGACGGGAAGGGCGTTGCTGGCGAAGCATAGGCAGACGGATGCCTTCTACCCAGATGTCATCGCCTTCGCTTTGGGCATCAAAAAGACCAAATACTGCCCTGACGGGATAGCGTGACAAGTTATCAGCCAAAAAAGCTTCTGCTTCATGGCGCAACTCCTCCTGGGCCTCCTGTGATTTTCCCGATAGCGACCAGGCATGAAAGAAATAGCTCCAGTTGATGTAGGGAACAAGATCGGCCACCTTGTATTCCAGCACCTGCTTCATCGGAAGGCTACCTCCTCTCCCCTACTGCTATCGTCAAACACACCATCGTTGTAGATATGTTGTCCGTTGCAGAACGTGTGCCTGATGCGCCAGGCAAAGGTATGGCCTTCCAGCGGGCTCCACCCGCATTTGCTCTGTATACACTCTTTTGTGACCTGCCATTGACTGTTCGGCTGCACCACAACAACATCGGCCTGATAGCCTTCGCGCAGGAAACCACGCTTGCGCACCCCAAAGAGGGTGGCAGGATGATGGGCCATCAACGTCACTAATTGCGGTAACGACAACACCCCTTCATCTACCAATTCCAACATGGCAGGCAATGAGAATTGCAGCATGGGCATGCCCGAGGCTGCTTTGGCGCACCCTCCTTGCTTATCGGCAAGGAGATGGGGAGCATGGTCGGTGGCCACGGTATAGATACGTCCATCTGTCAGGGCAGTACGCAGCGCAGCACGGTCGACAGCCGTCTTCACGGCAGGGTTACATTTGATACGGGTGCCCAACGACTCATAGTCGGCATCGGTAAAGAGCAGATGAGCCACTACAGCTTCTGCCGTGATATGCTCGTCACAGCCAAAGAACTGCAGTTCGGCTGCTGTGGAGAGGTGCGACACATGGAGTTGTGTGCCATACTCCTTGGCCAATGCCACCGCACAGGCCGTAGAAGAAACACAGGCCTCTTCACTTCGTATGGCAGGATGGTATATCACCGCCGGGTCATCGCCATAGGTAGCCTTGCAGGCTGCCATATTGCGACTGATGATATGCGAATCCTCACAGTGGGTCATCACAGGCATGTGGAGGCGTGCTGCCTCGGCAAAGATGGCTTGCAGAGCCTCTGTCCTATCCACCAGCATATTGCCGGTAGAGGCTCCCATAAAGAGTTTGAATCCGGGTATACGGTGACGGTCCACCTGTTGGAACAAAGCCACATTTCCCGCTGTGGCACCTAAAAAGAAACTATAGTTGACATGGCTCTTCTGCCGTGCTAACTGAAACTTCTGTTCAAGCGCTTCGAGTTGTGTAGTCTGTGGCACAGTGTTTGGCATATCGAAGAAGGTGGTCACACCACCGAAGGCCGCAGCGCGGCTCTCACTCTCCATATCGGCCTTGGCTGTCAGACCAGGCTCACGGAAATGGACATGTTCATCAATGACACCGGGCAGAACGAAACATCCCGTGGCGTCTACTTCCTTGTCGTAGATGCCACGGGGTGCTGCTGTTCCTTTCTCAATATGGGCAATCTGTCCGTCTTCAATCAGCACAGCGCCCTTGAAAATCTCCCCTTCATTGACAACATTTCCACCATGGATCAAGATGTTCATGAGGCTGGGATATTTAGGATTGGTTTATTATTTGTTGTTCTTGGCAGTGGTGCCCGTTGCCGGAGTGGCCGACTCTGTTGTTGTGGTGGGTGTAGCGGCAGGAGCCGGTGTTACGGGATTGGCAGGAGCAGCCGGTGCCACCTCTTTCATACCCGTCATAATCTGCTGGTTTTCCAATGCCTTGTCGTAATAATCCTTCACATAAGGATCGTTCTTGAAGTGGTCGGTGGCCTTGCTCATGATGTCTTCTATCCATGGGTCGAGCATCGGATAGCGGTTGCCCATCGTCACCATGAAGAACACGCCTGGCCCTAATACGTTGTCGAAGTTGTCAGTCACAAAACCTGTCACCAATCGGTCTTCTTCATGGCTCAGCTTATCGGCCTCCTCATTAAGTTTTGCTGTCACCTCCTCCATATTGCTGCCATCCATGATGGCTTGGTCGTGACGGTGCACAAGGTCTGCCTGTTGACTTTTCAACTGGTTGTATTTCTTTAGGAATTCTGTCAGTTTGTCGTTGAGGGGTGTTCCTCCTGCCTCCAATTGCGTGTTATTGAGCTTGATGTTTATTTTTCCACTTTCGAGCACCAACGGCATCACGCTTTCATCATCCATAAAGATGGTTGCCATGCGCACGGTGTCCACAGATCCGGCGAAAGAAAACTGTCCGTGAATCACATCGCATGAGTCTACCGATTTAAACTCGTTGTTAGCCAACACTTTCAGATAGAGCTTTCGTCCGTCGAGCGTAGAAATGTTTGAAGTGCCCTGAATGTCGAAGGAGCTGGCGCACGAGGTGAGCGTCACCCATGCAAAGAGGAAATATGCTATTTTATTCATAAACATCTGTTATTTAGCTTGCGAGCAAAGGTAACATGTATTGTTGAGCTACAAAAAAAAATTCAGTGAATTTAAAATATCAACGGCTTCTTTTAAGTATTTTTTATCTTATTAAGTTCCGAAGCCAAGCGGTGTGTCGTGTAAACCTCCAAGATAGCCGCTATCAACAATACCACCACCCATTTGTTGTATACATAGGTAAGATAGGTAATGTAGCCGGCCCCCTTCGCATCATTGAACAGCGGCAGGAGAAACTGGTGTACATGGTCAACCATTAAAATACCGGCCAGCACAAACAGGATGTCGGCTAAACACTGTATACTTTTGAGTCGCTTTATAGTCAATTCTTTTCCTTCATAAGTCTGCATCATCTGCATGATAGCGAAAAGCGTGGCTCCCAACAGGAACAGCCAACACATCACTTCTTGCAGCCACATAAAGGCAAAGCATCCGGCACCTGCCACCATCAGCACACCCCCAACAAGGAACACAACAGATTGGAATTTAGTAAGCTGTTTCATGGGCTATATTTTGTTGTACATCGTCACTCAGCACATAGATGTCTTCATCTTCGGCCTTCATAAAATAGCGTTCGCGCGCAATCTTCTCTATCGCCTTCGGGGTGCGGCGCAACTCCTTGAGCAAACGGGTATCGCGCTCGCTGTCAGCCTGGTATTTGGCTATCTCCTCCTTCAGATCGCTGATTTCAAGCTCATACTGCACACGTTTGGCAAAGCTGTTCTCGTCAACGATACCCACCACCAACACGCCTACTACCACCACAATCAGATATTTGTAGTAGCTGAGCAGCTTCCAAAGGGTATTCAATCGAATATTCATATCGTTCCTTTTCTTTGCCTGCAAAATTAAGCAATAAAATTGAGATTCTCATTTTTTTTAGTTATTTTTGCATGCACAATCATACACATCACACATGGAAGAATATATTGTATCGGCAAGAAAGTACCGCCCCACAACCTTCGACAGTGTGGTAGGACAAACAGCACTCACCACAACACTCAAGCATGCGGTGATGAGTGGTAAACTTGCCCATGCCTATCTGTTCTGCGGTCCGCGTGGCGTGGGAAAGACCACCTGCGCGCGCATCTTTGCCAAAACCATCAACTGCCTGCATCCTACGGCAGAAGGCGAGGCATGCAACACCTGTGAGAGCTGTAAGGCTTTCAACGAACAGCGTTCTTATAACATCCTGGAGTTGGATGCTGCCAGCAACAACTCGGTGGAAAACATCAAGAGCCTGATGGAACAAACGCGCATAGCGCCACAGGTGGGACGTTATAAGGTGTTCATCATCGACGAGGTGCACATGCTCTCTACGGCAGCCTTCAACGCTTTTCTGAAAACACTGGAAGAGCCACCGGCTCATGTGATATTCATTCTGGCCACCACAGAAAAGCACAAGATTATGCCTACCATCTTGAGCCGTTGCCAGTTGTACGACTTTGAGCGTATGTCGGTGGCAAGCATCATCGGCCATCTGAAGAAGGTGGCAGAACAGGAGGGCATCAAGGTTGAAGAGCAGGCTCTGCATGTGATAGCAGAGAAGGCTGATGGCGGCATGCGCGATGCCCTCTCTATCTTCGACCAGGTGGCCAGTTTCAGTCAGGGCGACATCACCTACCAAAAGGTGTTGGAAGACTTGAATATCCTCGACATCGACTATTACTTCCAGATGGTAGACAAGGCTTTTGCCAATGAGGTAAAGGAATTGCTCCTGCTGTTTAATGCAATCCTTTCGCGGGGCTTCGATGCGGCAAAGACCATGAATGGCATGGCAAGTCATATTCGCAATGTGCTGATGGCAAAAGACCCCGCAACACTGCCTCTTATCGAGGCCAGTGAGGAACAGCGTGCCCGCTATCAGGAACAGGCAGCCCGCTGCACGACACCTTTTTTATATAAGGCACTGCGCATTCTGAACCAATGCGACGTGAACTACCGCGCCAGCAGCAACAAACGTCTGGCTGTGGAGATAGCACTGATTCAAGTGGCGCAAATCACACAACCTGATGATGAAGCGGGGGCGGGGCGCAGCCCTAAGCGTTTGAAATCCCTGTTTCAGAAAAAAGTAGCAGTTCGCAAAGAGGCAGCTCCACAGGTGGCTGCTGTCGAACACGCCTCCCTGCCTGAGGAGAAGGCCAAGCAGGAGAAGGTGCAAGCTACTGCCACGCCTTCGAAACCTATACACCGTATTAACTTCAACCAGATAGGTGATACTTTCGACAGCTTGCTCCATGGGCAGCGTGAGACACACGACACCGCAGGCATTGCGGAAAACGATGGATTGAGCGCAGAACAGCCCACAGAGCAAACAGTCCATGTGTTTACAGAGGATGGGTTACGCACAGAATGGCTCGCCATGTGCCAACGCATGCAGACAAACAAGCAATTTATGGCGCTTTCCATGCGCATGCAGAACCTGCTCCCTACCATCACCGACTATCCTCACGTTAGTCTGGTTATCGACAACGAACTGCTCTATTCACAGCTCCTCCCTATCAAAAAGCGTATCGAGACCACCTTGCGGAAAAAACTGCTCAACACCGAACTGGATTTAACTATGCGTGTGGCCTCGCCCGAGGAAATAAAAAGAATACCCACTCGCAGGGAAATCCTACAGCAGCTGCAACAAGACAACGAAGCTTTCGCCCGGTTGTGCCAGACGCTGCAACTTCAATTGGAATAGGCGTTACCTTTCTTTTTCTACGGAACCCAGTCGGGCAAAAGAATGATAAGCAGGCATACAAAAAAAAGGAACCGATATAGTTCCCTTTTAATATTCGTGACCCCGATGGGATTCAAACCCATGACCTTCAGAACCGGAATCTGA
>CAMAMZ010000058.1 GCA_945837185.1 uncultured Bacteroidales bacterium | reverse complement strand
ACAACGGTCATGCTGCACATGCAGAGCACAAAATACTTCTCATAAGAGAAGGCACAAAGAACTCATGGGAACCTGCGGATGATGACTTTGCGTGTAGTCAACACGCCTCGCATTACGCCATAAAACCCGGCAATGTTCTACAATAAAATATAAAAGACATGAAAAACAGGAGGTTGCAAATACAATCTATCGTTACATTCCTTATATTTGCGGTATAGTGAGTGGCTATGTCTTTCAGCTGAAATGATGGCTGAAAACCCGACACAGAAGGATGGCAATTGGATAACATGTTTAACCCCCAAAATAATACGCTTATGAAAAGGATGATTTTACTGTGTATTGCATGCTTTTATGCAAGTTTGTTGCAACACACGACAGCGTGTACCGGCATCACGTTGCACACAAGCAGCCATTCCCCTGTTCCCGCGCGCACCATTGAATGGGCAGGTAATGATTTGGAAAGTTGCTACACCATCGTGCCTCGTGGCTACAGACAATGTGCGATGGTGCCGGACGGAGCAAAGCAAGGTAAATGTTTTACCGCCAAATATGGTTATATCGGCCTTGCCGTAGAACGTGCGGAATTTGTGGTGGAGGGTCTTAATGAAGCAGGCTTGTCGGCCGGTTTGTTTTATTTTCCTGCCTATGGCCAGTATGAAACCTACAAACCCTCAAACCGAGCCAATACTCTCAGCGACCTACAATTGGTGTCGTGGGTGCTATCAAGTTTCAAGACGATAGAAGAAATACAACAAGCCATCAAGCATGTGCATATTGTAAGCGTCGATCCACGTGGTTCCACCGTACATTGGCGTTTCACGGAAGAAAGCGGCAGACAGGTAATATTGGAAATCACACAACAAGAGGTTCATTTTTACGAAAATCCTTTGGGTGTGTTCACCAATTCGCCCGGATTTGAATGGCATCTGACTAACTTGAACAATTATGTCAACCTGCAGGCAGGTGCTGTTCAGGCACGCTCCATTGGCACATTGCATTTAAAAGCCTTTGGCGGAGGCAGTGGTATGTTGGGTATTCCGGGCGACATGACGCCTCCTTCTCGTTTTGTGAGAGCTGCCTTTTTCCAAGCTACAGCTCCCCAAAAGCAAACAGGAGAAGAAACCGTGCTGCAAGCGTTCCACATTCTCAACAATTTCGATATTCCTGTGGGCATCCAGTTTGCCGATAAGGACAGCATTCCCAATATTCCGAGTGCCACACAATGGACCGTTGCCACCGACATTGGTAACCGCAGGATTTACTATCGCACGATGCACGACAGCAGCATCAGGTGTTTCGACTTAAAGGCCATTGACTTCAATACCGTAAGCTACCAGTCGGCTCCACTCGACCCAACCAAAAAGCAACCCATCGTTATGATGTTGCCCCAGCTTTAGATGATGCAGCCTATGTTATACACAAGGGAAACCAGTCAGCAATTGTTCAAGCACTTATGATTCTTTGAAAGTTACATTCATCAAAAAACTCCAAACCCACAACGGGATTTGGAGTTTATGATGAAAAACAGGCTGTTCTTATCCGAAGTTATCGAACATAATGCTGTCGTTGTCAACACCCAGACTATCCAGATAATCTGTAACCGTCTTGATGAGCATGGGAGGTCCGCAGAGGTAATACTCACAGTCTTCGGGAGCCTCATGATCCTTAAGATAGGTGTCACGAATACAGTTAACAGCAAAGCCCGTATAGTAGTTGACTCCTGCAGCGTCGGCCTTGGGATCCTGTCGGTCGAGCGACAAATGGAAATGGAAGTTGGGGAATTCCTTCTCCAGTTCCCAGAAGTCTTCCAGGAAGAAGGCCTCACCCAGCGCACGTGCGCCATAGAAGAAGTGCATCTCACGGTCGGTGGTATGCAAAGTCTTTGTCATGTGCATAATCTGTGCACGAAGCGGTGCCATACCCGCACCACCACCAATCCAAATCATTTCCTTACCAGAGGTGAAGTTAGGATGGAAATCGCCATAAGGACCACTCATCATTACCTTATCGCCTGGTTTCAAGCTAAAGATATAAGACGAACCGATACCTGTAGGAACATCCATGAAGCCCACCTGCGGACGCGGCAAGAACGGTGTTGTTGCAATACGCACCGTAAGGGTTATGATATCGCCCTCAGCCGGATAGTTAGCCATAGAATAAGCCCTTACCGTAGGCTCAGGGTTATGAGCCTTGAGCGAAAGGATGTTGAACTTCTGCCATGCACCAATATAATCTTCGCCTATGTCGGCCTTATCAAAGTCCTTGTCGTAGTCAATGCAATCATAGGCAGGAATCTTTATCTGTGCATACGAACCCGGCAGGAAGTCCATGTGCTCACCTGGGGGCAAGGCCACTTTGAACTCCTTGATGAAAGAAGACACGTTCTTGTTGGAAAGCACCGTACACTCCCATTCTTTCACACCCATGACACTCTCGGGAACCTTGATTTTCATGTCGCTCTTCACCTTGCATTGGCAACCCAAACGCCAGTTGTCCTTGATTTGCTTGCGTGTGAAATGCGGACGTTCAGAATCCAGAATCTCACCGCCACCTTCAAGCACCTGCACCTTACATTGGCCGCAACTTGCCTTACCACCACAGGCAGAAGGCAGGAAGATACCATTTTCGTTGAGTGTTGTCATCAAACTGCTTCCCTGCCCTACCGATAAGGTTTTGTCGCCATTGATAGTAATGGTTACATTGCCACTGGGGCTCAGGTATTTTTTGGCCACCAAAAGGATGATGACCAGCAGGAGTATGATCACCAGAAAAACTCCTATACTTACTGATATAAATTGTACCATATCAATCTTCACCTGTTAATTAAATGTTAAGACCACTGAAACACATCATTGCCATGGCCATCAAACCCACAACAATGAAGGTAATGCCAAGACCCTGCAGCGGTTTGGGCACATCGCTGTATTGCATCTTTTCGCGAATGGCACCCATGGCCACAATAGCAAGCGTCCAGCCAATACCCGAACCGACCGCATAAACAATGGCATCCCATACGCTACCGATATACTGTGAATTGGTAGGGTCGAGATTGATACGCTGCTGCATGAAAAGCGAAGCACCCATAATGGCACAGTTTACGGCTATCAGCGGCAGGAAGATTCCCAGAGCAGCATAGAGTGAAGGGCTGTATTTCTCCACCACCATCTCCACCAACTGCACAATACCTGCAATAACGGCAATAAAAAGAATGAAACTCAAATACGAGAGGTCGATTCCTTCTACAAGGCAATCCGGTCCGAGAACACGTGTCTGCAAGAGGTAATCAACGGGTACAGTTACCAGCAACACAAAGGTAACGGCTATACCCAATCCCAATGATGTCTTGACATTCTTCGACACGGCAAGGAACGAACACATGCCCAAGAAGAATGCGAAAACCATGTTGTCGATGAATATCGAACGAACAAATAAACTTATAGCGTGCTCCATAGCTTATTTCTCCTTATAAAAATATGCACGATGAATCCAAATCACACATCCCACAAGAATCAAGGCCATTGCGGGCATTGTCATCATACCGTTGTTCACGTAGCCGGCTTCGTAGGCACATGACGGAATGATGGTGAAGCCCAAAAGAGTTCCCCTGCCGAGCAACTCACGCAAGGCACCTACCACAACGAGCACAAAAGCATAGCCAAGGCCATTGCCCAAACCGTCGAGGAAAGAAGGCCAAGGCTTGTTCATCATGGCAAAGGCCTCCAGACGTCCCATGAGAATACAGTTTGTAATAATCAAGCCCACATATACCGACAGCTGTACGCTCACGTCGTAGGCAAAAGCCTTGAGCACCTGGCTCACGATTGTTACCAAGGCAGCAACCACCACCAACTGTACGACAATACGGATACGTGTTGGAATGGTATTTCTCAAAAGCGAGATGATAACATTGGCGAAAGCCGTGATTACGGTAACGGCAAGTCCCATGACCACAGCAGGTTTCAACTGGGCCGTAACGGCCAAGGCCGAACAAATGCCCAGCACCTGGATAAGGATGGGATGGTCGAGGTTCAGCGGATTGGCCAACACCTCTTTATTCTGTTTACTGAATAATGCCATATTGATAGTTCTATGTTTACAAATTTTCTAATTGAGTTACTTAACGCTCAGGAACTTCATATACTTTGTCAAACCGCCTTGCAACATTTCGGTAACACCATTGGATGTAAGCGTTGCACCCGTAATGCCGTCAACCTGCGTTGAAGGGTCTTCCACCTTCTTAGCCACGGCCAGCGCGATTTTGGTAGTATCGGAAGCAGCGAAGAGGCGTTTGCCACAGAACTTGTCCTGCCACTCTTTGCTATCCTTGATTTCAGCTCCCAAACCTGCGGTTTCACTTTCATGATTGAAATAGGCACCATACACGGTCGATTTGTCCTCGTCGAGGGCAATATAGCCGCTGATACCACCCCACAGACCCATACCGTATACAGGAATCACGTATTTACGCTTGCCTTCCACATTGCAAATAAAGAGCGCCAGTTTTCCTGCCTTGAAATCGCCACCGTTCAGTTTGAAGCCATCAGCCTCACCACCGGCAGTACCTTTCTGGAGCGTCTGCCCCTGTTCATCAATGATAGCGTCGGCCACAACCGTTTCCTTATAAATACGTGTGGTGGCTTCGTTGTCCAAATCTCTGATGTTCAGTGCATAGAGAATCTGCTTTTTCTTATCGAGCGCCACATTCTCTTCCTGTTTTGCCTTCAACGACTGGGAAACGAAGGCCAAAGCAAATGCCACTATCACCGTCAGCGCCATGGCATAACAAATGATATAGGTTGTTGAATTTGTAATCTTCTTCATGTTGTGTCCTCCTTATTTCTTTAGACGTTTAGCGCGACGCGCGATATTACGGTCAACCACACAATAGTCAATCACAGGTGCGAAGACGTTCATCAGCAGAATGGCAAGCATCATTCCTTCGGGGTAACCCGGATTCATCACACGAATCACAACGGCCACAAAACCGATAAGGAATCCATATACCCACTTACCGGATTCGGTACGGGCAGACGTAACAGGGTCGGTAGCCATAAACACAGCACCAAAGGCGAAGCCTCCCAACAGGAGATGCTCATACCATGTGATGGGCGACATGTGCAATGCTTCGAAGAGCCCTGCTGTCAATGCACCACCCAGAAAAACGCTGAGCATGGTCTTCCAGCTGGCAATACCCGTTACAAGCAGTATGACGGCACCAATGGCAATGGCTATTACGGATGTTTCACCGATAGAGCCAGGAATCAATCCTGTGATCATCTGGCAGACACTTGCGTCGGGCACAGCACCCTGACCAATCTGTCCCAATGGCGTTGCCATGGTAAAGCCGTCAGGAAGTGTGTTTCCCAAACCGAAGATACTGTCGGAAGCCACCCACACGCTGTCGCCACTCATCTTACTGGGATAAGAGAAGAAAAGGAACGCGCGCGCGACAAGAGCCACATTCAGGAAGTTCATACCCGTACCACCAAATATTTCCTTGGCGAGGATAACGGCAAAGGCAATGGCTATGACCATCATCCACAAAGGAGTGGTAACAGGAATAATCAACGGGATGATGATACCCGTAACAAGATAGCCTTCCTGTATTTCTTCATGCTTCCATTGTGCCCAGGCAAACTCAATGCCCAAACCAACGATATAGCTCACCAGCACCTTGGGCAACACAGCGAGCAAACCGTAAGCAAACACTTCAACAAACGAAGCCTCGTCTAAGGTTCCTGCGGCCAGATAGTTCTGGTAGCCAACATTATACATACCGAAGAGTAGAGCCGGCAGCAATGCAATGACCACCATACTCATGATACGCTTGGAATCGAGCGCGTCGTGAATGCTCACACCGCTTTTCGATGTGGCATTGGGCACAAGCACAAAGCTCTCAAAACCGTCATATAAGCTCCAAAAGGCATGGAGTTTTCCATCCTTTTCAAAATGGGGCCTAATCTTATCAAAAAATCCTTTTAAATCCATATTCTAAGCATTCTCTTTACGTAACACGTTCAATCCTTCCCTGACAATGCGTTGCAATTCAAGTTTGGAAGAGTCGACAAACTCTGCCACGGCAAAATCTTCCGGACTCACTTCATAAATACCCAACTGCTCCTGACGGTCGATATCTCCAGCCAGAATAGCTTTAATGAGATACTCACCATAAATGTCCATAGGAAGCACACGGTCGTATTCCCCACTCATGATGATGTGGCGTTCGCCTCCCTTGATACGGGCATCCAGATTGTAAGAGCGCTTTCCCTGCAACCAGGAGAAGTAGCTCCTTGATGTTGAGAACTGTTTGAATCGGGGCATAATCCAACCAAAAGCCTCGTTCACATTGTCGCCTTCAGGAATGGCAGTAACCTCTGAGGTATGCGCACCCAAGAAATCGGCTGGTGTGGCAATTCTTCCCGTGAGCGGATTACCGTTGAGCACACGGATATGCCCGCCTTCCATCAAACGTCCTTTGAGGATTGCTGCCAGAGGTGTTCCTACCACAGCATCCACATAAGAAGGATTGGTTATGCAGCTACCTGCAACGGCCACACGGCGAACAAGGTTTACCTTCCCCTCCAGGAACAAACGACCGAAGAAGATGACAGCTGTAGGATCGACCGTCCATACCACCTCACCTTTGTTCACGGGATCAATATGGTTCACCTGCACACCTACGTTGCCCGCAGGACAAGGACCATCGAACACGTATGTTTCTACATCTTTGGCCTCAGTCAAAGCCTTTGACGACTGCATGGCGCCAATGCCCAGATAGACACGGGCAATACGTGAGAGGGCTGTCAAACCTGTTTGGAAAGCCTTCTCGTTACCTTTCAGTTCAACTTCAAAGTCGCCCGCAAGCGGCATGTCGCGCAATGCCGACACAAAGATGGCCTTCGGAGCGGCCTCTGGTTGTGTAGAGATGGCATAAGGCAACTGGTTGATATAACCAAACAGGCCAGCCTCCAACAACTTGCCTATCACATCCTTCCCCTGCATCGTCTCTACCTTGCAGGCACCAAACTCTACGAACTCTTGTTTGGAATCAGCCTTGATTCGCACACTCAACACCCGTCGGCGTTCGCCTCGCTCCACAGCCGTCACTACACCACTGACAGGAGCGGCAAACTTAACATCCGGATAGTTCTTGTTAACAAACAAGGCATCGCCAACCTTCACATGTTGACCTTCGCTGACTACCACCTTCGGTGTGACGCCTTCAAAATCCTGAGGCACCAAAGCATATTCGCCGTCCACCCCAAGCGTCGCCACGTTTTCAGCAGCTTGTCCCTTCAGTTTAATGTCAAGGCCTTTGCGCAGTTTAATCACATTTGCCATATTAATTCACTGTGTTTATAATAGTTAAATTCTTAATACCTTAGAAACTCATTGCAAAAATAAGCAAAAATAAGGATAACATGAAAAAAAAAATCCAATATTTCCCTATAGATGAGAAAAATGATGTAATTTTGCAATACATTATAAACATTGGAACGCTTCAACCGCATACTTAATGGTGCTATCTGGCTTCTTGCAGGCCTTGTCATAGCAGTGTTCGTACTGACGCATCTGCCGCCGGTGCAGAACTTTTTGGGCGTGCAGGTGGGCGAAGCGTTAGGTAAGAAATTGGGCACAACGGTAAGAGTGGGACGCATTGACCTGGGCTTTTTCAACCGCATCATTATCGACAACGTGCAACTCTACGATCATCAGGGCAAGCCCATGCTTGCTGCCACCCGCCTTTCCGCTAAGTTCAATTATGTGGCACTCTCGCAAGGGAAGATTGCCATCAATTCGGCCCAGTTGTTCGGTTTGCATGCAAACTTTTACCGACAACACGCCACAGCAGCACCCAACTTTCAGTTTGTGCTCGATTCGTTAGCGTCAAAAGATACCACCCAACACAAACCGCTTGATTTGGCAATTCGTTCGTTGATTGTTCGTAACGGAAAAGTTTCTTACAACCAGCTCGATGCTCCTCAAACGCCTAAGTTCTCGCCTCAGCATCTGCACTTCACCGATATTAGCATGCATCTCATGCTGAACGCTTTTAATGAAGATTCCCTCAACTTGGTGGTGAAAAAGCTTTCCTTGAAGGAGAAGAAGGGTGGACAGTTGAAAGCGCTTTCCTTGGCGTTGCTTGCCAACCGCCAGAGGGCGCAGTTACAACATTTCTGTTTGGAACTTCCGCACACAAGTGTGAACATACCGCACATAGAGGCTACATATCAGATGCGAGGCAAGGAATTGGACAAGGCCACACTTGAAGTTAACGGAGAAGTTTCACCATCCGTTATAAACCTTTGTGATTTAGCAGGTTTCGTTCCAGTATTTAAGCATCTTGATATCCCTGTTTCCATTACTTCCTCTTTCCATAGCAGTGGCAAGACGCTTACCATAGACAATTTTGAGGCGTCTGCTCGCGACCGTCATTTCGTATTGGCAACCACTGCCACAATCACGCAGCACGACAACAAACTATATTGGAATGCCTTGCTGAAGGAACTGAAGGCCGATGCCACCGTGATTAACGAATGCTCCGAAAAATTGAAGTCGCACGTTACGGTTCCTGAACTTATCAGTCGCTTAGGCAACATCCATTGCACGGCTACCGCACAAGGGGGAGGCAACAACGCAATGGGAAAGTTCATGATGACCACCCAAGTGGGTAACTTGAAGTTAAACGTACAAAAGCAAGGAAACCTGTTGGATGCACAGGCCGAAACAGATGGCTTGCATTTGGGGCAACTGCTCGACGACACACACTTAGGCAAACTCGTGGCAACCCTGCGTGGTAAGGCGAAACTGCAGGATGGAAAGATTGCTTCGGTTACAGGCAACGCATCTATCGACCAGATTGACTACAACGCCTATGCCTATACCAACATACTTATGGAAGGCAGTTACGACCGTGCGAAGATAAGTGGCAACATAAAGATTAACGATCCTAATGCCATCGCTACCATTACCGGCACTTTCAATCAAGGCAAACAACCTACTACAAACGTCACGATGCAGGTTAGTAACTTTTCGCCGGCCAACTTAAAGTTGCTCGACAAATGGCAGGGCAAATATCTTGCCTTTGATGCGGAGGCCACCATCACCGGCAACACACCTCATACGGCTTGTGGCAACCTCACACTCTCTAACCTCACATTGCAGGGCGGAGAAGAGGAGGCTTACAAGTTGAATGCCTTAACGTTGCAAGCAACACACGAAGATGAGCAACATGTACTGACCCTTGATAGCGACTTTGGACACATGCGGGTGGAAGGACAATATAACTATGCTACGCTTGTGCAGAGCATAACCAATCTTATTGCCAGCAAACTGCCTACCCTACCCGGCCTTCCCGCTGCCACAAACGCTACCGACAACGATTTTGTGATTCATGCAGAGATTGACAAAAGCGATTGGCTCCAGCACTTGCTCAATATACCCTTCACACTCCATAGGCCGTTGCACATACAGGGCAGCATCAACGACCCGTCAAGGAAAGTAGACATACGGGTTGACCTTCCTGACTTTGCCTATAAGGGCACACGCTACAAGCAGGGGCATCTGCGCTTTGCTACTCCTGGCGACACACTCATGGCATTTGGCCACTTGCGTCAAACCACGGATGGAAGGCCGAGCACGTATTGGAATATTGAGGCTGCTGCTGCCAACAACAAACTGAACACCTTGCTTTCGTTTGAGAATAACGGCAAGAAAGGGTTCAATGGTGTGCTGCATGCTGAAAGCCAATTTTTCAAAGACGAGCAGAACATTTCAACGGCACAGGTCAAGATTCTTCCCTCGGCCATTACCATTGGCGACTCGCTATGGAACGTGCGCCCATCAACCATCGAATTCAATAAAAACAAGGTGGCTGTCAGCCAGTTTATGGTGGATCACAACAAGCAACATATCATTATATCGGGCACCGCCTCCAACAACATACAAGACACCGTTACCGTCGACCTGCAGGGTGTTGACGTAAGCTATATTCTTAACCTTGTCAATTTCCATTCCGTGGAGTTTGGAGGGAATGCCACCGGCTATGCCTATATTGCCAATGCTTTCGGCAAGCCTGAGGCTTCGGCCAATCTGCTTGTCACCAACTTCAAATTCGAAAACGGACGCATGGGTGTACTGTCTGCCAACGTAAACCTTAATCATGAAAAGGAACAGCTCGACATCGATGCCATTGCCTACGATGAAGATAATGCCCGCACCCTCATTAAGGGGTATGTATCGCCCAAACGCAACTATATCGACTTGGACATTGGTGCCATCCACACCAGGGGTGAGTTCTTGGGGAGCTTCTGTGGGAGTTTCATGCGTGACATTAATGTGAAGATCGACGGCAACTTGCGCCTGTTTGGCGACCTGAAGTTTATTAATCTCGAGGGGCATGCCAAGGTAAACGGCTCTTTGGGCATCAAACCGCTCAACACTACCTATACGCTGCGTAATGCTGCTCTCCATCTGGTGCCCGATGAGATACGTATTGAGGCCGATACCATCTTCGACAAGTACGGGCATTATGGCATTGTCAACGGTAAACTGTATCATAAGAGTCTCACCCGCTTGTCGTATGATATAGGGGTAGACGCACATCATTTGTTGGCTTTCGACACCAAAGAGTATGGCGACGACACCTTCTTCGGAACGGTATATGCTACTGGCAACTGCCGCATTAGGGGTAAGAGTGGCGAGGTGGTGATCGACGCACATGTAACCCCCGAAGAGAACTCCTTCATAGAATATAATGCTGCCTCTCCTGATGCCATCACCAACCAATCCTTCATACATTGGAACGACAGACTTGCGCAGGCGGATTCAACCCTTGCACAGCAGGAAGAGATTGTTGACGAGGAGGAAGAGGAGGAAATAGACATAACCAGCAATCTCCACATGAACCTGCTCATCAACTGCACCCCTAAGGCCACCCTGCGGGTGCTGATGGACAAGCAGTCGGGCGATTACATTGCACTCAACGGCAATGGCACCATACGGGCCAACTACTATAACAAAGGTGCTTTCAACATGTTTGGCACCTACGAAGTGGAGCATGGCATCTACAAACTGACCATTCAGAACATCATCCGGCGCGACTTCACTTTCTTGCCCAATGGCAATATCGCCTTTGGAGGAAACCCCATGGAGGCAGCGCTGAATCTGAAAGCGCAGTATGTGATTAACGGGGTGAGTCTTTCAGATTTGAATATAGGACGTTCGTTCACCAGCAATAACATCCCGGTAAACTGTCTGATGAACATCACAGGCACGCCACAGGCACCCAGGGTAGATTTCGGATTAGACCTCCCCTCCATCAACAGCGATGCCAAGCAGATGGTCATGAACCTCATCAACAGCGAGGAAGAACTGAATCAGCAGGTGCTCTACTTGTTGGCTGTGGGACGTTTCTACGCACAGGGCAACAACAATGCTGCGGAAGACGGTTCACCGCAACATAGCCGTACGTCGCTGGCCATGCAAAGTATTTTGAGTGGAACCATCAGTCAGCAGTTGAGCAATATTCTGGGCTCTGTAACGAACAACAGTAATTGGAACTTAGGGGCAAACATCTCTACCGGCGACGAAGGGTGGAACAACGCTGAATATGAAGGATTGTTAAGCGGACGATTGCTCAACAACAGACTGTTGCTGAACGGTCAGTTCGGCTACCGCGACAACGCGCAAGCCACAACCAGTTTCATAGGCGATTTCGATTTGCAGTATCTCATCTTCCCCAATGGCAATTTCTCTGTGCGTGTGTACAATCAAACCAACGACCGCTATTTCACCCGCAACAGCATGAACACGCAAGGTTTAGGTCTCATTCTAAAGAAAGACTTTAGCAGCTGGAGAGATTTCCTGGGCTTGCGCAACAGCACAAAGAGCAAGAAAAAGAAGAAAAAGAAATCAATGCAATCTGTGAAGTAAAACCAGTCAAAGTCATGTCTTAGGAAGACATTGCAGAGTAAGTGAAGTAAAACAGTAAACTAACAAATAAT
>CAMAMZ010000057.1 GCA_945837185.1 uncultured Bacteroidales bacterium | reverse complement strand
GGCAAGATGGCATTGCCATATCCTCCTGTAGCATTATAAATAGGCACTTCCTCTATTTGAATGGGATGAACCGTCAGTTCCTCATCCCGCTCCGTCATGGCACCCGACAAGGCCACCTGTATTTCTCCATTATGCCGTAAGGCCACCGTCTGGGCTGTTTGAAAAATAGCCTTATACGTCAGCATCAAACTCATGTCGCAATACACACCCACCGTGGCCTGTTCTCCTCTGCGCAGCTGTAGCGAATAATCCGTCGGGAAATAGAGCACCCCCTTCACCACCTGTCTTGCCACCAAGTCGCGCGCTTCCTCCAGATTGTTGCAATAATAAGCCACCCGCGTGTCAGGACTGGCATCAAACATGCGCAGAAACAGTCTGCTTTCATGGCTATGCGAACAGTCTACCACAGCTACCGGCACCTCGCGCACCACCTCATTATTATATATCCAGGCATATAACAACGGATAGAGCAAAGGCACAAGAATGAAGAACATCAACGCCCCTTCGTCCTTACACACCCTGCGCATCTCTTCGCTGCAAACGCGTAAGACACTTCCTATCCATTGCGAAATACCGATTCTTTCCATCTTCTCTTTCATAGCTCAAGGGGTATAAACATAGTTGCGCAACGCATGCTTGAGAGGTCGGAACGCCACCCATGGCAGGAACGCAAAAAGGAGCAAGGCCGCCACGTTCATCCAGCAGTAAGACAGGGGATAGCCGTTGAACACCGCCATCTGATACACCATATAATAATGTCGGAGGGGGAAGAGTTGGGCTATTCCTTCAATCATACTATCCATAGCAAACACCGGATAGGTGGCACCACACAACGAAAAACCCAGCATGGCCCACAACGAACACATACTCATAGACATGCGCAACGAAGGCATCACGGCAAACATGAACAATCCTAAGCCCTGCGCAGCAAGTACTGCCAGCAATCCCACACAAGCAGCCGCCATCACCCCTCCCTGCGCCGGAAAATGCAGCACGCGGAGTATATACCACTCATATCCGTAAAACACCAGCAAGAACACTAAGGTGTAGGGCAAGAGCTTTCCGGCCACAGCCACCCCCACACGCTGTTTCGCAGCCTCCAACCATTGGTCAACCGTTCCAAACTTCATTTCCGTTCCCACCACATACGGTGTGAGCAACATGATGAACAGCATCAGCAAACCCGGCACCATGATAGTAGACAGATAGACATTGTAATTGGCCCAAGGATTGCCAATCATGTGGAGGTCGACGACAATAGGTTGCAGGAACTGCTCGATTTCCCGTGGCGTCTTGCCCATAGCCGCCAATTTCGTGGCACCCACATTGGCCGTGAGCAACGTGCATACGGTTTTCAAATCCTTGAACAAGGAAGAGCCTGCCAACAGCGTTACATTACTATAATAAAAAGAAAGGGAAGGTTGGCGCAGCGCCATCATCTCTTCGGTCATGCCCTTCGGTATATAGAGGAAGGCATAAATATCATTCTCCTGCACAGCTTTTCTGGCCTCTGCCACCGATGTGTAGTGGGCCACCACTTTCGAATTCTGAAACGCATCGAGTTTCCGCACCAGCCCTCTTGACACGGCAGTATGGTCGTGGTCAACAATACCCACCGGCAAGGCCGTAGGCTGTCCTTCCGACATCAACGACGTGAAGAGGAGAATCACCACCACAGGAAACACCCCCAAGCAAAACCAATAGATAGGGTGTTTTCGAATGATTCCCCACTCCCGCAAACTGATACTAACCAACAGCTTTATCATGTGCCTACCAATAAGCCTGCAACGCTTTTCCTTATTTGGGTTTGCCACCCACAATCAGACTCATCCCCGGTCGCAACCCGTCAAACGGTGCCACAGGGCGCGCCTTCACCTCAAAAGTCTTCACATCATATTGCCCGTTGGCCTTGGTAGCTTTCCAAACAGCATAGCTACCCTGGTCTTTAATGCTGCACACCTTCATTTGCAGTGTTTTGTTGAAAGCCGGGCAATAAGCCTCCATCACATCGCCCACCTTCATACCTTGCAACTGGTCCTCACGCACGTTGAAGGAACCCCACACGTCATCCATTTGGGCTATGCTCATGATGGGAGAGCCCAATCCCACCAGTTCACCTATGCGTGGATATACTTCACTCACTTCACCGTCAGTCTGGGATATCTGTACTGTTTCCCGCAACAGCGAGTTCACCACCTCCACCGCCTCAGCCGCAGCCTGTGCCTGCTTCTGTGCCATTCTGCGTTCTTGCATGCGTGCACCGTTCTTTGCCATCTGATACTGACTTTCCGCTGCCAGCACCTGCGCCTCTGTAGCCTTGTAAGCCGCAAAGGCCTCATCGCGCTTCTGTCCGCTTACAACCCCTTCGTTATAAAGGTTCTGCAAACGGTGATAGGTTTTCTGGGCTATCTCGTTTGCCGCCTTCGCCTGTTGCACCAGTTGGTATGCCGCTTGAATCTGTTCCTTCCGTGCACCGGCATCAGCCAGGTCGCTCATCGCCTGTGTTGCCTCTCCTGTAGCCTGCGCCACTTTCTTCTGCGCATCTACCTCCGGCACCTCCAGAATAGCGAGCGTATCTCCTTTGTGCACATAGTCACCCTCCTTCACCCGCAGTTCCAGGATTCTTCCAGGCAGTTTGCTCGACACCCTATACTCCGACACTTCCACCTCTCCTTGTATGGTAGGTTCTTCGCTTCGCAAGGCAAGCATTCCGATAACACCTACAAGCACCACCACCAGCGTGATGCCGGCAGCAACAAGGAGGATATGTTGATGTTGTGATTTTGCTGACATGATCTTGCTCTCAATTTAAAATTCCTAATGCTTTCTTCAAGTTCACGCGCGAGATGTTTACAGCCACCTCGGCGTCGATTCGTTGACTCTGCGCCTGTTGCCAGGCTGTTTGCGCTTCCATGACTTCCGTCAATCCCATCACCCCTTCTTTGAATCCGAGGTTGGCACACCGCAGGTTCTCTTCTGCGCTCTGCATGTTGTGGGTTGCCATATTATAGCGTTTGAAGGCCTCTTTGAGTTGAAACCTTCCCTGTGCCACCTGTAGCTCCACCTTTTCGCGCACATCGTCGAGTTCCAGCATGGCCATGGTGGTGTTCAATTTAGAAGCCCTTACCTTATAGGTTCCTTCCTGCCAGTTCCATACCGGAATCTGCACCATAACCCCCACATTCCACACGCCGCCAAACTTACGTTGGAAGCCATTGAACACATTGGGGTTCGACAACAGATAGCCACCGGTGAGCATGACATGAGGCAGATAGGCCGCCTTGACAAGGCGCGTTGACTGTTGACTCAATTCCACCATCTGTCCGAGCAGTTGCAGTTCAGGCCGCTGTTCATACGTCACCGCTTCAATATCGCAGTCGGCAACAAGGTTGCTTGTCGTCTGTTCCGCCTTTTCATCAGCCAACGACACCTCCCTGTCCATAGGCAGACCACACAGCTGACAGAGTGCCATACGCGCCAACGACAAGCCATTTTCCACCTGCAGCAGCTGCATCTCCGCCTCATTCACCTTAACGTCCACCTTCAGTCCGTCGGCCTTGGTAGCCACACCCTGCTTGATCATCTTCTGCACATCCTCATGCAGTTTCCTCACCAAAGCCGTATAGCTCTGTGCCAGTTTCTTTTTCTGGCACAAGGAAACAACAAGCCAATAAGCCTGGTCCACCTCATAGAGCGTGGCCTGTTTTTTTTGGTTCAGTTCGGTAGCAGCCATCTGCACACTCACATCAGCCATTTTGTTGGCTGCCACAATAGCACCTCCCATGTACAAGGGTTGATGCACCATGACAGCACCCGTCCACAGATGCTTTGTATCCGTTTGGAAAGCATCCGTCACCGCTGCGCCCATCTTGTTGCCCACCTGTCCTACCATGGGCGCCAACTGGTCGAGCATACCCCCTCCAGCACCTGTCATAGCCGATGCAAGCATGTCTCCCAAATGGTTGAGCGTGTGCTGCTGCTCATTGCTCAACAAGGAAACCTCCTTGGTTGTATAGGCATAGCCTGCAGCCACATCCAACTTGGGCAGGTATTTGGTACGCGCAGCCTTGCGTGTATTGCCCGCCACCTTCTGTTTCAGGCGCGACACGTTAAGCTGTTTGTTGTTGCGCAAGGCCATCGCCCTACAGCTGTCCAAGCTCAGCACTTCCTGAGCCTGCGCCGTGAGCATGGCACCTACAAACATACAACTTGTTAGCAATCCCCTCATGAAACCCTTATTCTACCGTATAGTTCTTCGATCCTATCATATTGCCATCGGCAAAGATGCTCACATTGTAAGAACCTTCCACCAAGGCCTGCGTAACGTTCCAGTACATCGTGACAGGAGTTTCCTGTCCACCATATTCCACCACCTTCTTCAACGAAGCCTGCAATGTTTTGTTCTGATACGTAAAAGAGCCGGCATTGCCCAACACGCCACCGGTAGGTGTGATGACACGCACATATACCGTTTTCATGCCACTGGCTGCCGTAACATTCTTGGCCAGACTGAAATCAATCTGTATGCTCTTGCATTTCTTTATTTTCTTGGTCGACTTGCCACGCTTGTCGAGCATGGTAAAGCGAATGCCGATGGCATCGAGCTGGGCCGCAATAGCCACCTTCTCCGACAGAGAAGCCTTTTCAGAGTTCAATCCCTGAATCTGTCGCGCAGCCTCCTCGTATTTACCCTTCACACGGTTGTTCTCCTCCATCAGGTTCTGGTTCAAGCGGTTAAGGGAGTCAATCTCCAGCACATAGTTACGCAAAACGGCCCTCACCGTTGCCAACTCCTTCTTGAGTCGGGCTATCTCCCGCGCATCAGAGCTCTTGGTTTCCTTGAGTTCCTGCAACAGGCGCTGGGTCTTTTCCTGCTCGGCAGTGAGCTGTGCCACAATGGAGTCGTTATTGATTTTAGTCATCATCTCGCTGTACTGGTTAGAGAACTGCTGGTATTCGTTCTCCATTTCCTTCTTGTCTATTTCAGCGAGTTCCTGCATGGCTTGGTTTTCCTGCTTTTGCTTGTTGAGGCTCACGGCCAAATATGCCACACTTCCTATCAGCAGTGCAAGGATAAGAAGCAATGGAATCAGCATTTTTTTGTTCATACCTATACCTATTTATTATCTGTTTTTTATTTGCAAAAGTATAGTATTTATCGCAAACTACAAAGTAAAAACCCCTCCCAATCACCTTATTATACGAAAAATTAGCAATTTTGGGGAAAAATCGGATAAATTTAAAAAATAATCTGTATATTTGCTTACTCAACCAACTATTGACAATATGACAAAGGCCAACATACTCCATCGCATCTTCCGCTTCTACTACGACGGATTTCGCGCCATGACCTTGGGCCGGGTGCTGTGGACGGTTATTCTCATCAAGCTGTTCATCCTGTTTGCCATTCTCAAGGTGTTTTTCTTTCCCAACTATCTGAAGACGCATGCCGACAAGGGAGCGGAGCATGAATACGTGGCCACGGAACTGACAGAACGATTACACTAAAATACCTATTTATATTATGATTCAACATCTGCTATTAGACATTACATCGAGTACGATAGATTGGTCGAGAGCCCAGTTTGCCCTCACAGCCATCTATCACTGGTTGTTTGTGCCCCTGACATTGGGTTTGGCCGTTATCATGGGCATTATGGAGACTTGCTATTACCGCACGCGGAAACGTTTTTGGAAAGATGCGGCTCGTTTTTGGCAGCGGCTGTTTGGCGTGAACTTTGCCATGGGTGTGGCAACGGGTATCATTCTTGAGTTTGAGTTTGGCACCAACTGGAGCAACTACTCATGGTTTGTGGGCGACATCTTCGGAGCCCCACTTGCCATTGAAGGCATCGTGGCTTTCTTCATGGAGTCGACCTTTGTGGCTGTCATGTTCTTCGGTTGGAAGAAAGTGTCGCCGGGCTTCCATTTGGCTTCCACCTGGCTCACAGGCTTAGGTGCCACCTTCTCAGCATGGTGGATATTGGTGGCCAACGCATGGATGCAGTATCCTGTGGGTTGCACCTTCAACCCCGATACCATGCGCAACGAGATGGTATCGTTCATGGATGTGGCCCTTTCGCCTTTTGCTGTCGACAAGTTTTTCCATACCGTCACCTCGGCTTGGATTATCGGAGCCTTGTTCACCGTGGCTGTAAGCTGCTACTATCTGTTGAAGAACCGCGAGCACAAATTGGCTGTTGAAAGTATTAAGATTGGTGCTGCCGTGGGTCTTTTTGCTGCCTTGATGACCGCCATGACGGGCGACAAGTCTGCTTACATGGTTTCTCAGGCCCAGCCCATGAAGTTGGCTGCCATGGAGGCGCTTTATGAAGGAGGCACCGACCAGAGTCTCACAGCCATAGCGTGGGTCAACCCTTTGAGCCAACCCGACTATCGCAACACGCAGGAGCCGCCTCTCCGCATTGGCATCCCTTATGCTCTCTCCTTCCTTGCCACACGCGACTTCCATGGCTACGTGCCAGGTGTCAAGAACTTGCTCGACGGCTATACTACGCCCGATGGGCAGAAGGAGCCTTCGGCACAGGAGAAGATTGCCATGGGCAAGAAGGCCATTACCACACTGGCCCAGTATCGTGCGCTGAAGAAGGATGCTGCCTTTGCATCGAACGACAGTTTGCAGGCTTTGGCAGAAAGCTATAAGGCCACGCTTGCCGAGAACATGAAATATTTCGGTTATGGTTACATCAAGAACGAGGCCGAATTGGTGCCCAACATTCCCTTGTGTTTCTACGCCTTCCGTGTGATGGTAGGCTTGGGTTGCCTGTTCATTCTCTTCTTTGCCGTAACCTTGTTCTTAGCCTACCGCAAGGAGATAGCCCGCTTCAAGTGGTTGCATGTGGCCGCCATCATCCTCGTTCCCTTAGGCTATATAGGCAGTGAGTCGGGATGGATTGTGGCCGAGATGGGACGCCAGCCTTGGACCATTCAGGACATGTTGCCGGTAGGTGCTGCTGTTTCCGACATCCAGTCGGGCAGTGTAGCCCTCACCTTCTTCATCTTCCTCATTCTCTTCACGGCAATGCTGGCTGTAGAGCTCAGCATCCTGTTCCGTCAGATTCAGCGTGGTCCCGAGCATGCCGTAAGTGAGAACGAAGCATAGTATTCATCCTTTTTAAACATTCACATCATGACTTATACATTTTTCCAGCAATATTGGTGGTTTCTCGTCTCCCTGTTGGGTGCTTTGCTTGTATTCCTGATGTTTGTGCAGGGAGCCAACTCATCGTTGTTCTGTTTGGGGCGCACCCCAGAAGAACGTCGACTGCTCATCAACTCAACCGGCAGGAAATGGGAGTTCACCTTCACCACCCTTGTCACCTTCGGAGGTGCCTTCTTTGCCTCCTTCCCCTTGTTCTACAGCACCAGTTTCGGTGGAGCCTACTGGCTGTGGATGATTATTCTGTTCAGCTTTGTAGTGCAGGCTGTGAGCTATGAGTTCCAGCATAAATTAGGCAATTTCCTGGGGCCTAAGGTGTTCCAGGTGTGCCTGGTCATCAACGGTGTGGTAGGACCGCTGTTGTTAGGAGGTGCCGTAGCCACCTTCTTCACCGGTTCCAACTTCATTGTCGACCATGGCAGTCTGCTCGACCAGGCACAACCTGTCATCAGCCGTTGGGCCAATGCTTCAGCCGGACTCGATGCCCTGCTCAATCCCTGGAACCTGATATTGGGTATTGCCGTGCTGCTGTTGTCGCGCATCTTGGGTGTGCTCTATGTCATCAACAACGTCGCCGATGCAACGATCCGTGCGCGTGGCCGACGCATCATCCGCTATGAGGCAGTAGCCTTCTTGGTATTCTTCCTCACCTTCTTCGTCTATCTCACCCTCACCGAAGGCTATGCCTACGATCCTGCCACGGGCGTCATCTTTATGGAACCCATGAAGTATCTGCATAACCTCACCCAGATGTGGTATCTGTCGGTATTGCTGTTGGTAGGCGTGGTGTTGCTTCTTTTCGGCATGGTGAAGACGGTGTTCTCTACGGTTTACATCCAGGGCATCTGGCCTGCCGGCATCGGTGTGGTGTTGGTGGTATTGTCCTTGCTGCTTTGCGCAGGCTGGAACAACACAGCCTACTATCCTTCTACCGCTGATTTGCAGAGCAGTCTGAGCATTGTCAATAGTTGCAGCAGTGAGTTCACGCTGCGCACCATGAGCATCGTATCGGTACTGGTGCCTTTCGTACTGGCTTATATCGTGTATGCCTGGCATGCTATCGACAAGCGCAAGCTCACCCACGAAGAGATTGAAAAAGAGGAGGCTTATTAAAGGGTCGCAACCCACAATGTGTTGCATAGAAACCCACAATGTGTTTTTATAATCAAATGAAAAGAATCCTGTGTTTACTGCTGTTGCTTCCACTCCTTCCCTGTAAGGGGTGGGGGCAAACAGACAGTATTTGTCATGAAGTACTGTTTCAGACTTCCATGGGCGACATCAAGGTGATGTTGTATAACGACACGCCACGGCATCGTGACAACCTGCTGCGGCTGGTGCGTTCCGGTTACTACGATGGCAACTTGTTTCATCGTGTCATCGCACGGTTTATGGTGCAGACAGGCGACTCTACCACACGGCACGCCCAACCTAAAGACACGTTGGGAGCCTATGCCCCGCCCTACACACTGAAAGCGGAAATCAACTTTCCCAAACGCTTTCATAAGCGTGGCGCATTGGCAGCAGCCCGTGAGCCTGATGAGGTGAATCCGGAACGGGAATCGTCCTCTGCCCAGATATATTTTGTGTTTGGCAAGCGATTTAATGAAGATGCTCTCGACCGTGTGCAAGACCGCATATCCACCGCCACCCAAGGTAAAATTGTGCTGCCTCCCGAGGTGCGCAAATACTATTGCGAACATGGCGGAACGCCCCACCTCGATGGACAGTACACCGTGTTTGGCGAAATCATAGAGGGGTTGGATGTGATAGAACGTATGCATGTGGTAGCAACCGACAAACACGACCGTCCGTTGGAGGACGTGCGTATTCTCCGTGCTACCGTGGTGAAGTAAGCGCAAAGGCGCTTACTTCTTGGTATGTACGATTTTCGTTTTGGGCAACTCACGGTTACGGCGGTTTGTTACCGTAACCACGGCTTGTGCCAGATTGAGGAAGGCTTGTCCCATTACCGTATCGGTATGGATGACAGCCGGTGAACCGGCATCACCTTGTTCACACACACTTTGCACCAAAGGCAACTGAGCCAACAAGGGGCATCCCATTTCAGCGGCCAAGTCCTTGCAACCATCCTTACCAAAAATATAATATTTGTTTTGGGGCAGTTCAGCCGGGGTGAACCAAGCCATATTCTCCACCAAACCCAAAATAGGCACGTTCACCTTCTCATTGCGATACATGTCGATACCTTTGCGGGCATCGGCCAATGCCACCTTTTGCGGTGTAGACACAATAACGGCTCCTGTAATGCTCAACGTCTGCAACAGGGTGAGATGGATATCGGAAGTGCCGGGAGGTGTGTCGAGGATGAAATAATCCAGTTCGCCCCAATCGGCATCGGCAATCAACTGCTTCAAGGCAGAGGTGGCCATACCACCACGCCATACGGTGGCTGTATCGGGATTCACAAAGAAACCTATCGACAAGAGTTTGACACCGTAACGCTCTATAGGCGCTATCAACTGGCGGCCTTCTTTCTCTACCGCATAAGGCCGGGCATCTTCCACACCAAACATCTTAGGCATGGAAGGCCCGAAGATGTCGGTATCGAGCAAACCTACCTTATAGCCAAGAATGGCCAGGGCAATGGCCAGATTGGCCGACACGGTCGACTTGCCCACCCCTCCTTTGCCGGAACTCACCGCTATGATGTTCTTCACTTGCGGCAGGAGCTTTTCCACAGCGGGTCGGGGTGCAGACTTAAATTCGGTGCGGATATGCACCTCCACCTCCTTGCCCACATGATAGTGTATGGCAGCCTCGGCCGATTTCAAGGTCGACTTCAAAAATGGGTCTGTTTCACGCGGGAAGAGGAGGGTAAAGGTTACCTCCATACCATTGATGCGGACATCATCGGCCAGCATCTCACTCTCTATGAGATTTTTCTTCGTACCTGGATAGATAACCGTGGCCAACGCATCTGTAATCAATTTCGGATATAATGTCATAAATATGTTTGTTTTGCATGCAAAAGTAAGCAAAAAAAAGAATATTTCCACTATCGCCTTCACATATCTCACCTATTTTTATTATTTTTGCATATATGAAATCCAAAATGCTATTGCTCCTTTTCTTATGCGCAGCCCCCTTTGCCATGGTGGGCAGGGCTTTTGTGTGGTATAACGGAAAAGGGAGTGTCACCTATCAGTTCAACGGTAAGAAGTCGGAAGTGGTGGAGATGGCGCTCCACCTTTTTACCGAAGACATGCGGTTGCTCACCGGTCATGCCGCCACGCATCACGCCGGAGGCACCATTGAAATCTTTGAGTTAGACAAATTGAAAGACAAGGATTTCAAGAAACTTCAGAAACGCAATCTGCCCATCTCAGAGATCATCGCCCGTCGCGAGGCTTTCTCCCTTTGTGTAGAGGGTGGGCATATTGTCATCTTGGGGAGCGATGCACACGGCACTGCCTATGGCATCATGGAGTTGTCGCGTTTGGCAGGCGTCTCTCCTTGGGTAGACTGGGGCGATGTGCATCCTATCCGTCAGCAGCAGTTATCCATCCCCGACGATTTCCTCACCATCCAATGGCCTTCTGTCGCACAGCGTAGCATGGTAGTCACAGCCAAACATACCGACAAGAAACGGTTAGAGGCCCTCTTGCTTCGGCTGCGTGGCAACCACCTCCTGTCGGAGGAACCACAGGACAAGGCTGTCACCAAGTTCGTGTTCCGCGAGCAATGGCTGCCTTGCACCCAACCGGGTTTGGTGTTTGCCGAGCTGCAGCAAGCCTATGCTGAGAAACGCACACAGTCATGGTGTGCCGTGATGCATCACCCGAAGGTAGTGGCCTACACCTTATCATTAATGATGGACATGGCATGGAACCAACAATATGTAACGGCCCATAATCTCTGCGACCATTACCGTGAATGGCTCAGCCGGCAGTTCGGTGCCACAGCGGCACAAAAGCTGCTCCCCATCATGACGGAATACTACCACTTGGTAGGAATCCGCAAACCGGAGGAGATGGATATGGAATTGGCGGCAGACGCTTTTGGCAATGAGTTGGAACGTTATATTGCCAACTACAAGGATTTGGTTCAAGCGGCAACCGCTGTACAGCCACTCATCGCTTCCGAGCAGCAGGATGCCTTTTTCTCGATGGTGCTCTATCCTGTCAAGGCTGCCATGCTCATGGCCGAGAAACAGTTGCAGGCACAGGAGGCCCGACATATCGGCCGCCCCCAGTCGTTTGCACACGATGAGGAGGCTTTGGTGTCGGCCGTAAGGAGTTGGCACGCACATCAGGAGCTACAGGCTTTGCAAACCGCGTGGAACAACCACAGTCATGGGAAATGGAAAGATTGCCTGCCCATCCACGAACTTCCCTTGCTCAGCAATCCCCCCGTCTTCCCTGGCCCACTGCCCCAAGAAGCCCTAAAAACCTATGCACATACCGAGCCCATTAGCTTCACTTTCGATACGGGCAGCACCCTCACCCGCAATGCCTGCGACTTTAGAAAGGCCTCGGCAGGTGTAGAGAAAATCAAGTTGTTAGGCCACAGCCTTTCAACGGTACGTATTCCTCCGGGCGGTTGGCTCACCCATTCCTTCTATGCAGAGCAACAAGGTGCGGCAGTGTTGCGGTTGGCCTTCATTGCCACTACGCACGAAGGGGAGCAATGGATCAAGGTGCGGATAGACAATGAGCCTCCTGTCATGCTTGCCTTGGGAGGAGGCAACAACAGCACCATTCCGGGGTTGGCCGATTCCAAACGCGGACAGTGTGTGAAAGATATTCCTTTAACCTTATCGCGCAACAGTCATCAAATCTATATCGAGGCCACTGACACCCCTGTGTATCTCGACCAGCTCATGATTGATTACGACCCGCT
>CAMAMZ010000056.1 GCA_945837185.1 uncultured Bacteroidales bacterium | reverse complement strand
GTGTCCTTCAAAGTTTAAAGTTCTGCCTAAGCGATGGATTGTAGAAAGATCTTTTACTTGGCTGGAGAACTTCAGAAGGTTGACTATTGACTATGAATACCATGCTGAAACTGCAGAAGCTATGGTTCAACTTGCGTTCTGTAAAATCATGCTTAACAAATTTATTGAATAATTTTTAAACAGTTTCTAACAATGCAACAATAATAAAAAACAGAAACATGGGCCATGTATCTAAACATGTTTTGCCCATTTGTACAAACATACTTTTTAGTCTTATTTTGGCAATTCGACATTTTTTCGTAATTTTGCAAATAGAGACGCGACTTCATTACAATACTTTATCGCATCCAACAAATACAAGCAAAAAAAACATAGATGGAAGAGATACTTCAGTTTTTACGCGACCTCTCACGCAATAATAACAAAGAATGGTTTACGGCCCATAAGGAACAATACCAAAAGGTGCTCGGACAATGGCATGCTTTCTGCGAGGAGCTGATACAGGCTGTGGGAAAATATGATTCCGACATAGCAGCACTCACTATCAAGGATTGCACCTACCGCATTTATCGCGACACACGTTTCAGTAACGACAAGACACCTTACAAGACCCACTTCGGTGTGTTCATGTCGAAAGGTGGCAAGAAATCCATGCATGCCGGCTATTATTTTCATGTGGGCACGGGCTATGACACTTGTTATCCGCATAGCCACATGATTGCTGTGGGCAATTATTGTTACGACACACAGGTAGTGAAAATGCTGCGCGAAGACATCAGTTACGGATGGGAAGAATTCAAGGAAGATGTATTGGGAGTGGCAGACCCTCGCTTCAACGTTGATATGGAAGGGGCGCTGAAGAGAGTGCCCAAGGAATACGCGGCTGATGCGCCTTACGCTGACTTCATGCGATTGAAGAGTTTCAGTCTGTGTATGACCGTTGACGATACATTCCTTCTCCAGCCCCATCTCGTAGAACGATTGGCATCGCTTTTCCAAACCGCTAAACCGTTTAATGACTTTATCAACCGCGCTGTAGACTATAATCCAGAACTGTAAATAAACCCTATTTGCGGTCAACGAAGCAGTGTAACTTCAAGAAATTCGCACTACGTGACTGCTAATCCCATGGAGGATTTTGAAGGTTTTTGGCAAAAAAACACCAATAGTATCGCTTAGTTCAAAAAAACTAAGTATCTTTGTATTTGATAGGCCGCATCATGGCATAAAGTGGCGCAAGCGTTAACAACAATAATATTCATAACCCAAAAACTACATCATGAAAAAAGGAAGTATTCTTTTGTTTTTCATCATGACGGTATGCATGGCAATGGCCAAGTCGTATCTCGTCACATCGCCAAACGGGCGACTGAAAGCACAAGTGGAAGTGGGGAAAACCCTCTCTTATCAACTCACATGGGACGACCAGCTCTTGGTGAGTCCTTCTACCCTCTCGCTGAAAACGGAAGCAGGGCACTGGGGTGTCAACTCACGATTGGCACAGGCCAAGAAATCCAGTCACCAAGGAAGCTTTCAAGCTTTTGCCTATAAAAAGGCTGTAGTGACAGATAACTACAACCAACTGCTCCTTCGTTTCAAAGACGGATTCAGTGTCGTATTCCGCATGTATGACGAAGGTATGGCCTACCGTTTTATTTCTAACACCCAGAAGGAACTGAAAATTGAAGACGAAGAGGTGTCGCTTCACTTTGCCAAAGACTGGGATGCCTTCATTCCCTATGTGCGTGATTCCGGCAACCGTGAAGACCAGCTGCAGAACTCTTTTGAAAACACCTACAAACACACCAAACTGTCGAAGTTGCGCACCGACCGCATTCTGTTCTCACCTTTTGTGGTAGAGGCAGACAATGGTGTCAAAGTGGCCGTAGCCGAGTCAGATGTAGAGAACTATCCCGGCCTTTTCTTCTTAGGCGATGGCCAGAGTCCCTCGCTCACAGGTGTGTCTGCACCCTACCCCAAGAAACAGGTGCAGGGTGGTTACCACAAACTGCAACTCATTGCAAAAGGCAGAGAGCCTTATCTGACGAAGAGCTACAAGGGGCAAGCCTTCCCTTGGCGCATTTTCTGTGTAGCCACAGAGGATGCCCAGCTTTTGGACAACGATATGGTGTACCGCTTGGCAGCACCCAACCGCATTGGTGATACCTCATGGATTAAACCGGGCAAGGTGGCTTGGGAATGGTGGAACAACTGGGGTGTATACAATGTTGACTTCAAGACAGGTATCAATACCGAAACCTATAAGTACTACATTGATTTCGCCAGTCGTAACGGCATTGAATATGTCATTCTCGACGAAGGATGGGCTGTTAACCTGAAGGCTGACCTTTTCCAGATTATCCCGGAAATAGACCTGAAAGGAATCATTGACTATGCAAACAGCAAGAACGTAGGCATCATTCTGTGGGCAGGCTACTATGCCTTTGAGCGTGACATGGAACGCGTGTGCAAGCATTTTTCGGAAATGGGCGCAAAAGGTTTCAAGATTGATTTCATCAACCGTGACGATGCTGCCAGTGTTGATTTCCACTACCGCGCAGCAGCCATGGCAGCCAAATATAAGATGATGGTCGACTTCCATGGCACCTATAAACCCACCGGACTGAACCGCACCTATCCCAACGTAGTGAACTTTGAGGGTGTCTATGGTTTGGAGCAGAACATGTGGGCCACAGCAGCCAAGCACGACCAACCTTTATATGATGTTACGGTGCCCTTCACCCGTATGTTGGCCGGCCCTATGGACTACACACAAGGTGCTATGCTTAACGGAACCAAGAAAACATACCATCCCAGCGACGTGGCGCCCATGAGTCAGGGAACGCGTGTGCATCAGTTGGCTGAATATGTGATTTTCCTCTCTCCGCTCAACATGCTTTGTGATAGTCCGATGAATTATGAGGCCAACCCGGAGTGCACGGAGTTCATAGCCAAGATTCCTACCGTATGGGATGAGACCATACCTTTGAAGAGTGTGATAGGTGAATATGTGGCTGTAGCCCGCCGTCATGGCAGCACCTGGTATGTAGGTGCCATTACCAACTGGACACCACGTGATCTGACGCTCGACCTTGCACCACTGAAGGTTGGAGGCCGCACTGCTACAGCTTTCGTAGACGGTGTTAATGCCGATAAGTTTGCACAAGACTATAAGAAGAAGACCCTTCAGATTCCTGACAACGGGCAACTTCCCATTCACCTTGCACCAGGTGGAGGATTTGCCATGGTAATCCGATAATATATAGTAAGCCCCGTACAGCACAATGGTTGTACGGGGCTTATACTTGCTGTCAACAGGAATTTATTTCACTTCCCACACATCGTTGGTTTCGAGGAGTTCCTCAAAACAATGGTAGGGTTTCTTGCCACTTACCTCCTCCAACTGTGCGTAAATACATGCGTCATAAGTAGGAGCCTCCACATCACGAATCACACCCAACGCTACCGGGAAGCCCTCACGCTCGTCCATCATGGCCAACTTGAGCTGCAGGGTGTTGTCTTCGCAATGGCTGTCGTGTATGAGGATGTCGTCAAGGGTATAGCCATCTTTTCCAATTTCAACCACCTTGATATCAAAGCCTTGACGCACCAAACCAAACTCATTGTTTTCACCAAACACCAACGGTTTGCCATCTTCCACATAGATAGCATGGCGCTTACGCCCATCCTTGGTATACACCGATTCAAAACACCCATTGTTGAAAATCATACAGTTCTGCAGGATTTCGCACACCGAAGCACCTTTGTGTTGGCAAGCCCGCTTCAACACCTCTACCGTAGCCGGTCCGTCGTTGGCTACAGCTCTGGCAAAGAACTTGCCTCGCGCACCAAAACAAAGTTCCGCAGGACGGAAAGGATCTTCTACCGTGCCATAAGGAGAAGATTTCGACACGAAGCCACGGGGTGAGGTAGGACTATACTGTCCCTTCGTCAATCCGTAGATGCGGTTGTTGAGCAAAATCATGTTCAGGTCGATATTGCGGCGCATGGCATGGATGAAATGGTTGCCGCCAATGGCCAAGCCATCACCATCGCCACTGATCTGCCAGATGGTAAGAGCCGGATTCGCCACCTTTGCACCCGTGGCAATAGCTGCTGCACGACCGTGGATGGTTTGCATGGCATAGGTGTTTACATAATAGGGCAGTCGGCTGGAACAACCGATACCACTGATGACGGCCGTTTGATAGGGAGGAACACCCAATTCGGCCATTGCTTTGTGAAGACTTGCCAAGAAGAAATGGTCGCCACACCCAGGGCACCAACGCGGCTGCCCCTTCTTGAAGTCATTGGCTGTATATGTTGTTGTCATGATGGTCTGTTCTACTTGTTACTGTCTTTTTCAGAATCATATCATATAACCGTCAGATGTCTTTGACGTATTCTCACCCTTTTCGAGGAGAATCTTCTCAAATCCTTCCACCAGCTCGCTCACTACGAAAGGCTGACCTTTCACACGATTGTATTTGTAGGGAGCAAAATGGTTGACACGGATGCGAAGGAAGGCTGCCAACTGTCCCAAGTTCTGCTCGGCTACCACAACCTTCTTGTAACGGAGGAGCACATCGGCTGCATTGCGTGGCAAAGGATTGATGAACTTAAACTGTGCCAACGCCACCTTATAGCCCTTGGCCTGCAACTCCTGCATGGCTGTGAGCAGATGGCCATAGGTTGAACCGAAGCCCACGATGAGCAAGTCGGCATCGTCCTTATCACCTAACACTTCCAAATCGGGCACAGGAATACGGGCCACTTTACCATAGCGTATACGGCTCATGTGGTCATGGTTCTCCGGTTCGGTAGAAATGGCACCCGTTTGCCCATCCTTCTCCAAACCACCCAGGATATGGGTCAAGCCCTCCTGTCCCGGGATAGACCAATAGCGCGCATAGCTTTCCGGGTCGCGCTTGTAAGGAGTGTATTTATATTTCTGGTCGGCTGTGGCATAATGTGGATGAATCTCCGGGAGTTCTGCCATCTTGGGCAATTTCCATGCCGCTGAGCCATTGGCTATAAAGGCATCCGTAAGCAGCACCACCGGTGTGAGGTGCTCGAGCGCTATCTTGGCAGCCATATAAGCGGCAGAGAAGCAGTCTGTCGGACTGGTTGCAGCAATGACAGGCATCGGACTTTCACCATTACGTCCGTAAAGAACCTGCAGCAAGTCGGTCTGTTCGCTCTTGGTGGGCAAACCCGTTGAAGGACCACCACGCTGCACATCGATCACTACCAAGGGCAACTCATCGATGACAGCCAAGTTGATGGCTTCGCTCTTAAGACAGATACCCGGACCTGAAGTTGAGGTGGCAGCAAGTGCTCCTGCGAAAGAGGCTCCTATGGCACTGGCACAAGCAGAGATTTCATCTTCGCACTGCACCGTTATAACCCCACATGATTTGTGTTTCGACAGTTCGTGCAGGATATCGGTAGCAGGTGTAATAGGATAAGAACCCAGATAGAGCTTGAGTCCTGCCTTCTCGGCAGCGGCAATCAGACCATAGGCCGTAGCCTTATTACCGGTGATATCCATATAGCGGCCCGGCTGCTTCACCTTTGTCTCTATGCGATAGGTGGCTGGCACGCCTGCATGCACATTATGTCCGTAGTCATATCCGGCATACACCACCTTGATATTATTCTCGGCAATGGCCGGTTTCTTGGCAAATTTCTCACGCAAGAAGTTTTCCACCAAAGAGAGTTCACGGTTAAAGAGCCAGCATACCAGTCCCAACGCAAACATGTTGCGACATTTCAGTATCGACTTATTGTCCATACCACTATCAGCCAGACATGCTTTCACCATGGTTGTAATAGGACAAGCCACAACCGTATCGGGATCGATGCCCAACTCACCCAGATAATCGTCGGTGGTAAATTCGGCTTTCTTCAAGTCATTGGGACCGAAGCTATCTGTATCGATGATAATCGTGGCCTGTGGTCTGGCATATTTCAACTGCGTCTTCAGTGCGGCAGCATTCATAGCCACTAACACATCGCACAAATCGCCAGGAGTGTGCACACTGCTGGCACCGATATGTACTTGAAATCCTGAAACACCTGTCAGCGATCCTTGCGGAGCACGGATATCAGCTGGATAATCGGGAAAAGTGGAAATGCCGTTGCCGACCGTTGCCGACACGGTGGAAAAGATATTACCGGCAAGCTGCATGCCATCGCCGGAATCTCCCGAGAACCTGACCACCACTTGGTCAAGTTCCTTAACTTCTATTGTTTCTTCCATATGTTATATATATAATAAGGTGTCTAATACTTGAAGGAACTTCCTCCCAAGAACTCGCGCAGCAAACTGGTAGGAGGCAGTTGCCTATAAGGGATATTGTGGAAATAGGCCAAGAACTTCAGCAAGCGATAGGCTTCGGCATACTCTTCGCAGTTTTCGGGCACCTGCTCTAAAAGCGGCTGTGCCTGTTGCTTGATAACGGCCAACTCATACAACATGGCCGTATTGAACATGGCATCGGCATTCTCCTGGAAGGGGAAAATCCATTTCTCTTCGCCTGCCCGCACACTGGGCCACCGTTTGATGGTGTCGCGCGCACTGACGCCCCGATATTTATAGTCGCGGATGATACGTCGCAACAAACGGTTATCGGTAGTGGGAATGTAGTTATGGTCGTCGAGCAGAATCGTTGTCAATGCAGAGGCATAGACCCTGAACTTCTGTTCTTCTGGTATCTGGGCTGTCAGTTCCGGGTTCAAGGCATGAATACCTTCCACAACAAGGATGTCGCGCGGTGCCAGGCGGATACGCTTTCCACTCTTGATACTCTTACCTGTGGGGAAATCATATTTGGGCAGTTCTACCTCCTCACCCCGGAACAGGGCATTGAACTGTTCGTTGAGCAAAGGGATATTGAGGGCATGCACGCTCTCATAGTCATATTCACCCTTTTCATCCTTCGGTGTCTTTTCCCTGTCAACAAAATAGTCATCGAGCGAAATCTGCACCGGACGCAGGCCATTGGCAATGAGTTGTATGCTCAGTCGCTTGCAGGTTGTTGTCTTGCCCGAAGAAGATGGGCCTGCCAACAGCACCAAACGCAACTGCTTGCGGGCAGCTATCTCATCGGCAATGCGCACAATTTTCTTTTCCTGCAAAGCTTCATTCACATGGATGATACCCGTATCGAAACCTTGATCAACCGCCGCATTCAAGTCGCCCACGGTGCGCAAGCCTATGATGTCCTGCCAGCCATGCTGTTCTCTGAATATTTCAAAAAGTTTGGGCTGTTGCGGCATCTCATTCAACACATCGGGGTTCTTTCTGGAGGGCGTGCGCAACAACATCCCCTCTTCATAAGGCACCAAACCGAAGAGATAGAGCTGTGCCGTATTGGGGAGCAGAGAGCCATAGAAATAGTCAACGAAATCGTCGATTTGATAATATTCCGTGTAAAGGCTCCCCGTACTTTTCAACAACGTTACCTTTGCAGCATCCCCCTTGTCAGCAAACAGACGAATGGCATCTTCCGTGGGCACACGGTGACGCACCACAGGAAACGCTTCTCCAATAATTTCCGTCATCCGCTTTCGGATAGCCGTCACTTCATCATCCGTCAGAGGATGCTCCTTCTGCACTTGCACATAATATCCTTTCGACACAGGGATGTCGATGACCACCTTCGATGTGGGGAAGAGGTCGTGCACGGCTTTACAGCACACAAAGAACAAAGTACGTGTATAGGTGCGGTGACCAGAATCAGAACAGACATCGAGAAACTCCACATCCTTGTCGTTATACAGGCAATAGTCCAAACCTTTCACACGATTATTCACTTTGGCCGACACTGGGCCATGCGGCAGACATAGTCCGCTTTTTCCATACACCTCGGTCAACGTGCTACCCACAGCCACCTCCAATTCTTTCTGGCTGTTTTTGCATCTTATCCGTAACATCTGTTTCACCATAACATGCATTTGTTTTAGTTTTGCGCGGGTAAAATTAACAATAATAATTGAGTTGGCACAAATAAAAGTCAAGAAATGTTAGAAGGATTTGGATTTTTTCGTATCTTTGCAAAATCATGGATGATTGCATAGGGCAAATGTGCCAACAAGAATGGCAACCCTTTTTCCCGACAGCTTTCCGTTCTTGGTTTCTTTGCTAATTTGAGTTAGAGATTATGAATACAAATGATTATCTACTTATTTTCTGCAAGATTTTCGGATCACTTGCCCTCCTTATCTACGGTATGAAGGTGATGAGTGAAGCTTTGCAGAAAATGGCAGGCTCCCAGCTCCGACACATTTTGGGGGCGATGACTACTAACCGCCTTACGGGCATGCTTACCGGTACTTTTATAACCTGTGCAGTACAGAGCTCGTCAGCAACAACAGTGATGACCGTTTCGTTTGTCAACGCCGGTCTTCTTACCCTCGCACAAGCCATCTCGGTTATCATGGGTGCAAACATAGGCACCACATTTACGGCTTGGATTATGTCATTAGGCTACAACGTCGATCTTTCCATGGTGGTATTCCCAGCCTTCTTTGTGGGAATCATGCTCATCTATAACAAACGAAGGCGATACATCGGTGATTTTCTTTTTGGTATCGCTTTCCTCTTCTTCGCCTTAGTCTTATTGAGTGGTGCCGGTAAGGCGCTTGATTTGGAACACAATCCGGCAGCCATCCACTTCTTCTCATCGTTTGATGTGAACAGTCACCTCACCATTGTCATGTTCCTCATCATCGGTACTGTCATCACTTGCATCGTGCAAAGTTCCGCAGCCGTTATGGCCATCACCATACTCTTATGTTCAACAGGTGTATTGCCCATTTATTTGGGTATCGCGCTCGTTTTGGGTGAGAATATCGGAACCACTGCCACCGCAAACCTCGCTGCTTTAGGCGCCAATACACAGGCACGCCGCGCTGCCTTGGCTCACCTGGTGTTCAACGTATTCGGTGTAATCTGGGTGCTCTGCCTCTTCTATCCCTTTGTCGATTTTGTTTGCCAGTGGACAGGCTACGACCCCAATAATAACAATCACCTGACACAAGCGCAGATAGCAGCCCGCCTTCCTATTGTGCTGGCCGCTTTCCATACGGCTTTCAACATCACCAACACCTGTCTGCTCATTTGGTTCATTCCGCAGATTGAGCGTGTGGTATGCATGCTCATCCAACCCAAACCCAACAAGGAAGAAGACGACTTCCGCCTTCGCTTTATACAAGTGGGCATCATGAAGACTCCGGAAATCTCTGTCTTTGAGGCACAGAAGGAGATTCAGAGTTTCGCAGAACGCATACAACGTATGTTTGCCATGGTGAAGGCACTGCTCAATGAAAAAGACAAGGAGAAGTTTGCCAAGGAATTTGAACGGATTGAGAAATATGAAGCCATCTCCGACAATATGGAACTGGAGATTGCCAAATACCTGAACCAAGTATCTGACGCACACCTTAGTGACGACACGAAGGGCAAGATCAGAGCCATGCTGAGGGAGATTAGCGAAATCGAGTCGATTGGTGACAGCTGTTACAACATCGCTCGTACCATTCACCGCAAGATGGAAAGCAAGGCTGAGTTCACCGAGAAGCTTTACAGCAACATTGAACAGATGTTTGAACTTACCAATGCTGCCCTCACCCAGATGAACCAACTGATGAAACGGCCTAAGGAGAGTTTCAATCCGAACCATACCGTTTACATCGAACATGAAATCAACAACTTCCGTAACCAGTTGAAGACCCAGAACATTGAAGACGTAGACAACAATCTCTACTCTTACAGTGTGAGCACTATGTACATGGACATCATACAAGAATGCGAGAAACTTGGTGACTATGTGGTCAACGTGGTGGAAGCACGCATCGGTGTAGAGAAACTTTAACCATACGTTTATCAATGAAACTACTACGACATCTTTTGACCGGGGTCATCATGACCCTTGCAATGACAACCAAGGCAGCGGCTCCTGCCGCATCGCCTTATCAGGTGATTCCACTCCCTACCCGCATCCAGATGGGTACAGGAACATGGGAGTTGCCACAGGATGGTTTGAAAGTCTGGTTGAAGGGCACAACATCAACAGCCCTCACCACTTATCTCTCTGCAAACGGCCTTCAGGCAAGTCTGGCCCAAAGCGCAGGGAAAGCGCATCTGCTCATCACGCTCACGAACAAGAAGCAGAAGGCTGGCTCCGACTGGGGAGAAGAAGGTTATACGCTGGTCATCACGCCTAAGCAGCTACAGATTACCGCTGCTACTGAGACGGGTGCCTTCTATGCCCTACAAACATTACTGCAACTCACGGAAGAAGGGAGCATCCGCAGCATTGCCTGCTGTACCATCTTCGACAAACCGAGGTTCAGCTATCGCGGTCTGCATTTTGATGTGTCACGCCATTTCCGCTCAAAGGAATTTCTCTGCAAGCAGCTCGATGCCATGGCCTTGCTGAAAATGAACCGTATGCACCTACATCTTACGGATGGTGCCGGCTGGCGCTTGGCTATCAACAAATATCCCCGACTCACCTCCTATGCCGCCTGGAGACCGGCACGCACCTGGCAGGAATGGGCCGACCGGGGTGCCAAATATTGCGACCAAACACATCCGGAAGCGCAAGGAGGATATTATACCAAAGATGATATACGCGACATTCTGGCTTATGCTGCCGCACGCCATATCACCGTGATTCCTGAGATTGAAATGCCAGGACATAGTGAAGAGGTATTGGCGGCCTATCCCGAACTCTCTTGTGACGGTACGGGGAAAGGCAGTTCTGATTTCTGTCCGGGCAAAGAACAAACGTTCCGCTTCCTTGAGGAGGTGCTGACAGAAGTCATCGACCTCTTCCCTTCGCATTATATCCATATTGGCGGAGATGAAGCGGGTAAGGGCTCCTGGAAACAGTGTGCCGACTGCCAGCGCCGAATGAAAGAAGAAGGATTGAAGGATGTGGATGAGCTGCAGAGCTATCTGATTCATAGAATTGAGAAGTTCGTAAACAGCAAAGGGAGAGACATCATAGGATGGGATGAGATTCTTGAAGGTGGCTTGGCACCGCATGCCACTGTCATGTCGTGGCGCGGTACTGCCGGTGGCATCAAAGCCATCAAGGCCGGACACGATGTGGTAATGACGCCTGGTGAATACTATTACCTTGACTATACGCAGGACGCTCCTTTCAAAGAGCCTATTTCAATTGGCGGTTTTACACCTTTGAAAACAGCTTATGGCTATGACCCCGCTGAGCCCTCGCTGACAGCAGAGGAGCTGAAACATTTGATAGGTGTGCAGGGCAACCTGTGGTCGGAATACGTACCTACCGATGCTCATGCCGAATATATGTATTACCCTCGTGCCTTTGCTGTGGCAGAAACGGGATGGAGCCGCACGGAAGACAAGGAGTATGGACGGTTCCGCGAGAATGCTGTCAGATTGTGCGGCATGCTGCAGAAGAAAGGTTACAACACCTTTGATATTGCCCATGAATATGGGGAACGCAAAGAGGCACAGACCCCTATCGAGCACTTGGCCAAAGGTTGCAAAGTAACGTATAACATTCCGTATAGCCAACAGTGGCCTGGCTTAGGCGATGGTGCCTTGACCGATGGCAAACGCGGTGGATGGACTTATGTTGACAAGTCATGGCAAGGGACTATGAAGGGGTTTGATGTGACTGTCGACTTAGGTCAGGTGAAGGAAATACATTATGTGGGTACAACCTTCATGCACTCTCTCGGAGCATGGGTACACCTTCCTAAAAAGGTAACCATCAGCGTATCTGCCGATGGCAAGACCTTCAAGCAAGTTGGAGAGGTGTGGGAATCTGTTGCCAGCGACCTTCCCAAACTGCTGTTCATGCCTTATGGCATAACCTGTCATGAACAGGCACGCTATGTTCGTTTGCAGGCGCTTACAAACGACCGCAAAGGGTCGTGGCTCTTTATGGACGAGCTGATTGTAAACTGATCTTATATAGAAACATAGCTGCTATATAAATAGCCGTAACTGATCTTTCAGAGAGGATATACTTACTTTTCAGAGAGGATATACTT
>CAMAMZ010000055.1 GCA_945837185.1 uncultured Bacteroidales bacterium | reverse complement strand
ATTTTGTAATTTTGCAATATGAGAACAATATTACGCAATAGGAATACCGGCATCTTCTGCTGTTTGATAGCATGTCTGATAACATTGGGCGCATGCCAAGAAAAGAAACTGGCAAAAACACCCATAACAGAACAGGCAGGCGATGATTTTGTGCTTGTAGGTGAGGTGATTCCCGATGCCATTCTCGAGATTCGCTATTACACCACCTATAATTTTATTGGGCGACGGATTCCAGGCTATGAGGAACCTTTGGCTATCCTCACACGTCAGGCAGCCGACTCGCTGAAAAAGGTAAGTGATGAACTCAAAGAGAAAGGCTACCGCCTGAAGATTTTTGATGCCTATAGACCACAACGATCGGTAGACTGTTTCATGGAATGGGCCAAGGACATGAACGATACGCTCATGAAACCTTATTTCTATCCGGAACTGGATAAAAAGGTGTTGGTGCCTGAAGAATATATCGCAGAGAAATCAGGCCATACACGTGGCAGTACGGTAGACTTGACACTCTTTGATATGACCACGGAAAAAGAAGTTGATATGGGCTGCACATACGATTATTTTGGTGTTGCTTCACATCCCGATGTGCTTCCCGGACAACAGATAGGAGCCTACAAACCTATTTCACAACAGCAATATGAAAACCGCATGTTGTTGCGCAATGCCATGCTGGCACATGGCTTCAAACCTTACGATTGCGAATGGTGGCATTTCACTCTGGAGAACGAGCCTTACCCCGATACATATTTCAATTTTCCCATCAGCATGCGGGCTTTCTCACCTGCTTCACATTAAACAGCTATTACACACGTTATGAGAATAGATATCATTACGGTTCTGCCAGAAATGTTGGAAGGATTCGTTCATGAATCCATCTTGGCAAGAGCACAGAAAAAAGGGTTGGCAGAAATTCATCTGCATAACTTGAGAGACTATACCCGCGACAAATGGCGCCGGGTAGACGACTATCCGTATGGAGGCTTTGCCGGTATGGTGATGCAGATTGAACCCATAGACCGCTGTCTGACAGCTTTGAAGGCAGAACGCGACTATGACGAGGTGATCTATACTTCGCCCGACGGTGAACAGTTCAACCAGCATGTAGCCAACGATTTGTCGCTCAAGGGTAACATCATTATTCTTTGCGGTCATTACAAGGGCATTGACCAGCGGGTGCGCGACCATCTCATTACACGCGAGATTTCAGTAGGCGACTATGTGTTGACAGGTGGAGAACTGGCTGCCGCCATCATTGCCGATGCTGTGGTGCGGGTGGTTCCCGGTGTGATAGGTGATGAACAAAGTGCCCTTTCCGACTGTTTTCAGGACGACATGCTTTCCGCACCCATCTATACACGACCAGCTGAATACAACGGTTGGAAAGTGCCGGATATTCTGTTGAGCGGCAACGAGGCTAAAATCAAGGAGTGGGAAATGGAACAGAGCTATGAGCGCACAAAGCTCCTTCGACCTGATTTGTTGCGAAAAAAAGAATAACCCATCAACACAAGAAGATTTGTTGCGAGCAAGCAAAGGCATAATCCATCAACACAAGAAATAAAGCGGCTGCCAGCACCCCCACACAGCCCCTCCATATAACCCAAGCAGCCTGCCCTCTTTACCGAAGGCAGGCTGCTTTATTTCATACAGGAATTGTAGTGTTGCTACAATGCGTTGTTATCCGTAGATAATCTTACCATTTTCGTCCTCATAAGGAGTCATATCCTTGGCATACTGGTTCATGGCGCGCAGACTCATACCCATAGAGGAGAATCCACCATCGTGGAACAAGTTCTGCATGGTAACCTTACGTGTAAAGTCGGAGAACATCATCACACAATAGTTGGCACAGTCATCGGCAGATGCATTGCCCAGAGGTGACATCTTGTTTGCAAAATCCATCAGGTTGTCCATGTCCTTGATACCCTTGCCAGCGGTGGTAGGTGTAGGAGACTGGGAAATGGTATTGATACGCACATTCTTCTCGCGACCGTAAATATAACCAAAACTACGGGCAATGCTTTCCAGCATGCTCTTGGCATCGGCCATGTCATTATAACCGAAGAAGGTGCGCTGCGAGGCAACATAAGTGAGGGCTACTACCGAACCATACTCAGCAATGGCGTCCTGCTTCTTGGCCACCTGCAACATCTTATGGAAGGAGATGGCAGAAATGTCGAGTGTTTTCTGAAGATAATTGTAATCAAGGTCATCATACGTACGACGCTTGCGCACATTGGGACTCATGCCGATAGAGTGCAGCACAAAGTCAATCTTGCCACCCAACAGCTTTACCGACTCTTCGAACACTTTATTCAGGTCTTCTACACTGGTGGCATCCGCAGCAATAACAGGGGCGTTCAGTTGCTTGCTCAAACCATCCAGTTCACCCATACGCAAAGCCATGGGGGTATTGCTCAGCGTGATGCTGGCACCTTCTTCTACTGCTTTCACTGCCACTTTCCAGGCAATGGAATCGGAATTGAGCGCACCGAAAATGATGCCGCGTTTACCTGCTAATAAATTGTGAGACATTGTTTATTTCTACTTAAAATTAAAAAATCGGCACAAAATTACAATTTTTGTGCAATACTCACAATACTTTCACCTTGTTTCGCGCCTTTTGCCCTGTTTTTTTTGATGCAAAACAATCATTTCTCTTCTTCGGAAGGCATAAAGAGCGAGAGCGAGTCGCTGTGTTCCTTAATAAAAGCCTCACCCAGAGCAAAGCCTTCCTGGTAGAGGGCTTCGAGCTTGGCCGTATCCTGTTCCAGGCGTCCTACTTCCATAGGCCGTTGCGGACGGATGCAGAACACACGTCCCTCTGCCTCAAGCTTATCCACCAAATCAAGTTGTTCGTTGTAGGCTTCAATGCGTCGACTCAATGCCACCCTCAAACGGGGGTAATGGCGATAGATAAAACGAGGAATACGGCGGTCTTTCGATTTGTTCCTCCATCCCTTGTTGCGGGTTAATATCAGCACATTCGTTGCGTGTCCGCTATCGATAGCATACTGCACCGGAATAGAGTCAACAATGCCCCCATCGAGCATAGGAATGCCATCTACCCACACAATCGGACTCACATAAGGCAGACTGCTGGAAGCCCTTACGATGTCGAGAGCACGTTGCCTGTTGGCTGTTTCCGTGAGATACATGGCATGCCCGGTCAAACAATTTGTTGTTACCACCTCAAACTTGTTCGAATAAGTGAAAAAGGTGTCAAAATCGAACGGAATATACTTTTTGGGAAACTTTTCATAGAGGAGCTCCCTATCCACAATACTTCCTTGCCTAAGCAGATGCCTCAACCCGATATAGCGATAGCGGGCCATATAATCAATATTGGAAATACGGGCACGCCGCAACTGCCTGCTCACATACGACATACCGTTGCAAGCACCTGCCGACACCGCCACAATAGAAGGGAAATAAAGTTCGTGCACCATAAAGGCATCGAGCACGCCACTGGTAAACACGCCACGCATTCCTCCACCCTCCAATACCAATCCTGTCATCCTGTCTATCTGCATCTTTCTCGAGTAACTAAAAAAAACGTAGCAAAGATACTACATTCCAATGAATTTTTGTAACTTTGTAGCAAAAATCATTCAAACTTACAAAAAATGTTTAGCAAAGAAACATACATACGTCGCCGCCAACAGCTCAAGGAGCTGGTAAAAGAAGGTGTAATCCTGATTTTCGGCAATAACGAAGCCCCCGCAAACTATCCCAACAACAGCTATGCCCCCTTTAGGCAAGACTCCTCTTTCCTTTATTATTTTGGTCTGCAGCGAGATGGTTTGGTAGGTATCATTGATGTAGACAACGACGAGGAAACGCTCATCGGTGATGACATTGATATTGAAGACATCGTTTGGTATGGATCGGTTGACAGCGTGCAGGACATGGCAGCCCAGGTTGGTGTTGCCCATACCGCTCCCATGCGCCAACTGAAAACACTCTGCAATGAGGCGTTGGCTCATAAACGCAAGATTCATTTCCTGCCTCCCTATCGTTTCGACATCAAGCTGCAACTCTTTGATTTGCTGGGCATCCATCCTAACCAACAGAAAGAGGCTGCTTCAATGGCTCTTATCAAGGCTGTAGTAAAGATGCGTTCCGTGAAGGAAGCCCAGGAGATAGAAGAACTTGAGCGTGCCGCTGTGATTGGTTATAAGATGCACACTACAGCAATGGCCCTCACACGCCCCGGCCTGACAGAAAAATATATTGGCGGACAGATTGACGGCATAGCCGGTTCTTATGGTGCCAAGGTTAGCTTTGCCACCATTTTCACACAGCATGGTGAAATCATGCACGGATGCCCCTCTACCGCTGTATTGGAAAGCGGACGCCTCGCCCTTTGCGACTGTGGCGCAGAAACCATCAACAACTACTGTTCCGACAACACCCGCACTTTTCCTGTGAACGGGAAGTTCACCCAAAAGCAACGTGACATCTACGATATTGTAGTGGCAGCCCACGACTATGCACTCCAGGTGGCCAAGCCCGGTGTCAAATATGCCGATGTGCACTTTGCTGTTTGCCGACTTATGTTTGACAGGCTCAAAGACTTAGGACTTGCCAAAGGCAACACCGAAGAAGCAGTAAAGGCAGGAGCCCATGCCATGTTCATGCCACACGGATTAGGCCACATGATGGGAATGGATGTGCACGACATGGAAGGTTTCGACCAGATTAACGTAGGTTTTGATGAAGAAACACGTCCTAACCTCGAACAGTTCGGTACCAACTGCCTGCGCATGGGAAGAAGGTTGCAGGAGGGCTTTGTTGTGACCGATGAGCCCGGCATCTATTTCATTCCTGCCCTTATCGACGACTGGCGCGCCAAAGGACATTGTGCCGAGTTCCTGAACTTCGACTTGCTGGAAACCTACAAGGATTTCGGTGGCATACGTATAGAAGACGATTTGCTCATCACGGCAGAAGGTTGCCGCTTTATCGGCGAACAGCGCATCCCCTATCTGGCAAACGACGTGGAGGAATTCATGGCAAAGAACCAATAACTAAAATACAACATAAAAGGAAAAAGACAATGAGAAAAATGATGATGACAGCCCTCCTTGCGCTGATAGCCATAGGAGTGAGCGCACAGGAAAAGAAGCAGAGCAACAAGCCTGTCTTCACCGTGGTCAAGGAGAACAAGATTACAAGTATCAAAAACCAGAACCGTTCAGGAACCTGCTGGGATTACTCCACCCTGAGTTTCTTCGAGTCGGAGATTCTGAAGGCTACCGGCAAGACCTACGATTTATGTGAATCGTTTGTTGCCAACAAGACCTACATGGACCGTGCCATTCAAGTGGTACGCCTGCATGGCGACTGCCAGTTTGCTCAAGGTGGTTCGGCATACGACCCACTTTATTGCTTGCAGCACTATGGCATCGTGCCCGAAGATGCCATGCCTTTCCCCGGTTCGCTCTATGGCGATTCGTTGAACAACTTCAATGAGTTCTTCTCGCTGCTGGAACCGTATGTCAATGCAGTAGCCAGAAACAGCGCCAAGAAACTATCAAGCCAATGGAAGGTGGGCTTGCAAGGCATTCTGGATGCTTATCTGGGCAAATGCCCCGATACATTCACCTACGAGGGCAAGACCTACACACCACAGACTTTCGCTGCCAGCTTAGGTCTTAACTTCGACGATTACGTAACCGTAACCAGCTATACACACCATCCCTTCTGGACAGCTTTTGCCGTTGAGGTGCAGGACAACTGGCGCAACCCCTTGTCATGGAACGTGCCCATGGAAGATATGGCCCGTATCATCGACAACGCCATCATGAACGGCTATACCGTAGCATGGGGAGGCGACGTGTCGGAAGAAGGCTTCACCCGTCAGGGCCTCGCCTATTTCTACGATACGAAGAAGATGGAAAGTTTGGCAGGAAGCGATATGGCCCGTTGGCTCAAGCTCTCTCCACAGAAGAAGACAAGTCTCATCGACTCGCTCGGTGTGAATGTTCCCGAACTTGCCCCCACACAGGAACAGCGCCAGCAAAGATACGACAACTGGGAACTGACCGACGACCATGGCATGCTCATCTTTGGTATTGCCAAAGACCAGAACGGCAAGGAATATTATATGGTGAAAAACTCATGGGGTGAAACAGGTGCCTACAAGGGTATTTGGTATATGACCAAGAACTATGTGGTGGCCAACACCATGGATTATATGGTGAACAAGAACGCCATTCCCAAGGATATAAGAAAGAAATTGGGCATTTAAAATCCCACACATTTCAATTGTCAAAAATACGGCAGTTTCTGAAAATTAACGTCAGAAGCTGCCGTTTTCTTGTTTTATTTTTGTAACTTTGGCACGCCATTGTCATACCTGCCGACAATAGCACATTAAAAAGCAATTAAAAAAAACGATATAAATGCACTTTAAATGGAATTACAAGTCACCTACGCCCGAGGAAGAGCGGGTTGCCAAAGAGCTCAGTGAGAAGCTCAGCATGAGTCCTATTCTCACGCAGCTGCTCATCAGAAGGGGCATCACAACAGAGTCGGCAGCCAAGAGATTCTTCAGGCCACAACTTTCTGACTTAATCAACCCTTTCCTGATGAAGGACATGGATATTGCTGTCGACAGGCTGAATGACGCAATGGGGCGCAAAGAGCGTATTCTCGTTTATGGCGACTATGATGTGGACGGCTGTACAGCCGTGGCACTCGTCTATAAGTTCTTGCAGCAATTCTATTCCAACATCGACTACTATATCCCCGACCGCTACGAGGAGGGCTATGGTGTGAGCAAGAAGGGAATAGATTACGCAAAGGAAACGGAGGTGAAACTGATCATTATCCTCGATTGCGGCATCAAAGCCATCGAGGAGATTGCCTATGCAAAGAAACAAGGCATAGACTTTATTATCTGCGACCATCATGTGCCCGACGAAACACTCCCGGAAGCTGTGGCCATCCTCAATCCTAAGAGAGAGGACGACCCCTACCCCTTCAAGCATCTGAGTGGTTGTGGCGTGGGCTTCAAATTCATGCAGGCTTTTGCCAAGAACAACGGAATCCCCTTTTCACGGCTCATCCCGTTGCTCGACTTCTGTGCGGTGAGCATAGCTGCCGATATTGTTCCTGTAATCGACGAGAACAGAATCCTGGCCTTCCATGGTTTGCGACAACTGAACCAGAATCCCAGCATCGGTTTGAAGGCCATCATCGACATCTGTGGCCTCAACAACCGTGAACTCTCCATGAGCGACATCATCTTCAAGATAGGGCCTCGCATCAATGCCTCCGGACGCATGGAGAATGGCAAGGAGAGTGTGGACCTGCTTGTAGAGAAAGATTTGCGCGTTGCATTGCATGCGGCAAAATTGATTAACGAATACAACGAGCAACGAAAAGACATCGACAAGCAGATGACCGAAGAGGCCAACCAGATTGTTGAACGACTGGAAAACCAACGGCACTGCTCGAGTATTGTGCTCTATGACGAAAACTGGAAAAAGGGTGTGATTGGTATCGTGGCCTCACGACTCACGGAAATTTATTTCAGACCTACTGTCGTGCTGACCCGCGATGGTGAATTTGCTACAGGCTCAGCACGTAGCGTGACGGGCTTCGATGTGTATTCTGCCATTAAAGAATGCAGGCACCTGCTCGTGAACTTCGGCGGACACACCTATGCTGCCGGTTTGACATTGAAATGGGATAAAATCAAGGAGTTTAGAAAGAGTTTCCAGAAGTATGTGGATGACCATATCCAACCGGAGCAGACGGAGGCGATGCTGCATATCGATGCCGTTATCGACTTCAAGGATATCACCAAGAAACTTCACAACGACCTGAAACGCTTTGCGCCCTTCGGACCGGGAAACCCCAAGCCGCTGTTTGCCACCACAAACGTGTACGACTATGGCACCAGCAAAGTGGTGGGCAGAGAGCAGGAGCATATCAAACTGGAGTTGGTCGATTCGAAATCGAGCAATGTGATGAAAGGCATTGCCTTCGGCCAAAGTGCCTCGGCACGCTACATCAAGTCAAAGCGAAGCTTCGATATTGCCTACACGCTGGAAGATAATATCTTCAAGCATAATGCCATACAGCTGCAGATAGAAGATATCAGGCCACCGGAAGAGGATGCGTCACCGCTTTCCTGAACACCAACACCTTCATCATAAAAAAGAAGAACGCACCGGTTGGATTTCATGTGATGGACAGGTATGAGGACATTCTGCACACCTACTGGGGGTATCCTTCCTTCAGAGGCATACAACGGCAGATTATAGAGAGTATTGCCACGGGTCACGACACGCTGGGGTTGATGCCTACAGGAGGCGGCAAGTCGCTTACCTTCCAAGTGCCTGCTTTGGCAATGGAAGGAGTGTGTATTGTCATTACGCCCCTCATTGCTTTAATGAAGGACCAGGTGATACATCTTCGCGAACGGGGCATCAAGGCTGCTGCCGTGCATGCCGACCTGTCGCGTCAGGAAATTATCACCATCCTTGAAAACTGTATCTTCGGAGGCATCAAGCTATTGTATATTTCGCCCGAACGACTGGCTTCTGAACTGTTTCTGGCAAAACTAAAACACATGCGTGTGAGCTTCATCACTGTCGACGAGGCACATTGCATCAGCCAGTGGGGCTATGATTTCCGGCCGCATTATCTGCATATTGCCGAAGTGCGGAAATGGAAACCCAATGTACCGGTATTGGCGCTTACGGCTACCGCTACACCGCAAGTGGTGGCAGACATCCAGGAAAAGTTGCACTTTGCCAATGGGCAGGTATTTCAGATGAGTTTCGAACGAAGCAATCTGGCTTACATCGTTAGGCGCACCAATAACAAGGACATAGAAATGCTGAAGATTCTTCAAACCATGAAGAGTTGCGCCATCGTGTATGTGAGGAGCCGTAAAGCCACACAGGAACTGGCCAAATATCTCTGTCAGCATGGATTTACCGCTACTTTTTTTCATGCCGGACTTGAAGCCGCAGTCAAAGATGCACATCAGCAAGCATGGCTGCAAGGCAACAAACAGATTATGGTTGCCACCAACGCTTTCGGCATGGGCATCGACAAGCCCGACGTAAGAATTGTGATTCACTACAATTGTCCTGACTCCATAGAGGCTTATTTTCAGGAAGCGGGAAGAGCAGGAAGAGATGGGAAGAAAGCCTATGCCGTGTTGCTGTATGGCCCTTACGACAAACGCACCCAGAAAATGCACCTCCGCACAGCCTTTCCACCCAAAGATGACATCCGCAAGGTTTACGAGCATTTGGCTTATTTCTACCAGATAGGAGTGGGAAGCGGTGCCGGACACACCTTTCCTTTCCATCTCGAACAGTTTTGCCACACTTATCACTTTGAACCGCGCGCCACCGAAGCCGCACTCAGAATTCTGCAAAGGGCAGGCTATATCGACTATGAGCACGATCCCGATGCCGCTGCCCGCCTGTTCATACCGCTCACACGCAATGACCTCTACAAACTGGACAGTCTGTCGCCACGAGAGGATAGCATCATGACAACACTCATGCGCAACTATGGCACGCTCTTTTCCGATTATACGTATATCAACGAAGAGCGCATAGCGCAGCAATGCAACATAAGTGTTCACGAATTGTATCAAGCGCTCATCAGTCTTTCACAGCGTCGAATCGTCAACTTCATACCACAACGCAAAACACCCTTTATCTCCTATCTGCGCCATCGTGTGGAAGAGCGGCATGTTGTGTTGCCCAAAGAGGTTTATGAAGACAGAAAGGAGCAGATGCAGCAGCACGTGATGGCCATGCTAACTTATGCGGAAGAAGATGGGGTGTGCCGCAGCCGACAGCTGTTGCGTTACTTTGGCGAGGAAAGGGCAAACGACTGCCGCATGTGCGATGTATGTTTGAAAGATAAGGCCAAGGTAACCTCCCAAACCGTTGTCAACGATGCGATATGGCGCATCAAAGCTTTGCTGAGTGACGACAAGCCCCATGCTGTTCAAGAGATTCTTGCCCTTCCCATCCTTCCCAAAGTGCGCGATGAGGTGATGCGCAGTTTAGCCGATGACGAGGTGATAGAAGTGAACGACGGTTTCATCAGTCTGGCTAAATCCTGATGACAGAAGTGAACGACAGCTTCATCAGTCTGGTAAAATCCTGATAAAACCATCGTTCACTCTATTTGCCGCATTCTACAAGAGCTGTGCAGCCAGCGCCTGTCAAACAGCCATGCCATCATTGATGGCATATCTCGCCTTTACCATTCAATAGCAACCCATCTTCATCGTTGTCCTTGCAAAGATACAAGTCATACCCTACTGCCTTGATGCTGCTGAATGAAGGGGGCGTGATAATCTTACCTTCGGCAGTCATCAACCCATACCATCCTGTTTCGGCCTCATAGCTCCGGCACTTGGCCACCTTCTCCACAGGCCACGGCTCCGTGTTGTCCGTCTCACTGGTAAGCATGCCATTCTCATCGTAGTTCTTTGTGGTAGTGTAGCGCAACTCATCAGTTTCATACGTCAGATAGTTCACATCGTTGATGTAGAAATCGTTGATAAGCTCACCGTCAAAGTTGTAGCGCATAATGACATGGTTGCTGAGCGTAACGCTGATATAGTCGTCGCCCACCCAGTATTCTCCTTTCGTTGAGGGGACAACCGTGTGCATGGCACTATCCAACAGACTCTTACATACACCGTCATCTACAATCCAGAACTTCTTGATAGGTTCTATTGCACAATATTCCGCAGGCAGCACCCAGTTGCCCCGCTTGTCGATGATGCCGAAACGGTTAAGACGGTCGTTATGCACAATGCAGAGGTTGTTGTGGAACACATAGCCTTCCATTCCCGATATATAAGGAATCTTCGGGTCGATCACCACCTTTCCCGAGGCATCGATAAACTTAATCCAACCGCCATCATCCACCGAAGCTACTCCATCGGAGAATATCCACGCATGCTTATATTGCGGTTCGATGACAGGCTTGCCGGTAAACATATTGAAATAGCCACGCTTCTTCCCATTGCTATAACAAACCAGCGAGTCTAAGCCCAAGGGTTTGGCTATCCACTGGATGCCCGTGATAGTCTTCTTGCCGTCACACGTCTTCAAATAACCTTCATCGTCACAATGCGCGTAATAAGTCACTGAGCGCGAAACAAACTGCGCATCTTCATACGAGTCTTCTAAATACTCGTCTATCCCCAACCGATAATAGGCCGAACGACAAACAGCAAAACCAATCATCATGGCCAGCATCAACATGATGAACGCAAAGCAACTCCCCACCGTACGGCGGAGAAACTTGCCATACTTGGAGTCATCTTTCATGCCCAATACCACGGTAATCCAGTTTGCCATGCCCACGAGGAGGGCTGTCAGTCCATGCCAGAACAGGATAAAAGCCCTTTTCACCGACACCATCTTTTTCTTTACCTGTGCCTTCTTCGTTTCCTTCTTTACTTCTTCCATCGTTTCAAACTTTTATTGTTTTTACACCTTATTATATATATAGTTTCACATCATCATTATGCCATATAGTTCCACATCATCATGTCACCTGTCACAGGCCTTGCCCCCTTTCCATCAAAGCAGATTCTGCCCGTTTATGATATAAGAGTATGATTCGTAACCATTTCTATCAGCAAAAAAAGTGGTAAATCAACGTTTCCTCAAAACGTATCGACTGTTTGGGCGAAACACTTAGCCTGTTTCACCAAAACACTTAGCCTGTTTCGTTGAAACTCGCAATATATTTCAGCGAAACTTATATTTACTCCTTAATGTGCAACAGGACAGGCAAAATGCATCAAAAATTTCAGTCTGCTGTGATTAAAGTCAATTAAATTTTGTTTATACGCAAAAAAATACCTACATTTACAGCGGTTTTCCGTTCTGTTCAGAAGTCGGCAACCCACGACGGACAAGTCCGCCTTGCAGTTGTTTAATTCTGATGAACCCTCGCCGATACAAGTTGCAAACCTACGAGTTAGGTCATAGACTTGGGAGTCAGTATAGGGCTACAATAACTGCAGACCTCTATTTTGGGGAAAGCGTTTATCATACGCTTTGTTTCTTGACCGCTTGAAATCTGGCAGTTTCAATATTCAGTCACGGGACAAGGCAACGATAGATGCTCATGGGTGATTTGTAT
>CAMAMZ010000054.1 GCA_945837185.1 uncultured Bacteroidales bacterium | reverse complement strand
TGCATTGTCTTTGGAGGAGATAAGCTGGCACCTCAAAAGCAGAAATAATCGTGTTTGTTTTGTCTTCAGTTATTGTTTCCTGAGGAGATAAGCTGGCACCTCAAAAGCAGAAATAATCGTGTTCGTTTTGCATTGTCTTCGTTTTGTATTGTCTTTAGAGAAGATAAGCTGCACCTCAATAACAAAAACCATCGCGTTCGTTTTGTTTTGTCTTGGTTTTGCATTATCTTTGCATAAATGTAGTCTGCACTGTAAATATTGATATGGAAAATAATGATATGAAAAAAAAGTGTTTAGACCTGGATGTTGTTTCAGTAGAGCAGTTAAATGAGAAGTATGTGCTCATAAAACTAACACATGATGCTCCTCTGCCCTTCATGGAGCCCGGTCAGTTTGTTGAGGTAAGGGTCGATAATTCGCCTGCAACCTATTTACGTCGTCCCATCTCTATCCATTTCTATGATGCCCAAAGCAACCAGGTATGGTTGTTGGTGGCAGCCATAGGCGAAGGAACTCGTAAGCTTGCCCAATTATCAAAAGGTGATAAGTTGAACTGTTTGTTACCTTTGGGCAAGGGTTTCACCTTGCCGCAAAGTCCTGCTGAGCGGTGCCTGCTTGTGGGTGGTGGTGTAGGCGTAGCCCCTTTGCTTTACCTTGGTCAAAAGATTAAAGATATGGGAGGTGTTCCTGTATTCCTTTTAGGTGCCCGAAGCGCTAAGGATTTGTTGCAGATGGATGCTTTTTCCCAAGTTGGCGAGGTGTATGTAACAACGGAAGATGGCAGTTATGGTGAAAAGGGATTTGTGACCAATCATTCTTTATTGAACGAAGAGCGGTTCGACCGCATCTGCTGTTGCGGTCCTAAGCCTATGATGGTAGCTGTGGCACGCTATGCTACGAAAGCAGATGTTGTATGCGAGGTGTCGCTTGAAAATTTAATGGCATGTGGTTTGGGAGCCTGTTTGTGCTGCGTAGAAAAGACTGTGGAAGGTAATTTGTGCGTTTGTAAAGAAGGTCCGGTGTTTAATATTAAGAAATTGTTATGGCAGCTTTAAATGTAAAGATTCATAACCTGGAGCTGAAGAATCCGGTTCTTACTGCCTCGGGTACTTTTGGTTATGGTTTGGAATATGCTGATTTGATGCCCATAGAGGAATTGGGTGGCATCATCGTGAAAGGAACAACACTTGCCCCTCGCCAAGGAAATGATTATCCTCGCATGGCAGAAGTGGCATCGGGGATGTTGAATTGTGTGGGTTTGCAAAATAAAGGTGTTGATTATTTCTGTTCGCATATTTACCCTCAAATAAAGGATTTGAATACGCGAATGATCGTGAACGTTAGTGGAAGCTCTCCCGAGGATTATGCAGCTTGTGCCGCGCGTATTGATGAGTTGCCAAACATTCCAGCCATAGAACTTAATATATCTTGTCCGAATGTAAAAGACGGAGGTATGGCTTTTGGTGTTACTTGCCAGGGAGCAGCCAGTGTGGTGAAGGCTGTTAGAGAGCGTTACAGCAAAACGTTGATCGTGAAACTCTCTCCGAATGTAACCAGTATAGCCGATATTGCTCGAGCTTGTGAAGCAGAAGGTGCTGATAGTGTATCCTTGATCAACACCCTTATGGGAATGTCTATCGACATTGAACGTAGGTGTTCAAGGTTAAGCATCGGTACAGGCGGTTTAAGTGGCCCTGCCGTGAAACCTGTGGCTGTACGTATGGTTTGGCAAGTGGCACGTGCGGTAAAGATTCCTGTGATTGGTTTGGGAGGTATTAGCAGTGCTGAGGATGCCATAGAATTCTTTATGGCGGGCGCTACCGCAATAGAAATAGGTACCGCCAATTTTGTTGATCCGGCAATTTCCTATAAAGTGAAATTAGGGATTAATGACTGGCTCGACCGTCATGGATGCAACTCTATTCACGAGATTATTGGTGCTGTGAATAGTTGATTCATAAAGTATTAGCGATGCGTTACGAAGTGAAAACTACCATGGGGTATAATAAAAAACGTAAAACGCATCGCTAATTCAGATTTTATGCTTACCTTTGTCAGGTTATTTTTTTTGATGTATAAACCTGATAAAGATGAATAAGTTAGCATACCTTTTCCTACTCGCAGTAGGATTTACGGTGTTTATGTCGTGTGATGATACAGAAACCTATGCAGAGAAGCGCGCAAAGGAGCGTGCTGTTATCAGTAAATATATTGCTGATTCTGCGGTAACCGTCATTAGCGAGGCGCAATTCAAAGCAAATAACTACACCACTGACGTTTCGAAAAATGAGTTTGTGCTTTTCCAAAGCAATGGTGTGTATATGCAGATTATAAGGAATGGATGCGGAGAAAAGTTGCAACACGAAGAAACGGCCTATGTGCTGTGTCGTTTTCGTGAACGAAATTTGATCACGGATTCCTTGCAGCTCTTGAACGATGTCCCATCTATGGCATCGCTGCCTGAAAAAATGTCGGTAACAAATAACTACGGCACCTTCACAGCTTCTTTCGTAAGTGGCGAGAGCTTGATGAGCACGTATTATGGCAGTACCTCTGTACCTGGAGGATGGTTGGTTCCTTTCACCTATATTAATATAGGTAGGCAATCTGATCCTGATGAAGAAATAGCAAAGGTGAGACTGATAGTTCCCGCCTCACAAGGTCAGGCAGACGCATCGCAGTATGTGTATCCCTGCCTCTATGATATCACCTTTCAGCGAGGAAGATAAATTCAAGAAAGCAATTAATCCAACTTAATAAGACTTATGACGTTAATCAAATCAATTTCTGGAATCAGAGGTACTATCGGTGGCAGAACCGGTGACACGCTGAACCCATTAGACATCGTGAAGTTCACCTCTGCCTATGCTACGTTCATTGCCCGTACTGGCAAGACGAAAAAGATTGTAGTAGGTCGTGATGCCCGTATCTCTGGCGAGATGGTGGCTAATGTAGTGTGTGGAACCCTGATGGGTATGGGCTATGATGTTATTGATATTGGCTTGGCCACCACACCCACTACAGAGTTGGCTGTGAAATGGGCCGGTGCTGATGGCGGAATCATTGTAACAGCCAGTCATAATCCTCGTCAATGGAATGCGCTGAAATTGCTGAACAATGAAGGAGAGTTCCTTACTGCTGCCGATGGAGGTGAGGTGCTCAGTATTGCAGAACGTGAAGACTTCACCTATGCTGATGTAGAGCATTTGGGTCATTATATCAAAGATGATTCCTTCAACCAACGTCATATTGAGAGTGTGCTGGCATTGCCATTGGTAGACGTGGAAGCTATTCGCAAAGCGGGCTTTAAAGTTGTCGTTGATGCCATCAACTCTGTAGGTGCTGTTATTTTGCCCGATTTGTTTAAGGCATTGGGTGTTGACTGCACTGTGCTCAACGATGTTCCCAATGGTGACTTTGCCCATAATCCAGAGCCATTGGCCAAGAACCTGCAAGGCATCATGGAGGAGGTGAAGAAAGGCAACTATGACTTAGGTGTAGTTGTTGACCCTGATGTAGACCGCCTGGCATTCATTCAGGAAGACGGAGAGATGTATGGCGAAGAATATACATTGGTTACGGTGGCCGACTATATCTTAGACCATGTGAAAGGCAACACCGTGAGCAATTTGAGCAGCACACGCGCATTGCGTGATGTTACAGAGCGCCATGGAGGAACTTATTATGCGGCAGCTGTAGGAGAAGTAAATGTCACAACAAAGATGAAAGCCGTGCAGGCTGTTATAGGTGGTGAAGGCAATGGCGGTGTAATCTATCCTGATAGCCATTATGGACGTGACGCATTGGTAGGCATTGCCCTCTTCCTCTCTTCCTTGGCACAAAAAGGTTTGAAGGCAAGTGAATTGCGGAAAACCTTCCCCAATTATTATATAGCCAAGAACCGTATTGACTTAACCCCCGAAACCGATGTTGATGCTATTCTTGTAAAAGTGAAGGAGTTGTATGGTCGTGAAGAGGATGTGACAGTAACCGACATTGACGGCGTGAAGCTCGATTTCCCCGATTGTTGGGTGCACCTCCGCAAGAGTAATACAGAGCCGATTATTCGTGTCTATAGCGAAGCAGCTACCATGGAGGCAGCCGATGCCCTCGGCAAGAAACTCATGGATGTCGTTTATAGTATGCAATAACCGCATCGATATTGCGCCGTAAACCGTCGAACTTCGCACGTTTTACGGCGCTTCCTTTAAATAACGCACGATAGTCCTGCACCGTAAGGTTATTCCAGTCGGTTCGTTTCATGTCAAGAAGTTGTTGTGAAGGCATAAACTCAGGTATCGTTGTTGCAGGAGCTTGTCGGTTATAAGGACAAGCCAGTTGACAGTTGTCGCATCCGTATATCCTGTTGCCTATTTTCTGTTGGGCACATTCTGATAGGTCACCTCTATTTTCTATGGTTTGATAGCTGAGGCATTTCCTGGCATCAAATCTGCATGCCTGTTCCTTTGATACATCATGATTGCCATCTGTTGTTTCCATGCTAAGCGCATGCGTAGGGCAAGCCTCTATGCACCGGTGGCATGCACCGCACTGCGATGACATGGGTGTGTCGTAATCCAGTTCGAAGGCAAGGAATAGTTCACCTAAAAAGAACATGCTGCCAGCATTGGGTATAATAAGTTGCTGGTTATGTCCAATCCAACCCATGCCGGCCTGCTGAGCCCAATAGCGTTCCAGAACAGGTGCCGTGTCAACAAAGCACCGAAATCCTTCGCTGAGCCCTATCCCTTCGGCCAATTGCCATAACTTATGTTTCACCACATCATGATAGTCTTTTCCCAAGGCATAGGCAGCAATATGGTAGCTATCTTTCGGCAGGTTCATAGCCGGTGTGTAGTTCAGTGCCACGCTTACAATACTCTTTACTCCAGGCATGAGCAATCTTGGGTCGAGTCTCATGTCAATGTGCTCGTACAAATAGCCCATATCGGCCAAATCACCACGCCGCATACTTTCCCTATACTGTTGCGCGTAAGTCTCCGACACAGGCTCAGCCTTGGCTATGCCAACAGCAAAAAAGCCGAGACGTTTAGCCTCGGCCTTAATACTATCACTCAAAGATTTTAAATTCATATCCTTCTTTTTTCAGCCATTCCAATGTTTTTGGCAGGGCATAGTGTAACTTCTCTATACTCTTCAGCGAGTCGTGGAAGGTTATGATAGAACCATTCCTCACGTAGCGCTTTACGTTGTTAAACACATCCTCTCCTGTCATCCATTTCGAATAGTCGCGTGTCACCAAATCCCACATGATGATTTTGTATTTGCGGTTTATCCACCAATAAACGGTGCGGCGCATCAAGCCATGGGGTGGTCGGAAGAGATGAGCATGAATCAGTTCGTTGGCTTTCTGAACATTCATGGCATAGGTGATTGCCATGTGTTTGTACGACCCCAAGTGGTTAAAGGTATGATTGCCTACTTGATGCCCCTCTTCTACGATACGATTATAGAGGTCGTGATGACGCAACACATTCTCTCCCACCATGAAAAACGTTGCCTTAACCTGGTAGGCCTTTAGCGTATCGAGTATGAAAGGGGTGGATTCGGGGATAGGGCCGTCATCGAAAGTAAGATAGACGGCCTTTTCCCGTTTGTCCATACGCCATATAGCTTTCGGATATAGCCAGCGTAACCAAATAGAGGGTTGTTCAATAAACATACTGCGTTATTGGTCGTTAAAGTCCACGCCTCCCTTGTTGCGATAGGCTGTATACAGGATTCCCAGTTGTTTCTCCTGACTATTTGCAAGTTTGTTATCTACCAATTGAGTAGTAGAATATATTTCTTGCAGAATATACAGCTGTGTCATACACTCGTTGGAATAAGAGGCAAACGAAGCATCGTCTAATGTAAGATACCATGCCATATATTGTGCCGCATTCTTCCACAGACTTTGAATGATGGCAATGGCCTTTTGTTTCTCACCCAACAATGCGTAGGCTTTCGCGATGTCCGCACCTCCACCCAGATATTTCATAGTGAGGTTGTAGGAAGGAATTTCTTTCTCTGCCTTGGCGAGCACCTTCTTAGCCTTGTCATATTTCTGCTCACTGATAAGTTGCAGGGCAAGAGTGGCCATCAGCTGTCGGTGCGTGTAACTCATCCGTCGCACTGTTTCGTCGAGATAAATACCCTTCTCGGAGAGATTGCCATATTTATAGCGGTTCATCACATTATTATATGTCTTCTCCGTGTCGAAATTGCGTGCACCGGGAGCATTGGTCGTAAAGGGAGTGATACGGTTGGCCAATCCCTCTTGAACAAAGTTATCACCAAGGTTCATGTAGTTCTCCTGTCCCACGGTGGTAGCCACATATACCGGACGGGTCCAATTGCTGTTGGCAATAATTTCCAGCATCATCAAGTCGCCCTTATACAGAGCCCGTTTTCCTTTCAGCGAAATCACCATCTGGTCGGGTATGCTGTCGGCAGCCATCATCATGCCGCTTTTACGTACAGCGTCCTTATCGATAGTTACATAAAGCGTGTCGGTAGGAATCACATGCATATCTTTGTCTATTGAGCGAACCCAATATTTCATGATGTTCTTCACCTCAAACGGATTGTCACCGAAAAATTCCTTGGCTTTTTCCGGATCTTGCTTGTAGAAGTCTGCTACCTGTGTCTCAAGATTAGGATTCACTTCCACATATTCATTGGTTCCCGAGCAATAGTCGAGTCGGGGCCATGTGATGGGAAGTGCAGGAGATTCGTAAGCCGGGCGACACATCTGGTCGATATACCAATCCGTCTGCAGGTAGCTCAGGTTGCACACACGCGTATCCGTACGCACCCCTTCCACATCCATGTTATACCACAGCGGGAAGGTATCGTTATCACCGTTGGTGAAAATAATCGGGTTCCCTTTGTCTTGGAGTGTCATCAGATAGTTCTGTCCAAAATCACGGCAGGCATAACGGCCGCTTCGATCATGGTCGTCCCATGTCTGACTTGCCATCTGAATAGGCACAAGCAGGCAAACGGCACCAACGATTGCGCTAATGGCCACATGTTCTTTGTGCAGACGTTTCTTCACCTCATCGATGATGGCAGCCACGCCCATACCACACCAAATGGCAAAGGCATAGAAAGAGCCCGCGTAAGCATAATCGCGTTCACGTGGTTGCAGTGGTGTTTGGTTCAGATAAATAACGATGGCCAAACCCGTCATAAAGAACAGGAAGAACACAACCCAGAACTGGCGTATGCCTCGCTGCCCTCTGAAGGCTTGCCAGAAGAGTCCGAGCAGTCCCAGTAATAAAGGCAGGCAGTAGAACACGTTGTGCCCCTGGTTGTTTTTCAGTTCATCAGGCAGCTTGCTTTGGTCGCCCAGTCTCAGGTTGTCAATGAAGTCAAAGCCTGTAATCCAGTTGCCGTGCTCCAGTTCACCATGGCCTTGGAAGTCATTCTGTCGGCCAGCGAAGTTCCACATGAAATAGCGCCAGTACATGAAATTACACTGGTAAGAGAGGAAGAAGCGGATATTCTCCCATTGCGTAGGCATCTTCACCGTAATCGCTTCACCGCAACGGTCGTAAGGCACCTCATAGCCTGCAACACCTCCCATCCATTCCTCATAAGAGCGTGCATGCCCACTTTCGTGCATGCGGGGGAAGAGCATATTCTGTGCGTAAACATACCTGTCCTTGGTATTTACCACGAAATAAGAGTCTTTCTCGTCTTTCGAACTCTTTTCCTTACGGCTATAGATAGGTGCGCCCTTTTCCATGCGTGGCACGCACATACCCCCACGCTCATCGAGTGCCACCTGCGAAGTGTAAGCCTGTCCGTAGAACAAAGGCCGGTCGCCATATTGGTCACGGCTCAGGTAGTTGCCCAGTGTGAAAATATCCTCAGGAGAGTTCTGGTCCATAGGAGGATTGGCCGATGAGCGGATAACGATCAAAGCGTAGCTCGAATAACCAATCATCAACATCAACAGGCACAGGAGCGTTGTGTTCTTGATGCGTGCACTTACCAACGACACGCGCTGTTTGTCGATCGTACGTTTGTAGTTCAACACAAACCATAGCGCAATCAGTACCACGACACCTGTAACCACAGCTTTCCAGCCAAATCCATAGAACGGTATGCCGAGCATGGCAATCGACAATACAAAAGCAAGGTTCTGCCGGCGCTCATTCCCCTCCTGGTAAGTTTCATAGATGGCCCATATCACGGTAGCCACAAGGAGAATGATGTAAATGATTTCGCCTGTGTTGAAGGGGCATCCCAGCACATTCACGAAGAAGAGTTCAAACCATCCGCCTACCGTTATGATACCAGGCACAACGCCATAGAGAACAGCTGCCACGATAACACACGACACCGCCAATGCAATAAGGCTTCCCTTCACTTCGATCTGTGGGAATTTGCGATAGCACCATACCAATACGATGGCAGGAATGCAGAGCAGGTTGAGCAGATGCACACCAATGCTCAAACCGGTCATATAGGCAATCAGCACCAACCAGCGGTCAGCGTGTGGCTCATCGGCATGGTCTTCCCATTTAAGAATCAGCCAGAAAACGATGGCCGTAAAAGCCGACGAATAAGCATATACCTCACCTTCTACCGCTGAAAACCAGAAAGTATCGCTAAAGGTATAGATAAGTGCTCCTACCAATCCCGATGCTTCAATGGCAATCAGTTTTCCGGTGGTCAGCTCATCCCAGCCCTTCAAAATCAGTTTGCGAGTGAGATGGGTGATGGTCCAGAATAGGAATAAGATAGTTACGGCACTGAGCAGCGCACTCATCACATTCACCATCTTGGCCACTTGGGTAGCATCGCTTGCGAAATGCGAGAAAAGGTTGGCAGTAAGCATGAAGAAAGGTGCCCCCGGTGGGTGACCTATCTCCAGTTTGTAACCTGTGGAGATAAATTCCGGACAGTCCCAGTAAGAGGCTGTCGGCTCAATCGTCGAACAATATACAATGGCAGCGATGGCAAAAGCAAGCCATCCCATGATATTGTCCACTAATCTGTACTGTTTCATTACTAATTGTGATTATTACTTATTTATTTGATAATTATCATACGTAACAATGTAGCTGCAAAGTTAGTGATTTTCTATGAATTAGGTGCCAGTGCAAAATGATTTTTCCGTATTCCAAAGTTTTTTTTTGACCCATTAGGAAAGGTGAAGCCCGCCACGCTGTCAGAATCCCTGTTTTTGTTGGCAAAAAGCATGAAAATCTTCTTGGTAACCATTGAACACATTAATGTCTACCGGCCCCTTTATTCCTCGCACACGTCCGTCCGGACTCAGTTGCCAGAACGTGAGTTGTACATGGGGTTTGTAAGCACCGTAACGTGCTATCCACACCGCATATCCTTTCATGATGTGAGGGGCGTTAACCAGATACCTGTTTACAAAGTTCTGACTGATATACAATATGGGTCGTTTGCCACAGTGGCGTTCCACGGCATGCAGCCACGCCTCCACCTGTTTCCACATTTTCTCTGCTCCTCCCATAGCCGCAATTTGCTTGTGGGTAGGTTCCAAGTCCAGCACAGGCGGAAGGTCGGTAGCAGCAAATCGGGTGTGCCGTATGAAGTGTTTGGCTTGCGCTGTGCCGCTTGTTCTTGTCGAAAAGAAGTGATAGCTACCGGTATGGATGCCATGCTTCCGGGCTTGCACGTAGTCGCGTGCGTAATATTTGTTGCGGATGGTAGTACCTTCTGTTGATTTGATATAGATGAACGAGACAGGATAATCCACGTTTCCATGCACCTTCTTCTTGCTCAGCGTACCCAAGTGTGTAATGCGCAACTGCTTCCAGCGTATAGGGTACACCCGTCGCCCTATTTCATGCTGAAAGCGCGAAATGTCAATGCCATAAATCCTATCCGGATGATACAGAAGCCTTTCCCCCAAGAACTTGTCAGCTTTCCATTCGCCCACGTGCAACACCCCATTGCCATCAGCCATGAATCCGAAGCCATCCTTTTTGCCATCACGCCATTTCCCATCATAGTAAAGGCCAGAACAGTCAGTCAATATGCCATGTCCCTCCGCCTCGCCTTGTCGGTTCAGTTCACCCCTATATGTGCCCGTGTCATCTATGCGTGTGCCATAGGGTAGGGTGTCAGCCCGCCATACACCTTTCCATTGCTTTGCCTTGTTGTAGACTGTACCCTCTCCCGCTCGTTTTCCATTCTGCCACCAACCTGCATAGCCCGTTCCGTCGGCATGAATGTCCATCCAATAACCTGTGTAGTTTTCGGGCATGGGCATGTAAACCTTGTGTTCAAAGGTAAGGTTGGCAGAAAGGTCGGGATGCCGTAAGGCCAACGCAGCCTGGGCACCATACCTCGTGAAGAGCAATGTCTGAGGAATCGAATCTCGCCATGGGCGCATAGTCCACGCACAAGCTCCTTCAGCCATTTGGTGTGTGTGCGTCCTCAAGTATAAGGCGCGAGCCTTGGCAGGAGCATGCTGCCGTGTGCCCGTAGCAGTATCTGCTTCTTCGGGAGTGCAGGCAATCTCCTGAACACCTCCCTCTCCCCTATAGATTACTTGATATTCAGTGCTTCGTTGTATTTTTAGAGATTTTTCATGTTGCACCTTTTGTAGCAAACTATCCAGATGTTTGGCCTGTGCCAACTCTTTTCTCGTTCGTTGTGAAAACGACATAATCTCGTGAAAGCCATAATCTTTCACATCATGTGTTTTAAGATAATAATCCAGTTGTTGCAGCAAGGTGTTCAGACGCTGCACTTTCTGCCGGGTGGCCTGTATGTGTTTGGCTGTCCAGGTTGATACACCACTTCCTCCTGTAGTGAGGAGGGTATCGGCAAATGGCACATCGGTAGTGAGCAAGCGACCTCTGCATGACGGAAAGGCTGCCCATCTGTTCATCCATACGGCAGGTGTATACACAGTGTCGTGACCGAAGGCATATATTTCTTGTCCCCGGCACACCAATGCATAGTGGCTGCACCTTTTCACGATGGCCAGACTTTTGGCGCGTGTCTCCTCAGAAGGCGTAGACAGCCATCTGAAGAGTGCAACAAGCAAAAGACACGCTAATAGTAGCGTGCCTATCGTATATCGTATCGTCCTATTCATGGCGTCGTTACGCTCTTCAGATATGCGTAGCCTTATTGGTTAGATACTGATCCAATATAACCATGGCTGCCATTGCCTCTACAATGGGCACAGCTCTGGGCAGCACACAAGGGTCATGCCTGCCTTTGGCCTCCAAGGTCACTTGGTTGCCTTGCAGGTCAACCGTTTCCTGCGGTTGGAGCAAGGTGGCCACAGGCTTGAAAGCCACACGGAAATAAATGTCGTTTCCGTTGCTTATTCCTCCTTGAATACCACCACTATGGTTAGTGGCTGTTGTAAAATGCTGCTCCTCGCAACGCCAAATGTCGTTCACCTGACTTCCTCGCAAGGTAGTGCCGGCAAATCCATCACCATATTCAAACCCCTTGACAGCATTGATACTGAGCATGGCACTGCCTAATTCCGCATGCAGTTTGCCAAATTCAGGATTGCCCAATCCGGGAGGGCAACCTTGAATCACACAGGTAATGACCCCTCCAATGGTGTCGCCTTCTTTTTTCACTTGCAAAACCAATGCTTCCATCTCTTTAGCCTTGTCGGCATCAGGACAACGTACGGCATTGTCGTCTATGGTCGTGAGGTCATAGTGCCGGTAATCTTTGTCAAGAGCTATGTTGCCCACTTGTGAGGTATAGGCGGTAATGCCTATTCCCAACTGGCGAAGGGCCAGCATGGCCAAGGCACCACCCACGCAACGGCTTATGGTGATACGTGCCGACGACCTGCCACCTCCTCTATGGTCGCGTATGCCATATTTATAATAATAGGTGTAGTCGGCATGCGAGGGGCGGAACAGGTTCCGCATGTTGTCATAGTCATGCGAATGCTGGTTGGTGTTCCTTACGATAAACCCGATAGGAGCTCCAGTCGATTTTCCTTCAAACACGCCACTCAGCAGTTCCACGCTGTCGGCTTCGTTGCGTTGTGTAGTGATGCGGCTTTGTCCGGGACGTCGGCGATTCAACTGCGCCTGGATAAAATCCATGTCAATGTCAATGCCTGCAGGGAGTCCATCAACAACGCCTCCTACAGCATCACCGTGACTTTCACCGAAGGTTGTTAAACGAAATAAGTGGCCAAATGAATTTCCCACAGTCATACTTCCTTTTTCTTAGTGTTTGCAATGTCCTTTGCCATGATGGCCGCAGCAATGGTCCTCGCCGTGTCCGCCACCGCAATGTCCTTCACCGTGTCCACCGCAATGTCCTTCACCATGTCCACCGCAATGTCCTTCACCGTGTCCACCGCAATGTCCTTCGCCGTGTCCACCGCAATGTCCTTCACCGCAATGTCCACCGCAGTTGCCACATCCTCCCT
>CAMAMZ010000053.1 GCA_945837185.1 uncultured Bacteroidales bacterium | reverse complement strand
AGCAAGGCCTTTCTACCTTCCTCTTTCTTGTCGGAAAGCATGCTTGCCAATCCCAGTATAATGTAGCCGTCGGCATATTCCGGAGCAATTTCCGTACAGATAGAAGCTGCTTGTATAGCTTTCTCCAGTTGGTTGAAACGCAGGTGTAGCGATCCCTTTTCAGCCCATAGCGTAGGTTCGTCACGTTTCAGCAATATGGCACGATCAATGTCGTTGAGTGCCTGCTGATACTGGCGTATTTGCATCTCAGCCTTATGACGCATGTAGTAAAATTCGCTGCTAATAGGGCGTCCGCTCATGATAGAGTCGTATTGGTTGAAATCGTTCACAGCCTTACGATACTCCTTTGCGTTGAAATATTCTGTGCCGCGAGCAAGCAAATAAGGGGCGCCAATGCCATTAAGCGGTTGGGGTGATGCCACGATGGCACTATCTAAGAGAGCCATGATTTCTTCGTGAGGTGCTTGCTGACGTGCCCTGCATTGTGCTGCCGAATAGAAAAGGTCGCCATTGCGCATTGATGTCTTTGTTAAAGCCATAAAAATATTGTAGGCAGCAGCATAGTTGCTTTGGGCGTATAGAATCTGCCCCTCAATATGTTGATAGATGGGTTGCGGTGTAATGGCATAGGCGGCTCGTGCCTCAGCGAGGGCCTTGTCGAAGGTCCATGCCTTAAACGTAGTGTCGGGAGCAACGGCCTGTTTCTGGTAGATGATACGTGCGTAGGCAGCATGCGCCTCTTCCTTTTTGGTAACCTTGTTGAGAGCTTCCTGCATAGTGGCGTCGGCAGCCTCCAGTTTGTTGGCAGCAGCTTGTGAACCGGCTAATGCCGCATAGCCCTCAATACGTGAGGGGAACCGGTTGATGAAGTTTGCCACATAGTGTTGATATTTTGTAGAGTCAGCTTGGTCGGAGGCGAGTGTCAGCATAACGGCAGCTTGCTCCACATCGGCAGGAAAATCGACAGGAATACCCGTTTGGCGCAAAACCGGTAGCGACAGCGCAAAACCATTGGGTACGCTGATGGCATTAACGAAATTTGCGTCGGTGGCCGACACTTGCACACCATCCTTGCTGTGTTGCAGCAATCCCAACACCTCGCCTCTCGCATTCACAAACGGACAGCCCTCAGCATTCTCAGGAGCGTTGGAGGAGAATATATAATAGGTATATTTCTCCATAAACGGTTCGGTGCTTTGAATGTTGCGCTGCACAATCTGGGGTTTGTTTACCGAATAGTGCAGAATCCAAACCTTATCACCCTGCTTGGAAGGAGCGGTGGCCAGAGATGCCGGTTTCCCCTTACCAGCCACCCTGAACTTGCACACATCGTAGAGCTCATTGGCTCCAAGAACAGCACACACCTCCATCTGTTTGCCGTTGGCGTCAATAATCACAGCCTTCTCAGCACCTATGAAGGGTGTCCATGCGCCGATAGCTTCCCCATCAGGTCCCACAAAAACACCGTGGGTAGAAGCCAAAATAGCCCCTTGTTTGTCGAATGTAGTGAGCGTGAATACCGATTTGGCAGCACTCTCAATCTGGGCGTAGGCACCTATCGATACCCAAAACGCCACCAGTGTATAAAAGATTCTATTCATATTCCTAATAATGATTTTGCGTTTTCAATGGCAGCAGGTGTGATATCGCTGCCGCTGAGCATTTGTGCTATTTCTTCAATGCGCTCCTCCGTATTGAGCTGTCGCATGGAAGTGAGGGTGGTGTCTCCCACATCCTCTTTCTTCACCTTGTAGTGGTATCGTCCCAGTGCCGCAATCTGCGGGAGGTGCGTGATGCTGATGACCTGTCGGTGCTGTTCGCCCATCTCGTGCATCATCTGTGCCATCTTTTCCGCCACTCTGCCGCTAACACCTGTGTCTATCTCGTCGAAGATGATGGTAGGCAATTTAACGGCTCCGCTGATAAGTGCCTTCAATGACAGCATGACGCGTGCTATTTCGCCACCCGATGCAATCTGACCGATAGGTTGCAGCATACCCTCTTTGTTGGCGCAGAAGAGGAATTGTATCTTGTCGGCTCCATCATGGGCAAGAGGCTTCGCTGCCACCTCCACCTCAAAACGCACGTTGGGAATGCCTAAGGGAACAAGACGTTCACGAAGTGCCTTTTCCACCTCTCGTGCATAGCGGATGCGTGTGGCTGTGAGTTTTGCTGCCTGCTCTCTGCACAACGAGTCGAGGCGTTGGAAATCATCTTCCAAAGCCTTTACCCGCTCTTCACCGTGGTCAATAGCTTCCAGTTGCGACAGCAATTGGTTGTGAAGGGCCATCAGTTCCTCTACCGTGGCCACATGGTGTTTGCGTTGCAGGGAATAGATGATGTCGAGACGTTCGTTGATGGCAGCCAGCTCATCGGGTCGGTATTCGATGCCATCGGTGAGCGCATCTGCCTCGCTGGCAATGTCCTTCACTTCGATATAGGTACTGTCAAGTCGGTCGGCAAGTTCCGCCACGGCAGGAAAAACAGCAGTAAGATGGTGCAGTTGGTTGGCTGTGGTTTTCAGTTTCTCAACAACGTTACCCTCATCTCCCTGCAAAGTAGTGGCTGTTTCATAAAGAACAGTCTTTATTTCTTCAGCATGCGAAAGCGTTTCAGCCTCCTGCTCCAGTTGCTCCTGCAATCCTTCTGTGAGTTGGGCCTTGTCGAGTTCCTGACAAAGGAAGCGTGTGTAGTCTTCGTTCTTCCTGCTCCTTTCAATCTGTTCCTTCAGCGTATCAAGTTGCTGCCCAACAGCATTCCTTTGGGCAAAAGCCTGACGGTAGGCAACCTTCACAGCTTCGTTGTGCGCCAGCGTGTCAACCACCTCAAGTGTAAAGTCATCTTTTTGCAGCAGCAAGTTCTGGTGTTGGCTGTGAATGTCTATCAGTTGGTTGCCCAACTCACGCATCAGCGCAAGGCTCACGGGCATATCGTTGATAAAGGCACGGCTCTTGCCGCTTGCGCTCACTTCCCTTCGAAGGATGCAGTCATCAGGATCAAAATCAAGGTCGTTCTCCTCAAAAAAATCGTTGAAATGATAGTGCGACAAGTCGAAATGCGCCTCGATGACACATTTCTTGGCACCGCTTCTCACCTGACGAATGTCGGCTCTGTTGCCTAAAAGCAAGGCTATAGCCCCCAGGATGATACTTTTTCCCGCGCCTGTTTCGCCTGTGATGACAGAGAAGCCGGCATGGAAATCTATTTTCAGTTCTTCTATGAGAGTGAAGTTTTGAATATGCAGTTGGCGTAACATAATGCGTTATTCTTTGATTTTTTCCCAGGCTGTATGCTGACTGGGGTTAATGCCAAACAATAGGTTGTAAATACTTTCACGTTCTTTGGCCGTACCGTTGCCCTTGTAGATATTGGCCAGTTCATCGCGTTTGTAGTCGGTCCATATTTGGGGGAGCAGACTCATAGGGCGTTGAGCATGGCTTTTGTCTAACAAGGTGAGCGACTCGGTGATGCCATTGCGTGCGCGTGAAGGGTTGAGTGCCATTGCGTCGAGCCCTTTTCGATAGTAGTCGTATTGCAGTTGCCGGAAGGGGCGCATGGCCACATCCAGATAGTCGCTGATGAAGGCATAGCGGTTCTTACTGCTCTCAAAAGCTTTCCATCCGGGGAAGTTAAGTTGCTGGGCACTGTTGGCCACAAGCATGCACCTTTGCAGCACCTCTTCACCTCCAAAGGGCGAGAAGCTGTCGAGGTCGAGTCCTATCATCAACAATGCGTAGTAAGCAATGAGTGCGGTGAGTTGGTTGTCCACCTGTTCCTCGTTGAAGTTCAACTGGTCGAATTGCGCGAACTCAAACACGAAGTCGTTGTCAGTATTGTGGAACACAGTGGTGGTGTAAGCCGAATTGTAGACAGGGCGGTTTGACTGTATCAATGCCTTGCAGGTGAACAGGTTGGCAGCGGCATCATAGGCAGTTACGGTGATGTTGAAACTGCAAACAATGCGTTCATGTTTCTGGAACTGAAGGTTTGTCCACCTATGTCCGTTGATAAACTGCTCCAGTGTTTGCTGCAGATTGTTGAATATCGTAGCATCCGTTCCTTGCACCTGACTATGATTGATGGTGATCCTCGCCTCCAGTTCCTGCGCCTGCATCGGAGTGAAGGCAAAAAAGGCGAGGAATGCAAGCAGAGAATAGGTAACCCAACCCGTTTTATGATGTCTGTCTGTCATCAGCAATAGGCTCTTCTACCGCTATCGGTTATTGAATTCTCTAAGGCGGATGCGTGTCAGCACTTGTTTGGTGTTGTTGGTGAAGTCAGAAGCAAGAATCCAGCTGTAATAGCCCGGATCTTTCCGCAATACTTCCGCTACCGCCCATCCTTTATATTTACCAAAGTTGAACACCTCCTGTTTGCGTACGGTACCATCGGCATTGGTGAGCACATTGCCTGCCGCATCGGTCATCTCCTTCCATATCATGCGTCCGGCAAAATCCACGTTGTCATTTTGTTTTGAAAATTGCGCCAGAGCGTCCATATCGTTGGTCAGAGCTCGGTCGGGTTCTTCAGCCGTTTCGGGATTATAGCGGTCAAGTTCACCCATCAGCACACGATAGGTTGCCTCAGTATCTTGGTCGGCACGGTGTGCCTCAAAGTCTTCCTCCATCTTGCGCCCGCAATAGAACTTGTAGGCCGCTGCAAGATTCCTTCGTTCCATCTTGCAGAAAATGGTATGCGCATCGATCAGTCGGCATTTGGAAAAGTCGAAGTCAATACCTGCCCGCAAAAACTCTTCTGCCAGCATCGGAATATCGAAGTTGTTGGAATTGTAGCCTGCGAAATCGCAGCCTTTGAATGTTTTCAGCAATTCGCTGGAAAGTTCCTTGAATGTAGGAGCGTCCTTCACATCTGCGTCGCCAATGCCCGTAAGTTCCGTCACTACAGGCGGGATAGGCTTTTCGGGGTTTACAAACAGCGTGTTGCGTTCTTCCTTACCTTCCGGATAAACTTTGATATAGGAAAGTTGTATGATGCGGTCTTTCGCTATTTCAAGACCGGTAGTTTCCAAATCAAAGACTACCAAAGGTTTTGTTAAATTCAGTTTCACGATTTGAAATGTTTATGTATATTGTTTCTTTTGCGTCATCCAGCCTTTTGCATCAATTTCTTTCTTTCTCTTTGCGCGAAAAGGCCTTTTCACGGTCATCAGTCATGTTGTCGCAACGTTGGCCCATCATTCGTTGAGCAGCATCGGCATAACAAGCGTCAGTACATCCTCGTTTTCTGGCTGTGTGCTTGGCATGATCAATCCCGCACGGCTTGGGTCGCCCAGTTCAATGGTAACCTCCTCACTTTCCAGGTTGCTGAGTATATCGGTGAGCGAGCTCCCTTTGAATCCTATCGACATCTTCCTGCCCGTGTATTCGCAGAGAATGCTTTCGTGAGCTTTGGTCGAGTAGTCGATATCTTCCGACGACACTTCCAAGGCACCGGCATCGAGACTCAGTTTGATAAGCTGGCTGCTCTTGCTTCCAAAGGGCAGAACACGCTTCAAGGCACTTAGCAATGCCTTGCGGTCGATGACGAGCTGGTTGGGGTTGTCTTGCGGTATCACGGAGTTATAGTTCGGGTAGCGCCCTTCTATGAGTCGGCAGGTGAGCTTGCCTTCAGCATAGGTGATTTCTGCACTTCTGTTATCAAACTTGATGACCACATCGCCCCCGTCCTTCGTGAGGATGTTCTTCAGCAGCATGGCAGGCTTGCGTGGCAGGATAAAGGATGCAGGAGCATCGCTCTTTACCAGTAGGTTGCGGTTACGAACCAACTTATGGCCGTCGCTGGCCACTATTGAAAGACTGTCGGTAGCCAAGTCAAAATAAATGCCTGTCATTACCGGGCGCAAGTCATCTACACCCAAAGCAAAGATAGAGCGGTTGATATTGCTGCTCAATATATTGGCATCAATGGTAATGACGCTGGGATTTACGAACATGGTTGCCACCTTGGGATAGTCAGTTGCGTCCTGCACGGTGAAGTTGTATTCACCTCCCTGATAAGCTATCGAAATGGTAGCCATATTGGTGTTGATGTTAAACTGCAACGGCTGTTCAGGCAGTTCGCGCAGGGCATTGAGGATAGTTTGGCTGTTTACGGCAAAAGTACCTTCACCTTCGTGTGCATCAAGAGCCAAATGTGACTGGAGTACGTTCTCGCTGTCGGAAGCGGTAATGTGAAGTTCGCCATCGGTTATTTCAAATAGAAAGCTATCCAGAATCTGCAGGGTATTCTTGCTGTTAATAACCTTGGATAGGGTTTGCAGCCGATTGTTCAGCGTAGTGCTGGAAATGGTGAATTGCATATCTTTATTAGAGTTTTAAATTTATAGTCAGATATTCTAAGATAGGTACAAAAATACAAAAATACTTTGTGTGGCACAAAAAATAGGTTGAAAATTTCGTGTTTTAGAACTATTTTAGTAATTTCGCTGTCGAATTTAAGCTAATTGTTGATTCAGTATTAATTTATATCATATATATGGAATTACAAGGAAAAGTAATTGCTGCAATGCCTGAAAGAAGTGGTGTGTCGGCAAGAGGAGAGTGGAAATCGCAAAGTTTCGTGATAGAAACACACGATGCTTATCCTCGCAAGATGGTTTTTGATGTATTCGGTGCCGATCGGCTGGCACGTTTCAATATTCAAGTAGGACAAGAAGTAATGGTTTCGTTTGATATTGATGCTCATGAATATAACGGTCGTTGGTTCAATAATGTCAGAGCCTTCGATGTGCGCCTCGTTGACCCTGCTACCATTGGCATGGCAGGAGCACAGGAAGTAGCTGCTCCAACGAGTGTGATTGCCGCCGGTGCGCAACCTGCTGATGCTCCTTTCCCTCCGGCACAAGACAGTTCGAATGCCGATGATGATTTGCCTTTCTAACAAGCAGAATTTACCGATAGATAGTAAAGACAGGAGGGAACTTGGTGTATGCCGAGTTCCCTCCTGTCTTATATTGCTGTACCCTGTTTTCGGAATTACAGATGCTGTTCAGCCATATTGCTATACCGTATTACAGAGTTGCACATCTGTATTGTGATGCTTCAACAACGATGTTGCTTGTTACATGGCGAAAATGTTGAAACCGCCATCTACCACGGCAACTGTGCCCGTTACGAACTTGCTGGCATCGCTCATCAAATAGTGGATAGTGCCACATAGCTCCTCGGGTTCGCCCATGCGCCCGAAAGGAGTTTGCCGAACCACATCCTTTCCGCGCTCCGTGTAGCTGCCATCGGGGTTGGTGAGCAACGAACGGTTTTGCTCGGTAATGAAGAAGCCTGGTGCAATGGCATTCACACGAATGCCTTCGCCGAATTTCTTGGCACATTCATGCGCCATATAGGCCGTGAAATTAGATATGCCTGCCTTGGCTGAGGCATAGCCGCAGACACGGGTCAGTGGGCGGAAGGCTGCCATAGATGAGAAATTGATGATGCTTCCTTTGCCTTGTGCCACCATGGGTTTGAGAAATATTTGTGTAGGAATCACGGTGCCTACTAAATTCAGGTTGAGCACGTTCTTGAACTGCTCAGGGTCAAGGTCGAACACATTCTGGTCAGGACCAATGGTAGCGCCTTTCTGGTTGCCACCGGCTGCGTTGAGCAAGGTGTCCACACGCCCATATTTCGCAATGATGGCATCGCATACTTCCTGCACAGCCTCACGGTTCAGCACGTCGCATTTCATAAAGGCTGCCTCGCCTCCCTCTTGTGCAATGTCGGCCACAATGGCCATTCCTATCTCTTCTTTTCTTCCGAGGATAACAACCCTGGCACCATTGAGTGCCAAGTATTTAGCTATACAACGTCCCAACACGCCGGTGCCGCCTGTTATCACTACCACATAACCTTTAATATCGAATAGATTTTTCATAACGCTTATTCCTCCACAAATCCTGGTTGTTTGTATGCTATACCCAATTCTCTGTCAACGGTGGCAAGGATGCCCTGCACCTGTCCCATGGCAAACATGCGCCCCAAGAAACTGTATCCGGCATTATAGCCGCGTTCCTCGTCGCCAAGCATTGTCATGCCGTGGTCTACACGCATGGGGAGTTTAGGATTGCAGGATTCAAAGATGCGAGCCAACTCGATGATATCGGCACGTCCGCCCAAATGACTTGCCTCTGTAAAGTCGCCATTGGGGAAAACGTGACAGGAGCGCAGGTGAACAAACCAGCTTCGGTTGCAGAACTTGCGTGCCATGTCCACCACCTGGTTGTGTGCTCCTGCTGAAAGACTTCCTGCACAGAAGGTAAGACCGTTGTGAGGGTCGTCTACGGCATTCAAGAACCATTCTATATCTTCCGCATTCGTCACAATGCGTGGCAAGCCGAGGATGGGGAAGGGTGGGTCGTCAGGATGAACGCACATATACATGTCGCACTCGTTGCACACAGGCATGATGGCGTTGAGGAAATAACGCATGTTTTCCCTGAGCTGCTCTTTGGTGATGCCTTTGTACAGGTCGAGCAGCTGGCGGAACAGTTCAACAGGATGCTCATCGCCTTCCTTGATATTGCCCGACACGAAACCTTGCGTTTTCACAATAATGTTTTCCACCAGCATGTGGTTGTCTTCTTCCGTCATGGTGGCCTTCAATTTCTCAACTTCCGCAAGCACCTCGGCATTATAGTCGTCGGCAGCATGCTCACGTTTCAGAATGTGAATATCGAAATAAGCAAACTGTGCGTTTGAGAAGTAAAGGTTGGTGGTGCCGTTGGGGTTGGGATGCCCCAAGTCGGTACGTGCCCAATCCAATACGGGCATGAAGTTATAGCAGATGGTGTGAATGCCTTCAGCCGAGAGGTTGCGCAAACTCTGCTTGTAGTTCTCTATCAGCTGGTCGCGGTCGGCCCCACCATATTTGATGCTTTCTGAAACGGGCAGACTCTCTACCACGCTCCATCGCATGCCATAGCTTTCAATGTAGGTTTTCAGGTCGTTGATTTGCTCACGCGACCATATCTCACCGTTGGGTATGTCGTGCAAGGCAGTGACAATGCCCTCTACTCCAATTTGTTTCAGCATGGCAAGCGTAATCTTATCGTTCTTGCCAAACCATCTCCATGTTCTTTCCATTGATATTAAGTTTAAAATAATAAATAGTTCCTTTTTCGTGTCTGTCAGCGAGTGGTATCTTGCCTAACGTCAGGCACCTTTCCATCTTTTTCAACGAGCGGTATCTTGCCCATCAGTTGGTGCCTTTCCTTCTCAGTCAGCGCATAATCTCTCGCTTACTGGCAAGTTCTGATCCTTCTCTGTCAGCGAGCGTTTTTCTTTTTCTTTAGGTAGTGTTTTACTATAAAATAAAGAACTACAGCAGCTACCAGCGCAATGAGCACCCATTGAATCACCTTTCCATATTCCATAATTCGATCGTGGAGTTGGTTTTCAGGCACAATGGCGTGCAGATACCATCCCAGGGCTGCCAGTATGCAGTTCCACAAGCCAGCTCCCAGCGTGGTGTAGAGCAGGAATGTCCAGTAGTTCATTTTCGCCAAGCCTGCCGGAATGGAAATGAGGTGGCGAATGCCAGGAAGCAGTCTACCGGTGAGTGTGGCGAGAATGCCATGGTCGTAGAAATATTTTTCGCTGTGTTCCACCTTTTCCTGGTTCAGCAAACAAAGATGCCCCCATTTGCTGTTGGCAAACTTATAGATGATGGGTCGCCCGAGGTAGTAGCCTGCCAAATAGTTGATGGTGGCACCACAGTCAGCACCCAATGTGGCGAAAAGAATGATGAGAAACACGTTGAGGTGTCCTCCTGCAGCGTGGTAGGCAGCTGGTGAAACGACGAGTTCCGAAGGAACGGGTATCACCGTACTCTCTAAAAGCATGAGAAAGAATACGGTACCATAGTTCAGATTGCCTAATAATGTTGAAATCCAGTTCATTGAAGTGCTTTAGTGGGTATTGTTAATAATTTTAAATTGCTTCCACCGCAGAGTTGCTGATGCTTATCCTGCGGTGGAATAGTATGAGTGTATTCTCTTTATTGCTTGTTTTGTTTTGCCCAAGCGTCTTTCAATCCGACCGTCTTGTTGAACACAGGGTGTTGACTTGTGCTGTCGAGGTCGGCCATGAAATAACCGATGCGTTGGAACTGCAAATATTCGCCCGCTTTCTTATCGGCACCATATTCCTCAATATAGCAGTTTGTGTGCACCTTGAGTGAGTTGGGATTGAGCAGTTCGTGGAAGTCACGCTCGTCGGCCGATGTGTCCTCCACATAGAACAGACGGTCGTATTCCCTTACCTCAATCTGGCGGCAATGGTCAGCACTCACCCAGTGGAGCGTGCCCTTCACCTTACGGTTGGCTCCTGCCATGCCACTGCGGCTTTCGGGGTCATATTCGGCCTGAATTTCCACAATGCGCCCATCGGCATCTTTTGTGCAACCTGTACACTTCACGATATAAGCGTTCTTCAGTCGCACCTCCTTGCCCGGTGTCATACGGAAGAACTTTTTGGGTGCCTCCTCCATAAAGTCTTCGCGCTCTATCCACAAGTTGCGTGTGAAGGTGATGGTGTGTGTGCCATCGGCCTCATTCTCAGGGTTGTTGATGGCTACCATCTCCTCTTCCTGTCCTTCCGGATAGTTGGTGATAACCAGTTTCACGGGGTCGAGCACGGCCGACACACGGCAAGCCTTTTTATTCAAGTCGTCGCGAACGGCAGCTTCCAAAAGCGCCATGTCGTTGAGCGCATCGAATTTGGTGTAGCCGATTGAGTCGATGAAGTTGCGGATGCTTTCAGGCGAATAGCCGCGGCGCCGCATACCACAAAGGGTGGGCATGCGCGGGTCGTCCCATCCGTTAACCAAATGCTCATCGACAAGGGTGTGCAACTTGCGCTTGCTCATCACCGTATAGGTGAGGTTCAGGCGGTTGAACTCAATCTGTCGCGGACGGTTGTCCAGCATGTTGTCATCGCTGCCATCCATCTCCTTCAGGAAATCAACAAACTTGTCGTAGAGTGGGCGGTGGGGCACAAACTCCAGCGTACAGATGGAGTGTGTCACGCCTTCGAAATAATCACTCTGTCCATGTGCAAAGTCATACATCGGGTAGCAGTTCCAAGTGGTACCCGTGCGGTGGTGCGGAGTGTGGATGATTCTGTAAATGATAGGGTCGCGGAAGTGCATGTTGGCGTTGGCCATATCTAATTTGGCTCTCAACACCATGCTACCTTCCACAGCCTCAGGCGTGTTCATTTGTGTGAAGAGGGCCAGATTCTCTTCGATGGGACGGTTGCGGAAGGGGCTCTCTGTGCCTGGAGTGGTTGGCGTGCCCTTCTGCGCCTTTATCTCTTCAGAGCTTTGCTCGTCAACATAGGCCAATCCTTTCTTTATCATCCAAACGGCAAAATCCCATAGCTTCTGGAAATAGTCGGAAGCATAGTAGATGTTGCCCCAGTGGAAACCAAGCCATTGTATATCGTTGAGTATGTTTTCCACATATTCGTTGTTCTCCTTACTGGGATTGGTATCGTCGAAGCGCAGGTTGCAGACACCGTGGTATTTCTCGGCTACACCAAAGTCCATGCAGATGGCTTTCGCATGTCCTATGTGCAGATAGCCGTTTGGCTCTGGAGGGAATCGTGTCTGTATGCGTCCTCCGTTCTTGCCCGCTGCCAAGTCTTCCTCTACCAGTTGTTCTACAAAACTCAAACTTTTCTTTTCGTCGTTTGTATTTTCTGTTGTAATCGCCATGATGCAATACGTTAAGTGATATTCAAAAATATTGTTCTCGTATGGTGTACGCTACTATTATAGAGTAAATTAAGTACACTATTTAATTATAGGTGCAAAGGTAAACAAAAAAAATGAGAGTTTAAACGATATAGAAAGAAAAAATACATGAAATATGGCGATTAGAGGCTGAACCTATTGCCACCCAACCATGCGTGGTGTGGATAAGTGTAGATTAACATGGTGGCAACCAAGAAGCGGTTGCAGACTTTCTGTTCTCGCTAAGGAGGAGAAGATGGAATGCTTTTCTGCCCTCGCAAGGAAGGGAGTGAGGGGTATAGTAGGCTCAAAATGTGCCAATTATGAGATTTTGCAAAGAAAATGCCGAAAAAATTTGGTGGAGTCAGAGAAAACCCTTACCTTTGCACCGCATTTGAGAACAATGCTTGGAAATTCGGTAACGAATCCTGGAAGGATGGGTGAGTGGCTGAAACCAACAGTTTGCTAAACTGTCGTACGAATTATCGTACCGGGGGTTCGAATCCCCCTCCTTCCGCCAAGTATTCTCAAGTATCTATCGGTCGGTTCATCTAACGGTTAGGATACAAGATTCTCAATCTTGGCATAAGGGTTCGATTCCCTTACCGACTACATTTCATGTTTTAATTTTTATTTATACTGGTTTCTGGTCGGTTCATCTAACGGTTAGGATACAAGATTCTCAATCTTGGCATAAGGGTTCGATTCCCTTACCGACTACATTT
>CAMAMZ010000052.1 GCA_945837185.1 uncultured Bacteroidales bacterium | reverse complement strand
CCTATCAGTTCCTCGCGGTCGCCTGCCAGCATATCAATAACAGGAATCTCTGGCATGGTGTAGCAACCAGGCTGCAGGCGTTGGGTGGCACGCGCCACATTGACCAGCACCTGTGCGGTAAGGGCAGGGTTGTTGATGCTCATATTGAACTCAAAACGCTGGTTGGGGGTTTTGCCACTCACACCTTTACGCACCAAGTTCACACCATGACCCATATCGCGAACGTCATCTACCGAAGCTACGGCAAAGACATGGGTTTCGTCGTGTGCAAAATAGGGGTCGGCCTTGATGGCTGCTGTAACATCCTCAAGTTTGGCACCATCTTCAAGTTCTACATAGACCATGCGGCGATGGATGCCTTCGCCCAAGGGGATGGTTACAGAGAGGGCATTCTTCACGCCTTCCTTGCTACGCACACAAACGGAGTGGCCCATGCTCATGCCCGGACCAAAATTTGTATAGCTCAAACCTTTAGGAGCTAAGCTCTCTATGAGCATGCGCACAACAGAATCGGAACCCGGATCCCAACCTGCAGCAATGACACTCACCTTGCCAGCTTTCTTGCAATGTGCCATCTGCTGGGCACGATAGTCTACTATCTGGGTGTGGATATCGAAACTGTCGACCGTATGGATGCCCATATCAACAATGCGTGCTGCATACTCCGGACAGGAACGGGTGGGGGTGGCAAGAATAGCCACATCAACATCCTGCAACTGTGCTATGTCGTCAACTACTGCATAGTTGGCCAGTTCGGCAGGCTTATTGGCGGCTCCTTGACGACGCACAATTCCTGCAATTTCAAAATCTTTGGCAGCTTCCAAGGCTTGCACCGTATACTGCCCTATGTTGCCGTAACCTACTACGGCGGCTCTAATCTTTTTCATATTTATAGTTCGTTATTTAATTTTCCAATCGGCAAAATTACAGTTTTTCTATGAAAAATATGACATCTGGCTCATTTTTTTTCATAATTGACATACTTATGTCTATTTTTGATACTTCTTTCTCATGGCGGAAGGGTGAGGGTTCACTGATTTCTGCAATGAAAGAACGCTTCATTGCAGAATTTATCACTAAGACTTCATGTGGGGTTTTCACTGCTTTATGCAATTAAAGAACGCAGAGGGCAATAATCAAACGAAAAAAGCGTTATTGTAGGGTATACACCTTATTATATATATAAAGACAGCATTATGATAGAATATATTCGAGGCACACTGGCCTCACTCACCCCTACCCTGGCTGTGGTGGAAGCAGCAGGAGTGGGTTACGCACTCAACATATCGCTCTACACCTTTACTGCCATTCAGGGGCAAAAGGAGGTGAAGTTGTTTGTGCATGAGAGTTTGGTGACAGGCGGACGCGATGACGCCTATACGTTGTTTGGCTTTGCCACCTGTCAGGAAAGGGAACTCTACCGTTTGCTCATCACTGTTTCGGGAGTGGGAGCCAACACGGCACGGATGATTCTCTCTACCATCAGTCCTACTGAATTGTGCAACGCTATTGCCAATGGCAACGAACGTTTGCTGAAAGGGGTGAAAGGAATTGGATTGAAGACCGCACAACGTATCATTGTCGACTTGCGCGACAAGATAGCAACGGGGGCTATGACTGATGAACTTCCCACTGCCGTGGCACAGGCTACACCGGTGGATGCTCATGTGAAAGAGGAAGCAGTGAGTGCCCTTACCATGTTGGGATTTGCTCCGGCACCATCGGCCAAGGTGGTGAAAGCAATCCTGGAAGCGGAGCCTGCCTTGCCTGTGGAGCAGGTGGTGAAACTGGCATTGAAGCAAATCAAATAAAACCTCTTCTTGAAACGATGGTATCATAAGCTGATTGGGGTGATGCTGACAGTGGGGTCTGTGGGCATCGCAATGGCTGTGCCTATGGGTCAGGATGATGGAAAAAGGCGACAACCAGGGAAAACTCAACGCACAACGGTGCTTACCAACGACGACCGGAAGGGGCATGCCGCCCGCCTGCAACAGCCCGACAACCTGCAGCCATGTGTTGTGTATAACGATACGGCACAGTATTATCTTGTGGGAACGAAACTGGGAGAAGACTGGCTCGACACGCCTATCCTGATGATGCCGGAGGAGTATATGCAATGGGTGGAGCAGCAATCGTGGGCGCAGTTCTTCCGCAAGAAGAACAATGAGATATACCAGGCCAAGGGTAAAGAGCGATTTGACTTTACCGACATGCACTTTGACTTAGGGCCCGCGGAAAAGATTTTCGGCAAGGGAGGGGTGCGCATCAAGACGCAAGGCAATGCGGAACTGAAGTTTGGGGCTACCTTGAAACGTATCGACAACCCGAATCTGCCGATTCGTAACCGGAAGACTACGACACTCGATTTCGACGAGAAGATTAACCTGCATGTGAATGGAAAGGTGGGCGACAAGGTGGATATGAATCTCACGTATAACACGGATGCTACCTTTGACTTCGATTCCCAGAACCTCAAACTGAAATATGAGGGTAAGGAAGACGAAATTATCAAACTCGTTGAATTAGGCAACACCTCGTTTCCTTCAAACTCTTCCTTGATTAAGGGGGCCAGCTCGCTCTTCGGTGTGCGCACCGATATGCAGTTCGGCAAACTGAGTTTGCAACTGGTTGCATCGCAGAAGAAAACCAGTACGACAAGTGTGTCGTCGAAGGGAGGGGTGCAGCTGACTCCCTTCGAGATTGATGTGGCTGACTATGAGGAGAACATGCACTTTTTCCTCGGTCATCATTTTCGGGAACGTTATGATGCGGCTATGCGTACACTCCCGAACATCACCACAGGGGTGACAATTAACCGTGTGGAGGTGTGGGTGACAAACAAGACCGGAACCACAACCAACACGCGCAATATTGTGGCCTTAACCGACCTGGGTGAGAACAAACAGGTGGCTAACAGCATGTGGACTACCACCGGGCAACCGGTGCCATGCAATGCTGCCAACACTTGCTATGGCACGCTGGTGGGTTTGCTGTCAGGAGGACGTGACATAGACCTCATCACTTCGACCTTGGAAGGAAACGGAATGATGGGTGGAGTGGACTATGAGAAGATTGAGCATGCGCGCCTGCTGAACAGTTCGGAATATAGCGTGAACAACGCATTGGGTTATATCTCTATCAAAACAGGCTTGCAAAGCGACCAGGTGCTGGCCATTGCCTACGAATATACGTATGGTGGGGTAACCTATCAGGTAGGTGAGTTTGCTGCCGACCTTACTGATGCCAACCAAACACTGCTGGTAAAAGCACTCAAAAACACAAGCAACAATCCGCGACAGGGCAACTGGCGACTGATGATGAAGAATGTGTATATGCTGGCTTCGTCGGTGGAACGCGACCAGTTTCGGTTGGATGTGAAGTTTCAGAGTGATACGGCAGGTGTGTATCTTACGTATCTCCCGGAAAGTCAGGTGAAGCAAACACCTATTGTGCGTATGATTGGGGGCGACCGCTTAGACAACAACAACCGTACCAACCCCAATGGGTATTTTGACTATATAGAGGGCTACACGGTGCAGAACGGACGTGTGTTCCTGCCGTGCACCGAACCGTTCGGCAACTATCTGTACCAGTATCTGGTGGGAAAAGGGGTGCCGGCTGAGAAAGCGGCCCAATATGCGTTTACGGAACTGTATGATTCTACACGCACCATGGCTAAACAGTTTGCGGAGAAGGACAAATATAAACTGACGGGACAGTTTAGAGGGCAGCAGGCTAACGTGATTTCTTTGGGGGCATACAATGTGCCACAAGGGTCGGTGGTGGTGACTGCCGGAGGAGTGGTGCTCACAGAGGGTGCTGACTATACGGTGGATTATTATGCGGGGGAAGTGACATTGCTGAACCAGAGCATCATCGATGCAGGAACGCCTATCAATGTGTCGTTGGAGAGCAATACCGACTATGGCTTGCAACGCAAAACGATGTTCGGACTGAACTGGGCTTACGACTTCTCACGTAACTTCCAACTGAGTGGTACGCTGCAACACCTCACCGAACAGTCGCTCACCAACAAGGTGAACATGGGTGCTGAACCGCTCAACAACACGCTATGGGGTGTTAACCTCAACTGGAAAAGGGAAAGTCAGTGGCTCACCCATCTCCTCGACAAACTGCCCTTGCTGCATGTAACACAGCCTTCCAGCATCTCCTTCAACGCGGAGTTTGCCCAACTCATTGCCGGGCAAAATCACGGCACGCAGGACAATGCCTCTTATCTGGATGATTTTGAAAACAACACGAGTAAGATTGATGTGTCGGCTCCTACATCATGGATGCTGTCGAGCGTGCCCTCTACTCTTGCCGATGCTGACGACAAGACATCGCTCAAGAGTGGTTTCAACAGGGCCTTGCTGGCATGGTATCATATAGACCCGCTTTTTACACGAAGGAGCAGCTCGCTCACACCGGCCCATATCAAAGGCGACCTCGACCAGCTCTCTAACCATTATGTGCGGGAGGTGCTGGTGAGCGAACTCTATCCTAACCGCGACCAGAGTAGTTATAATGGGGCTATCTCTACCTTGCCTATCCTGAACCTGGCTTACTATCCGAATGAGCGTGGTCCTTATAACTTCGACCCGAACTTGAATGGCGATGGCTCGCTGCCTCACCCGGAACAACGATGGGGTGGCATGATGCGCAAGCTGAATACCAACGACTTTGAAGCAGCCAACATCGAATATGTGGAGTTTTGGTTGCTCGACCCTTTCATCTATGCACCGAAAGGACTGGCCACCACAGAGGGTGGCGACTTCTACATTCATTTAGGAGAGGTGAGCGAGGATGTGTTGCGCGATGGGAAGAAGTTTCACGAGAGTGGCATGCCTGTTGACGGTTCACAGGGATACAGCACGACGCAATGGGGTAAGGTGCCCACACAGGCTACTGTTACCTATGCCTTTTCGGCCAATGCGGGGAGCCGCAACCTGCAGGATGTGGGATTAAACGGTCTCAACGATGAGGAAGAGCGTAGCTTCCCTTCCTACCAGTCGTTTCTCACACAGGTGCAGGGGAAGGTGACGGGGGCTGCTCTCGACTCTATCAAGAACGACCCGGCAAACGACAATTACCATTATTTCCGCGGTAACGACTATGACCGTATGCAGGCTTCTATCTTGCGACGCTATAAACATATCAACAATCCACAGGGCAACTCGCCTGCCATGGAGAGTGGGGGCAACTACGACAGTTCATACAAGACGACACCTGATGTGGAAGACATCAACCAAGATTATACGCTCAACGAATATGAACGCTATTTCCAGTATAGGGTGTCGCTGCGACCAGAGGATTTGGTGGTGGGCAGAAACTATATCGTTGACAAACGGGAAGCGGTTCCGCCCTTGCGCAATGGCAACAAGGAGCGTGTAACCTGGTATCAGTTCAGAATTCCCTTGCGCGAATATGAGCGTAAGGTGGGGGCTATATCTGACCTGACGAGCATTCGCTTCATGCGTATGTTCCTCACGGGTTTCCAGCATCCTGTGGTGTTGCGCTTCGGTAGTCTGGACCTTGTGAAGGGGGAATGGCGCATCTACGACCAGCAGCTCAATGCAGCCGATGGTGGCGGCCGCTTGACGGTGAGTGCCGTGAATATTGAAGAGAACAACGACAAGACACCGGTAAACTATGTATTGCCTCCCGGCATTCAACGGGCGCAGGATCCTACGCAACCGCAATTGGTGGAGGCGAATGAGCAGGCCTTGAACTTAGTGGTGAACGACTTGCCGTGCAACGCCTCGAAGGCTGTATACAAACATACCACCCTCGACCTAAGGCCGTACAAACGCTTGCAGATGTTTGTGCATGCCAATGCCTTGCTGCCTAACGACACCCAGCTTTCCGACCAGCAACTGGCGGTGTTCATACGCTTGGGAAGTGATTATAAAACCAACTACTATGAATATGAGGTGCCACTCATGCTCACGGCACCGGGTGTGTACGACAAGTATTCGCGCAATGACTGTGAACGGGTGTGGCCGCAAGCAAACATGCTTGATGTGGCGCTCGACCTGTTTACCAAGGTGAAGAAAGCGCGCAACCAGGCGAAAGGGTTGGGCATGGCGTCCTACAACCGTGAGTATGCGGTGTATGATGGCGACTATCCCGACCGCAGGATTTGTGTGATGGGTAATCCTTCGTTGGGGGAAATCAAAACTGTGATGATTGGTGTGCGCAACAAATCGGGCGATGCCAAATCGGGCGAAGTGTGGGTGAACGAGTTGCGTTTGAAAGAATACAATAACCATGGGGGATGGGCGGCACAAGGTAACCTTAATGTGCAACTCTCTGACTTCGGGTCGGTTAATGTGCAAGGACGTTACATCTCGGAGGGTTTTGGAGGTATAGAGGACAGGGTGGACCAGCGGACAACAGACAACTATAAGACTTATAGTGTGACAACCAGTTTGGAGCTGGGAAAACTCTTCCCCGACAAGGCAAAGGTGTCGGCACCGCTCTACTACTCTATCACCAAGGAGGAAACGAGGCCTACCTATAATCCGCTTGACACCGACCTCCGACTTGATGATGCGCTGGATGCCACTGCCAACAGTGCGGAGCGTGATTCGATAGAAAGGATTGCCATTACGCGAACCACACAAACAAACTTCTCCTTGTCGAACGTGCGGGTGGGTATTCAAAGTAAGCGGCACCCCATGCCCTACGACCCTGCCAACTTCTCGTTCTCCTATAGTCATTCGCATCGCTATACCAGTGGTGAGACAACGGTTTATGAGAAGGAAGACAACTGGCGAGGGGCCATGAACTATAGCTGGTCGCCTGTTTACAAGGCATGGGAACCTTTCCAACACATCAAGGACAAATCGAAATGGTTGGACATATTCCGACGGTTCGGCTTTAACTGGTTACCGCAAAATGTGGCTTTCAACACAGAGCTCACCCGTAACTACTATGAACTGCAGGAACGGGATATGGAAAACCTTTCCGGCGATGCCCTTCCTCTTACCTTCAGCTCACAGTTTCTGTGGAACAGGGAGTTGAACCTGCGGTGGGACCTTACACGCAACCTGCATATCAACTTCCAGAGTGCTACGCATGCAGAGATTGAGGAGCCGTATGTGCCTGTGAACAGTAACCGCTATCCTGATGCCTATGAAGTGTGGAAAGATTCTGTCAAGATGAGTTTGCGCCACTTCGGCACACCTCTCGACTATAACCAATCGCTCACGGCTTCCTATCAGCTGCCTCTCAACCTGATTCCGATATTCAACTGGGTGAAGGCCAATGCGGCTTATACGGCCACCTACAACTGGGTGCGGGGAACGGAACTCGACGATGGTCTGTCGCTCGGCAATACCATCATCAGCAACCGAAATCTCAACATCACCACTGCCTTCGATATGACAAAACTCTACCAGCATATCCCCTTCCTTAAAAAGGCTAACGAGAAGTTCCAACGCCAACAGCGTGCACAGATAACTCGGAAGAAAAAGACACAGCGCCTGACAGGTGGGGCCGGCAAGACCAAGACGAAGGAACAGCAATCGGCAGCAACGAAGCAAGGGGCACCTTCTGCAACGAAACAAGGAACACCCTCTGCAACAAAGCAAGGGGTAGCTGCTGCGAAGAAGCAGGAGGCTGAGCGCTTGGCACAATCGCGCAGACTCCCGAAGAACAAACGTAGTTTGGAACAGGAAATTACCTTGCTCCCGGACACAACCTTCACCTTAAAGCACAACAAGCATACGCGTCGCCTTCATGTGACGGGAAAGTTGGCCGATGGAAGGGTGTTCAAATTGAAATACAAGAAACTGAACGACAATGAGTTGCGCATCAGCAACCATGTGGACTCTGCCACTAAGGTGAAGATTACTGTTACGCCCAAAGAGCCCTTGGAGAACAAACGGTGGTATAGCACGGCACAGGACATAGCCAATGTGCTGATGATGGTGAAGAATATTCAGGTGAGCTATCGCAACCAATATGCGCTCTCTCTGCCGGGATTTATGCCTATGATAGGTGATGCCTTCGGACAGACACGTGGAGCGGGTGTGCTTTCGCCCGGTCTTGACTTTGCCTTCGGACTGATTGGCGATAGTTATATTGACAAGGCTAAGGAGCAGAACTGGCTCCTTATCAACGACTCGATAGCCACACCGGCCACCATCAACCAGGCTACCGACTTACAGCTGAAGTGTACGCTCGAGCCTATTGCCAACCTTAAAATAGACCTCACGGCATCGCGCACAGAAAACAAATCGAAGAGCATACAGTATATGTATGCGGGCAACCCTACCTCACAAACGGGTAGCTTTACGATGACAACTCTCTCGCTGAAGAGTGCCTTTGAGGGAGTGGGCAATGCCGACAATGGATTTAAGTCGGCATCCTTCGAACGGTTCTGCCACTCGCTCGACAACTATCGCGACAGGGTGGAGGCGCAATATGCGCATGCCATCTACCCCAAGGGAACCTCGTTGGCAGGACAGCCTTTCGACCCGCAACATGGCACCCTCGACAAATATAGTGCCGATGTGATGGTGCCGGCTTTCTTGGCTGCCTATACCGGTTCGGGAGGCAACGCACTCCGTATCTTCCCTACCCTCTCCCGACTCTTGCCAAACTGGAGTGTGCGCTACAGTGGTTTGCAGCGGCTCCCCTTCTTGCGCGATGTGTGCAAGAGTGTGAACATCAACCATAGCTACCGCTGCCTCTATGCTGTGGGCGGCTATGCCACCTATAGCTCTTTCATGGAATATATGAACGGCTTGGGCTTTGTTACGGCACCCACCACGGGCGTGCCTATTCCCAGCAGTATGTACAACGTGTCGAGTGTGAGCATCAACGAGGCTTTCTCGCCTTTGTTGGGCATCGACATGACGTTTGAGAACAACCTTACGGCAAAGGTGGAATACCGCACCACCCGTGTGCTCAACTTGAGTATGACCAGCATACAGATTAACGAGGCTACCAGTCATGACTGGGTGGTGGGCTTGGGCTACCGCATCAATAACTTCAAACTCTTTGGTATGCGGCCTCCCAAACGTGCTACGAAGAAGGCAACGGCTTCGGCGGCTTCCGGCAGTAGCATGCAAAACGGCAATAACAACGACTTGAACCTGCGCCTTGACATCAGTTTGCGCAACCAGGCTACTATTTGTCGCGACATTGCTTCTATAAGTAGCTATGCCAGCAGTGGCAACCGGGCCTTGAAGTTCAGCTTTATGGCTGACTACACCTTCTCGCGCCTCCTCACCCTGAGTTTCTATTACGACAGTCAAACCAACAAGCCGCTGCTCACAAACAACAGTTTTCCAACTACCACACACGACTTTGGTTTGTCGATGAAGTTCAGTCTTACAAGGTAATCATACGAGCGCACATCGAGTGCTGAACGAGTGCTGAACGTAGAATGGGTGTTGCTGTTGGATGCATCACTTATAAACCACAAAGACCAAATGGGGAACAGAATCCCATTTGGTCTTTGTTTGTTGATATGTTGGCTACCCTTCGTTGGTTGTAGCCCCAACCTTGCATTAAGCCTTGTTTTCAGCGTCGATGGCCTTGATTTTCTGTCTTACCAGTTCATATTCATCTTTCAGCTTCTCAACCTTCTTACGCATCTCGTCGATGAGCGAGTTGCCCTTCTTGCTACTTGCGTTCAAGAAGCCCAAGTTGTTCTCGTAGGTGGTGATTTCCGACTTCAAGGCCTCATATCTTCTGAGCAGGCGTCCGCGCTCATTATCGAGGCTATTCTCACCCTGCTTGGCCATGTTCTTCAAACTATGTTTAAAGTTGTCCAGGCGCTGCTTGCTGGCCGAGATGTTCAGTTGCTTGTAGAGCACATCTACCACCTCATGAAATTCCTTATAGAGTTTGTCTTTCTCCTTATAAGGCACATGACCTATCTCATTATAGGCAGCCACAAGTTGCTGCACCGTTTCCTGCATATTGTCGGCTGTAGCCCCTATCAGTTCCTTGAGTTGCGCAATGATGTCGCGTTTCTTATCCAAGTTGCGATGCTCCTCACTGCGTCCGCCTGCATTGGCAGCACTTCGTGCATCGAAGAAATGATTGCAAGCGGCAATGAACTCCATCCAGAGCTGGTCGCCCACCTTTTTCGGCACAATGCCAATGGTGCGCCATTCCTTCTGCAGATTGATGAGCTTGTCGGAAGTAGAGCGCCATTCTGTTGAATCCTGCAAAGCCTTGGCTTTCTCAACCAGCTGGCGCTTGCGTTTTGTATTTTCTGCCAAACGCTCTTTCAGTTCCTTGAAGAATTCTGCCTTACGGGCAAAGAAATCATCGCAGGTGGCACGGAAGCGCTCAAAGATCTTCACATTCATCTTTTGTGGTGCAAAGCCAATGGTCTTCCATTCGTTTTGGATTTCGATGATTTGTTTGGTACGTCTTTCCCAATCACCAGCACCTTTATTCTCTTCCTTTGCCAAAGCCTCTACACGTTCGCAGAGCTCAGTCTTGCGTTGCAAGTTCTCCTCCTCCTTAGCCCGTAGCTGTTCGAAATGTTGCTGATGCTTTTTGTTGATCACGGTAGAAGCAGCCTTGAACCGAGCCCAGGTTTGTTCACGCAGTTCCTTGGCCACCGGTCCTATCTCCCGATACTGCTGATGCAACTCCTGCAGTTGATGGAAGGCACTGATCACATCGGTCTCATCAGCCAGTTTCTCGGCAGCCTCGCAGAGGCGTGTCTTCAGTTCCAGATTCTTTTTAAAATCGTATTCGCGTGCCTCGCGGTTCAGGTTGAGCTGGTCGTAATATTGCTCTACATACAACTGGTAGTTGCGCCACAGTTCGTTGGCTTTCTCTGCCGGCACTGTTTTGATGTCTTTCCATTCCTGCTGCAAAGCTTTAAACTCATTGAACGACTTGTTGGCCTCTTCGGGTGAAGTGGTCATAGTCTTGATACGTTCTATGATGGCGAGCTTCCTCTTCAGATTCTCCTGCTTCTCCTCCTCCTGCTTCATGAAAGCCTGCATTCTTCTCTCTTTAACAACCGTCCATTCAGCCTTAAACTGCTCTTCCGTTTCATCAGGAAGCACCACATAGGTTTCAGGGTCACCCCCTGCCTCAAGGTAGGCTTTCTGCTGTGCCTCACGCTCCGACGCAAGCAGTTTGTAAAAGACCATCTTCAGCTGCTCAGCCTCTTCCCTTGTGGGAACTTCCTCGCTGTGATTGAGTTGCTTTACACGTTCAAGAACCTCCTCTTTCGTGGCATACACCTTGATGACGGGCTTGGCATCGGTTTGTGCTGCCGTTGCTGCATCGGGTGTTTCCGTTTGTTCGGAAGTACTTTCCACTTGGGGGGCGTTCGTTGCCTCCATTTGATTCTCTACGGTGTCGGCTCCTTGCGCAGCCACCACTTTTTCTTCTGTCCTATCCTCTTGAAGGATGTTGTCTTGAGAGTTCATCATTTCACTGTTTAGTTTATGATTTCAGGTTTCCATTGGCATACATGCCATTATGGTTGCAAACTTAGTGAAAAAGTTTCAAAATTCCTAATGATTAACCATTTTTCTGCAAATTTTCTTTTAAAGAAGCCTCTTGAAACGCAGAATCCACCATGTGATGCCCGAAACGAGGATAGAGATGACAATGGCTATAACGAAGCCATAGCTACTATGCTCCATGCCGTTCACCAAGTTCATTCCGAAGAGTGAGGCCACCAATGTCGAGAACATCAGAATGATGGTTACAGAGGTGAGCGTACGCATGGTGGTATTCATATTGTTGTTGATGATGCTCGAATAGGTGTCCATGGTCGACTCCAGGATGTCGGAGTAGATAGAGGTTGTTTCTCTTGCCTGCGACATCTCGATATTCACGTCTTCAATCAAGTCGGCATCCAACTCATCGACCTGCAGTTTGAACTTCAGTTTTTGCAGTAATGTTTCGTTGCCTCGGATTGATGTAATGAAATAGGTGAGCGAATCCTGCAGGCGCGACAAACCTATCAAACTTTCATTGTTCACATTGTGATCCAGATTGTGCTTTGCCCGCTCTATCAGCGTGCTGATTTGTTTCAGGCGCTTCAAATACCATACGGCACTGGAAAGGAAGAGGCGGAAAGTAAGGTCTACATAATCGGTGAATCCTGCGCCACGTTTCTGCTGGTACGACACGAAATCGATCATCATATTCGTTTCGTAATAGCACACCGTAATCGTAACATCGCGCTTGTGAATAATACCGAGCGGCACCGTTGTATAGGGGGTTCTCGAGCGTATCTCCTTCACATACGGAATACGTAGGATGATGAGCATCCAGCCATCATCATATTCATAGCGTGCCCGCTCGTCGGTATCGCTAATGTCAGAAAGAAAATAATCGGGGATGTTGAACCGTTCTTCCAGTTCTTGTTGATCTTCGTCTGTAGGACAGGTTACTTGAATCCAGCAATTCGGCTGCCATTCCTTGATGGCGGTCAGGTTCTTCTCTATATTCCAAAATGTCTTCATACGTTGTCAGTCTCCTTTGAGGTTCGTCATTCCTTTTCATAGGCCGGGGAGACAGACTGTCAGAGAGAAGTCGCCCCTGCCATTACTGATTGTTGTTTTCCGCGTAATAATCGTCCATAAATATTCCGATGTTTTGATTTAGCGGTGCAAAATTAATAAAAAATTATGGGAACATTCTCTTTTCCGCTCTTTTTTTTG
>CAMAMZ010000051.1 GCA_945837185.1 uncultured Bacteroidales bacterium | reverse complement strand
CTCGATGTGCGCTCGTAAAAGTGTGGAGAACAACGAGTGCAGAACGAGTAATCATCGTGCGCAGCACGAAGCATAGTCTTCGGTTTGTGCTATCTTTGGCTGCACCTCAACAATAAAAACAAACAAGTTTGTTTTGTATTGTCTTCGGTTTGTGCTATCTTTGCAATGACATAAAAAGACAAAGGTTGATAAAAGAAATAAGAAATAATACATGTCTGACGATTTTGATATAAGGGAAGAAGCCTACACCGCCTCGGAAAAAGACTATGAGAATGCCTTGCGGCCATTACGCTTTGGCGACTTTTCCGGTCAGCATAAGGTGGTAGAGAATCTGGAGGTGTTTGTGGAGGCGGCTAAATACCGGGGTGAACCGCTTGACCACACCCTGCTCCATGGTCCTCCCGGATTGGGGAAGACAACCTTAAGCAATATTATCGCCAATGAGTTGGGGGTGGGATTCAAACTGACCAGCGGACCTGTGCTCGACAAGCCTGGTGACCTTGCAGGTATTCTCACGTCCTTGGAAAAGAACGATGTGCTGTTCATCGATGAGATACATCGCCTCTCGCCTATTGTTGAGGAGTATTTGTATTCGGCTATGGAGGACTACAGGATTGATATCATGATCGACAAGGGTCCTTCTGCACGGTCTATTCAAATCGACCTCAATCCTTTTACATTGGTGGGAGCTACAACACGCAGTGGTTTGCTCACGGCTCCGTTGCGGGCACGCTTTGGCATCAATCTCCACTTGGAGTATTACGATCCGGAAACCCTGCAGCGTATCATTAAACGTTCAGCGAGTATTCTGCGCGTTCCTATTGACGATGATGCAGCCGCTGAGATAAGTCGGCGTTCACGCGGCACGCCTCGTATTGCCAATGCTTTGTTGAGGAGGGTGCGTGATTTTGCCCAAGTGAAGGGTAATGGCCGTATCACACACGATATAGCCCACCTCTCTTTGCGGGCACTGAATATTGATCAGTACGGACTGGATGAGATAGATAACAAAATATTGCTGACCATTATCGACAAGTTCCGGGGAGGGCCTGTGGGTATCTCTACGATAGCCACGGCCATAGGTGAAGATACGGGCACGGTGGAAGAAGTGTATGAACCCTTCCTGATTATGGAGGGCTTCATCAAGCGCACACCGCGAGGACGTATGGCCACTGCTTTGGCTTATGAGCATTTGGGACGAACACCCTTTAAGGACAACGCGATGATGCCTGATTTGTTTGGACAATGAGAACAGGATTGTTTGTAGGTACTTTTGACCCCTTTACATTGGGACATGATTCCATTGTGCGGCGTGCGCTACCCCTTTTCGACAACTTGGTGATTGGCGTAGGAGTGAATCCTGATAAGCATACGATGCTCTCTGCCGCAGAGCGGGTGCAACGGATAGCCGATTTATATGCTGATATCTCTGCGGTGTCGGTGATGGCGTTTGAGGGGTTGACCATTGACTTGGCCAAACAAGTCGGTGCACATTATATAATAAAAGGTGTACGCTCAGTGACGGATTTTGAATACGAGCGTGCACAAGCCGATTTCAACCGGCGAATGGGAGGCATTGAAACGCTCTTGCTCTATGCCGAGCCACAGTTAGAGAGTCTTTCCTCGAGCATGGTGAGAACACTGCAAGCGTTCGGCAGGTCGACAGACGAATATTTACCACATAAGAAATGATAACATACAGTGTAGAAGGGGTGCGCATGCCTGCCATCAAGAAGCGTGCCACCAATGCTTGGATTAAGGCTGTAGCGGCTTCCTATGGCCGCAAGGTAGGCGAAATAGGGTATCTTTTTGTGAATGACGAAAAGATATTGGAGGTGAACCGTGAATACTTGAACCATGACTATTATACCGACATCATTACGTTTGACTACGATGAGGACGACACTATTAGTGGCGACTTGGTTATAAGTCTCGACACCGTACGCTCCAATGCCGAGCTCTTTGGCAAAACGTATGAAGAGGAACTCTATCGGGTAATCATTCACGGCATATTGCACCTCTGTGGTATCAATGATAAAGGTCCGGGTGAGCGTGAGATGATGGAAGCAGCGGAGAACAAGGCGCTTGCCATGCTCTCTTTAGCTCCCATGCCCTGATGGTTGCCGTAACCTTACGGCAACCTCAAAACACTATTTATTTATTGCTGCAAAAGTATCATTGCAGCAATGAAATGGCACGTTGCACCGTGTGATTGTTCTCATTCATCACCTGGTAGTATTCGCTCATATCCCACAGGTCGCGGGCAATGAGTGCTTTCAACTGTAGGCGCAGACTGGGAAGGGCTTGCTGCAGTTCCGTGTCATCTTTGGGAGTGATTTTCTGTTTGCGCCCCTCTTCTATCAATGAGTCGATGAGCGAGGTGGGCACTTCAAAATTTTTGTTGAAGGTAGCGAAAGTACTGTATTTCTTCTTCAAGACCCGACGTTGCTGGTCGATATAATTCAAGTTGGCATTGATAATCAATCCATGCGCAGATAGCTTGCGATGGAAATTGGTATATTGCGTGGTGTCGAGGGGCACGAAGATGTCGGGCATAATACCGCCGCCACCATACACCGTGCGGTGCTTGCGCAAGGTGTAGCATTTGAGCGAATCGGAGAAATGGATGCTATCAGCGCTGTATAACTCTCCGTGCTTGTAACGTTGGTCGAGTTCCAAGGCATAATCCTGTCCCTCACCTTTTGTATAGGGTTTCTGAATACAACGGCCGGCAGGTGTATAATAATGTGCGATGGTGAGGCGCATCATGGAACCGTCTTTGAATTCAATAGGCCGCTGCACCAAGCCTTTGCCAAAAGAACGGCGTCCCACCACCTGTCCTCTGTCTTGGTCTTGAATGGCTCCCGTCACAATTTCCGCTGCCGATGCAGAGAACTCATTGACAAGCACCACTACTTCCACATCCTTCAGTTTGCCGTTGCCTTGGGCACGGAATTCTTGCCGCTGTGCGTTCCTGCCTTGGGTATATACAATCAGGTCGTTGCGTTGCAGAAACTCGTTTGCTATGCGTACAGCCGCTTGCAGATAGCCTCCACCGTTATCCTGCAGGTCGAGAATGAGTTTGCGCATGCCTTGTTGCTGCAAGGTGCTAACGGCAGTCATAAACTCATCGTAGGTGGTGGCACCAAAGCTACCGATACGCACATAGCCCACCTGAGGGCGTATCATATAAGCGGCATCAAGGGTTTTTACAGGAATCTTGTCACGCTTTACGATAAAGTATAGCATGTCGTTCACGCCTCTACGCATAATACCCAACTTCACCTTTGTGCCTTTGGGGCCGCGCAGGCGCTTCATGATTTCCTCTCTCGACATTTTCACACCGGCAATGGTGGTGTCGTTTACTGTCAGTATGCGGTCGCCAGCCAAGATGCCCACTTTCTCTGAAGGCCCGTTGACAACAGGCTGTATAATAAGCAAGGTGTCTTTCGACATGTTGAATTGTATGCCCACCCCTTCAAAGGAGCCTGTGAGAGGTTCTGTAAGAGCCTTGGTTTCTTTTGCGGTGGTGTAGCTGGAATGTGGGTCAAGCTTTTCCAACATCCCTCGTATGGCATCCTCCACCAGTTTGTCTTCTGAGAGGGTGTCCACATATAAGTTGGTAATTGCCATCTCAGCAATACGCAATTTGTTGAGGGGAGAGTTCTCTCCCAAATTCACACGCATTTGTGCCTGGGTCGCTACCGAAGCAACCAGCAGGCAAGCAGCAATAAGATATTTTTTCATATTGATGTTGATTAGTCGATAGGGGCGGATTCCTCTTCGGGCAAATCCTCCTCTATCACAAGATTGTCGATAATGAAGTTCTGGCGTTCCATGGTGTTCTTGCCCATATAATACTCCAATAACTTCTGTACCTGGTCGTTCTTATGGAGCGACACCTGTTCTAAACGCATGTCGGGACCGATAAAATGTGCAAACTCATCGGGACTGATTTCTCCCAAACCTTTAAAGCGCGTAATCTCCGGGTCAGGACCTAAGTCGCTGATGGCTTGCTGACGTTCCTCTTCGCTATAGCAGTAACGCACCACAAAGTCGGCTTTTCCTTTCTTTCCGTTTCCCTGTGTGGCGCTTGCCGCTATGCGCTTGTTCTTGATACGCGTCCGTTTGTTGCGCACTCTGAACAGCGGGGTCTGCAGCACATACACATGTCCTTTCTTGATGAGGTCGGGGAAGAACTGCAGGAAGAAGGTGATGATGAGCAGTCGGATGTGCATGCCATCCACATCTGCATCGGTAGCCACAATCACCTTGTTATACCGAAGGTTATCCAAGCCATCCTCAATGTCGAGTGCGGCCTGCAGCAAGTTAAACTCTTCGTTTTCATAAACAACCTTCTTGGTAAGACCGAACGAGTTGAGAGGTTTGCCGCGGAGGGAGAAGACAGCCTGCGTATTCACATCCCTGCTCTTGGTGATGCTGCCGCTCGCTGAGTCGCCCTCTGTAATAAAGATGGAGGATTCTTCCTTTCGATCGTTTTTGGCATCCGAGAAATGAATGCGACAGTCGCGGAGCTTACGGTTGTGAAGGTTGGCCTTTTTGGCACGTTCGCGCGCCAACTTTGTCACGCCAGCCATAGCCTTGCGTTCCCGTTCCGACTCCTTGATCTTCCCTTCAATAATATCAGCTACATCGCTGTTGATATGCAGATAGTTGTCTACCTCCTTCTTGATGAAGTCGCCGACGAACTTGTTGATCGATTCGCCTCCCGGAGCCATCTGTGTTGAGCCCAGCTTGATTTTTGTCTGGCTTTCAAAAACAGGCTCTTCCACATTAATGGCTATGGCGGCCACCAAACCGTTGCGTATGTCGCCATATTCATATCCCTTGTTGAAGAACTCTTTGACCGTACGGGCTATATGCTCCTTAAAGGCACTTTGATGGGTGCCTCCTTGCGTGGTGTGCTGTCCGTTTACAAAGCTATGGTATTCCTCCCCATACTGATTGGTATGGGTAAAGGCAATCTCAATATCTTCTGCTTTAACATGCACAATGGGATACAACCCCTCAACCGTCATCGTATCGGTAAGCAAATCCTCCAAACCGTTGCGGCTCCGTATGCGGCGACCATTATACATGATGGTCAAGCCCGCATTCAGATAGGTATAGTTGCGGAGCATGGACTCCACGATGTCGGCATGAAACTGGTAATTGAGAAATAGCGTGTTGTCTGGTTCAAAGAAGATATAGGTGCCGTTCTCGTCTTGTGAGTCTTCGGTAGTGTCTTGCTTCTTTTCTCCACGTTCAAAAATCAAGGTTCGTACTTTCCCTTCGCGATAAGACCTCACCTCAAAACGCGCACTCAACGCATTGACGGCTTTGATGCCCACACCATTGAGGCCTACACTCTTCTTGAAGGCCTTGGAGTCGTATTTGCCGCCCGTATTGAGCATGCTCACGGCTTCCACCAGCTTGCCTTGTGGAATGCCACGGCCATAATCGCGGATGCTCACACGCAGGTTGTCCTCAATATCCACCTCTATGCGGTCGCCCTCCTTCATTTTAAACTCATCGATAGAGTTGTCAATCACTTCTTTGAGCAAAACATAGATGCCGTCTTCGGGCAAGGCACCATCTCCCAACCGTCCGATATACATACCCGGCCGGGTACGTATATGTTCCATGTCGGAAAGATGTCGAATGTTGTCCTCTGTATAGGCAACACCCGATGTGGGTTGCGTGGTTTGTATGTTATCTTCTTCCTTCATTGCTATGCTATGGGCTTTCTGTAACAGCGGCGCCGTTTGTGATTAATGGGATTCAAAGGTCCCCACTGGCTTTGTACGCCTTCGTTTGTCTCCATTTCCACCTGACTTTCACCCCATTTGAAACCGTATGCCTGATAACGTGGGATAAGGTCGGCAAAGAGCAAGGCATTGGCGCCTTTGGAACGATATTCGGGCAGGAATCCCATCAGTAACAAGTCGACACCTTCTGTCTTGTGATATTTGATGGCTCGCAGCACATGATACCAGCCAAAGGGGAAGAGACGTCCTCGGCGACATTTCTGAAGGGCGCGTGCGAGTGATGGGATCGTGATGCCCATGCCAGCTATCTTGTTGTCGGCATTGCCATCTTCTATCACAGTAATCAGGTTCAGGTCTGCCATGGGCAGATACATCTTTACGTATTGGTCTATCTGTCGGTCGGTCAACTCGACAAAGCCATACAGGTCCTTGTAGGTTTCATTGACCAGTTCAAAGAGTTTGCGGCCATAGCCACCTTTCGTGACATCTTCGCGTGTGAGCTTTCTGACGTGCAGGTTATAGCGCTTCTCTATCATGGATGCAATCTTGCTATATTTCTCCGGCACTTTGTCGGGCACCTCCAGATAGTATTCCACATAGTCGTTGTCTTTTTCCCATCCGCCTAACCGCTCCATGTGTTCCGGATAGTAAGGATAGTTGTAGATGGTGGGCATGGTGCCCAGTTTGTCAAAGCCCCATGTGAGCATGCCTTCCGGGTCCATATCGGTGAAACCTAAAGGTCCCACAATGTTTTGCATACCTTTCTCGCGCCCGAAGTTTTCAACGGCCTCCAACAAACTGCGCGATATTTCTATGTCATCTTCAAAATCTATCCATCCGAAGCGCACGTCCTTACGCTGCCATTTCTCATTGGCACGATGGTTGATGATGGCAGCAACACGTCCTACCACCTTTCCGGCACGCAAGGCAAGGAAATAGCTTGCTTCGCAGAAATCGAAGGCGGCATTCTTGTCCGGGCTCAATGTATTCCATTCGTCACTGTAAAGGTTTGGCACGTCATAGGCATTGCCTTCATACAGATCATAGTGAAACTCAATAAAGGCTTTTAAATCCTGTTTGGTCTCAACCTTCTTGATTACAATAGGCGACATGATTAATTTAGTTATTTTTAAGTCATCAATCATGCAAAAATAACAAATTCATGGCACAATGCCAAATTTAGCGGATTTTTTTGCATAATATTAAAATGTGTCGTTGGTCTGCCAGTGTAGTGGCAAAGATATAATGGGGGCCTCCATCGGCCAAATGGAGCCGTTTCCGTAATTCAGCCACATTGAGCGGGAAATTGCGCACGGTGATATTGGCTTGTCGGATGTTTTGCAAACTTGTTTTCAGTTCGCGTTTGTTCATGGAGGTTACAGCCTCTATGCGGAATTGCCTTCCCGGGAAGGATGGACGAGGTGAGGGTGCTAAGAACAGGTGCGAATTGTGACCTGCCATCAGCACATCCTGTGCTTCACAGAGTTGTGCGAAACATCCCGATTTCATGATGGCCGCATTGGGTTCGTACAGATAGCTACCGACTTCCGGAGCCATAGCCGCAATAGGGGCAGGCTGTTCTGTGTTTGCCATGAAGCGATAAGTGCTTTTCTCGTTGGCACACACTATGGCGGGAGTTCCGATGGCCTGCTCGGAGAGCACTACAAGCATTTCCTTACATTCTCCTCCCGCAGCAACTAAATGCACCTCTTCTACTTGTTCCAGCAATCTGACAGCCTCGTGCCAGTCGAGCATGGGCGAAAGTTTGATGAGCACCTTATCGGCCTTTGTCACCAACAGTTGTCTGAGCGACAGCACGTCAGGTGTGCAGTCGGCAATGGCGTAGGTGCGCTTCCCTCCTTCTCCCCTGCGTGCAGGGTCAATATAAATAAGATTGGTGTGGGGCATTTGCGCTACCCATTCGGCACCATTGCCACAAATCACAGTGCCCGTTCTTCGCAATACCTGTAGGTTATGGCGCATCAGTTCGCAAAGGGTCGGGTTCAGTTCAACATAGGTAGCCTGCTGAAAAGCCAACGAAAGTGCCAGAAAGTCGATGCCAAAGCCTCCGGTGAGGTCGGTCATGGTATGCCGTGCGTCCTTGTCGAGCAACTGGCGCACCAAGCGTGTTTTATAAAATGCTGTCTGCTGACTTGAGCATTGCTCCATCGACAGGTGAGGCGGATAGATGATACCGTCATAGCGTGCCAGCAGCGGGCATTTCCGGGTGGCTATCTGCCATCCTTGTATCTGGTCGAGGGCTACAGGTATGTCTACATGGGGATATTTCGCTGCTTCTAAAGCCAGCCGACGCACGTTGTCCTTACGATGGATACGGATAAACTCCTGTGTTGCTGTATCGATCATTTCTTGCTGAACAGCTTGTCCACTACAATGGCAATAGCTCCGTCGCCCGTTACGTTGCAGGCCGTGCCAAAAGAGTCCATGGCAATATAGAGTGCTATCATGAGGGCCTGTTGTTGGGCGTCAAACCCCAAAATGGAACTTAAAGGTGCCAAGGCTGCCATAACAGCGCCACCCGGCACGCCCGGACCGGCAACCATCATAATGCCCAACATGAGGATGAAATGCAGGAAGAGGAGAGGGTCGTGCGGCATCCCCTCTATCATGCAGATGGTAAGCGCACAGGCTGTAATCTTCATGGCCGAACCCGACATGTGGATAGTGGCACAAAGGGGAACGACAAAGCCTGCAATCTGCTCCCGTACCTTGTTCAACAAGGTTTGTTTCAAGGTTACGGGAATGGTGGCTGCCGATGACGAGGTGCCCAATGCCGTGAAATAGGCTGGCAGCATACGCACCAGCAATGGGAAAGGATTCCTTTTGGCTATAACTCCTGCAATACAGAACTCATAGAGCAGAATAAAGATGTGGAGTGCAAAGATTACGATGATAATCTTGGCAAACACCAGCAGGATATGGTAAGCCTGCCCCGTATAGGTCATGTTGAGGAAGATGCCGAAGATATACAAGGGCAATAAAGGAATGATGACGCACCGGATGGAGGTGGCCACCACTTCCTTGAAATCATTACAAACACGCTGCAAGGTGTCGATGTGCGAGTGGGCAATGCAAAGTCCTACAACAAATGACAGTACCAAACTGCTCATCACATCAAAGAGCGGTGGAATGGAGAGCGTGAAGTAGGGCTCGATGTCGGCTGCTTTCTCTGTGGCTGTTTGGGCCATTTGTCCCTCTATCATATTGGGAAACAGCCATTCGCCCACACCATAAGAAAGGGAGCCTGCCAAAATGGTGTCAAAATAGGCTATTGCCACCGTGGCAAGCAACAGTTTGCCTGCTTTGTTGCCTATGTCGCCAATGGCAGGTGTCACTAATCCCACGATGATGAGCGGTATCATAAAGCCAAGGAACTGGCTGAAGATACTGTTGAAAGTGGTAAAGACCTGTATCCATGCCATCGACATGCAGTTGCCTAATACCACTCCCAACACGATGGCAATCAGTATGCGGGGGAGAAGTCCGATAGAAGAAAGCAGCTTCTTGCAATTCATGACAGGGGGTTGTTTAGCCTTGTAAGATACGTTCTGCCATGGCTTTGCCCAATGCCTCGCATTGTGCCTTCGTTTCGGCTGTGAGCGCCTGTTTCATCTCAACGGGTTGGCCTACGGCCTCGAAATGAAGTTTGTTTTCATTCCATTCCCCAATCTTCTTTACCGCTTTGCTCGCCCAGGCATAACTTCCGAACCATCCCAAATAGCGGTTCTTGATGTCGCGGTTGGCAATTTCAGAGAGCAGCACTTCCATTTCATGATAGAGCCCGTTGTTGTATGTAGGTGCTCCGACAATCAAGCCGTTGAAGCGGAAAATATCGCTCAGGATATATGAATGATGGGTTTTAGAGATGTTGTAGATGCCGATATGGGTGACACCATGCTCCGAGGCGGCACGTGCTATCACCTCTGCCATACGTTCGGTATTGCCATACATCGTGCCATAGCAAATCACCAAACCGGGTTCAGCCTCATAGCGACTCATCTTATCATAGAGGTCAACCACGCGTCCCACCTCCTTATGCCATACCGGGCCATGGGTGGCACAGATATAGTCAATAGGTATGCCTGCCAGCTTTTTGAGCGCATTCTGTACAGGTGTACCATATTTGCCTACAATGTTTGAATAATAACGACGCATCTCCGACCAGCACCAGTCGGTGTCGATGCTTTGGTCCAGCATCCCTCCGTTAAGTGCGCCAAAGCAACCGAAGGCATCACCGCTGAACAAGGTGCGTGTGCGGCTGTCATACGTCACCATCGTTTCCGGCCAGTGTACCATGGGTGTGAGGAAGAACTGCAGTTCCCTACTTCCTAATGACAGCGTGTCACCGTTCTTTATTTCCACCAGTTTGTCTTTCACACCATAAAACCCTTCCATCATGGTAAAGGTCTTTTTGTTGCCCACCACTTGTATGCCAGGATAGAATTGTTTGAGCAAGGCAATGGAGCCGCTGTGGTCGGGTTCCATGTGGTTCACTACGAGGTAGTCGACAGGGCGGTCGCCTATCACCTCACGGATGTTCTCAATGAATTGTGTAAAGAAGTCTACTTCTACTGTATCAATGAGACAAACCTTCTGGTCGTCGATAAGATAGGAATTGTAAGAAACGCCATAGGGCAAAGGCCACAATCCTTCAAAAAGAGCTTTGTTACGGTCGTTTACGCCTACATAAAAAATGTTGTCGTTAATTGCTTTCATTGTGTTTTTGTGTTTACCTTGTGATGTATGTTATCCTTTTAAACTCTCTCCAAACGCTTTCGAAACATAATTCTGAATGTGTTTGCAGCACTCTGCTGAGAAAAGCTGCGCATAGGCAACCGTCTTATCCCATTCGTCGGCTGTCAGCCCACGTTCTATATGGGCCCGCGTAATGCCCCCTTTGAGGAGTCCGTAGAGGAAACCTGCATTGAAATTATCGCCGGCGCCAATTGTGCTCACCGTTTCCATGGGTTGCACGGGGTAGCTCTTGCGGTAATTCCCCTCTGCCCGTATTTCAACCGATTCCTTTCCTTGTGTCAGGATGAACTTCTTGCAGTAGAACGAAATCTCGGCATTATATATCTTGTCGGGATCTGTGGCATGATAGAGGGTTTCGAAATCCTCACGGCTGCCCCTGACAAAATCGGCATATTCATAGTTCTCCAACAGGTTGGGGGTAATCTTCATGACATCGTTCCTGTGAGCCGGACGATAGTTCACATCGTAGTAGATAATTGCCCCATGATTGTGGGCATAGTCGAGCAATCCCATCACCTGAGGGCGTACGGCAGGGTTGACGGCAAAATAGGAGCCTACTATTACAATGTCATCGGGTTGGATGTCGGGATAAACGAAATCCAAATGGTCTTGTTGATGATTCTTGTAAAAGAGATATTCCGCATTGTTGTCTTTGTCGAGGAATGCTAACGAGATGGGTGACTGGCCATTGGGAAACCTGTTGACCAAACTGGTATTGATATTATTTTCCTTTAGAAAATGAATCACTTGCTCTCCCAAGCGGTCGTTGCCGGCTTCTGAAATAAAAATGGTTTCTACACCAGCACGTCCCAAAGAAATCATGGCATTGAGCACTGAACCTCCGGGAAATGCACCAATGGGTTGATTATCCTTGAAAACGATGTCGAGCACCGTTTCACCTATTCCTATTATTTTGCGCATATACCAATATGGATTTTTTACGATGCAAATATCTGAAAAATCTGGCAATTATCAAAGTAAAAAGCATTAAATTTGCAGCCGATATGGAATATAACATTTGTAAACTGGCAAATGGTTTGCGTGTCATCCATCTGCCTTCGCAATCGCAGGTGCTTTATTGTGGCTATCAGTTTGCTGCAGGCACACGAGACGAACTTCCTGGAGAAGAGGGATTGGCGCATTTCTGCGAACATGTTACTTTTAAGGGAACGGCACATCGAAGTGCCTTTCAAATCCTGAATTGCATGGAGCGTGTGGGAGGCGACCTCAATGCTTTCACCAATAAGGAAAGTACGGTTTACTATGTTGCAGTGCTTCGGGAACATCTGACTACAGCCGTCAGCCTTCTGACCGACATGGTGTTCCATGCCACCTATCCCGATTCGGAAATAGAAAAAGAGAAAGAAATTATATGCGATGAAATAGAAAGTTATCACGACACACCTTCGGAACTCATCTATGATGAGATAGAGAATCTTGTGTTTGCGGGTCATCCGTTGGGACATAACATCTTGGGCACGGCAGAACGGGTGCGCTCGTTCGGAAGGGAAGATGCTGTTCGTTTCACCCGCAATTTTTATCGTCCCGATAATGCGGTGTTCTTTGCCTATGGCGATATTAATTTCCGTAGACTTGTACAGTTGTTGTGCAAGGCTGGGCAAACACAGGTGCAGTCGTGGGGTGACACACCTGCAACATCCGTCGTAAGACCATCCTCCATGGCCAACTGGTCTTTGGCTTCATCAGAAGGCAGGCAGATTGTGTGTGAGCGGCATACCCATCAGGCGCATGTCATGGTGGCCAGCAGGGCCTATTCTGCCTATGACGACCGTCGTTTGCCCCTGTTCTTGTTGAACAACCTTGTGGGAGGCCCGGGAATGAATAGCAAGTTGAATGTATCGTTGCGCGAGCGGCATGGATTGGTATATACTGTTGACAGTTCAGTGGTGAACTATGGCGATACGGGAATATGGTCGGTATATTTCGGATGCGACTATAAGGATGTGAACCGTTGCTTGCGGTTGGTGCGTCGTGAATTGGATAAACTGATGCAACGCCCTTTGCGCGATGCACAGTTAGCGGCAGCCAAACGACAACTGAAGGGACAGTTGGGAGTGTCGTTCGACAATCGTGAAAACTTTGCCATCAGTTTTGGCAAGAGTTTCCTGCACTATGGTAAAGAAAGAGACATTGAACAACTTTATGCCTCTATTGACCGCATCACGGTGCAGGAGGTGTGGGAGGTGGCGCAGGAAATCTTCGCCCCCGCACGGTGTTATACATTAATATACAAATAGGGGGTTAAAACGAAGTAATCCCAACGTGCTTCCTACGTTCAGCTCGAACTCAGAATCCTACGGCAACTCCTGCCACAAGATAGACATGGTCGTTTATGGGAGAGGCAATGGCCTGCACTAACACAGGCAGAGAGCTTGTTGTTCCTTTCATTTTGAAAAGGGTGTTTTCCATTATGGCAATATCACCATCTGCTGGTTCATCCGACTTTTGGTGTGATAGACAGCATCTTTTCTGAGATGCATTGATAGGACTATTGTATCACGCCAACTGTCGGATGAACTTTTTTATAGTGGATTCAATTCATAACCGTATCGCCTGTGAAGCACATATCATACCGCTCCAGGAGTTGTTATGAAAAGGGGAACCTCCTATTAGCGGAAAGCCCAATAGTTTCCTTGGTTCACGGCCATGCGCACTTTGTAAACACCAGCCTCGTTGAGCGTAACGTCCATCTTTCTGCCATCGGGCAAGGAAG
>CAMAMZ010000050.1 GCA_945837185.1 uncultured Bacteroidales bacterium | reverse complement strand
AAACAACAACAGAGAAAATGGAAACAATCCTTTCTATTGCAGGTAAACCGGGACTCTACAAACTTGTGTCCCGCGGAAAAATGAATCTTATTGTAGAAACAATCGACGAGCAGCACCGTCGCATGCCAGCCTTTGCCTCCGACAGAGTGACAAGTCTGGCAGACATCGCTATGTATACCGATGCAGATGATATTCCTTTGTGGAAGGTGCTGAAGAGTCTGGGCGAGAAGGAAGGTAGCAAGCCCTGCTCGTTGGCCTATAAAAAAGCTACGAGTGCCGAGCTCCGCGCCTTTTTCGCTGAGGTGCTGCCTAACTTTGATCAAGAACGTGTGCGCGACTGCGATATCAAGAAGCTCATCCAGTGGTATGACATCCTGGTGAATAACGGCTATACCGATTTCGAGGCTGTACTGGCTCCTACCGTAGGCGACAATGTTGACAATCGAGCAGATCAATAATCTTTAATAAATAGCTAAACAGCAATGAAAAAATTAATGTTAGGAATGTGTGTCGCACTGTTTTCGCAGGTGGCAACATTCGCACAGGATGTGAACTACAAAATTACGGGTTTAGTGCCCGAAGGCATTAAGGAAGTAATATTCTATGTAGATGGCAACTATCGCGCTTCGGAAAAGAAAGCTGTAGATGCCAACCGCAAGTTTGAATTTACAGGCAGCAAACCTGCCAACAGTTTGTTGAGCGTGTACTATCGCGTGGGAAGAGCTATCAACCGCGTGCAGGCTATCAACGATGGTACCCCTATTGACATCGACTTCACTCAAGGTAAGGTGAACGCTTCGGAAGGCAATATGAAAATTGTTGCTGTAGAAGACCAATTGAGCAAGATTCAGCAGCAGCAAGGTGAGGTGTACAAGCAGATGAGTGGTAATGCCAATATCGATGAGGCCACAGCAAAGGAACTCCGTGCCAAGCTCGAGGCCCTGAATGCAGAGTCAAATAAGACCGTAATGAATTTCATCACCTCTAACCGTAGTAATATGTTGCCGGTGGCCTTCATTGCCGACCGTGCCTTCGAATTTACCTATGATGAGTTGAAGACCGTGTGTGATCCTACTGCCGCCTACTATAATCACCCTGTAACCAAGCCCTGCATCATGATGCTTGAGGCTAAGGGAAAACGTCAGCCCGGACAGCAGTTCCATGAACTCACCATGCAGGATATGGACGGTAAGACTGTGAAACTGAGCGACTATGTGGCTAAGGGCAACTATGTGCTCGTTGACTTCTGGGCATCGTGGTGTGGTCCTTGTCGCAGGGAAATGCCCAATGTGGTGGCTGCATATAAGAAATATCATGCTACCAAGGGTTTTGAGATTGTTGGTGTATCGTTCGATCAGAAGGCAGATGATTGGAAAAAGGCCGTTGGTGAACTGGGTATGGAATGGCCGCAGATGTCTGACCTGAAAGGCTGGCAGTGTGCAGCCAATCAGGTATATGGTGTACAGTCTATTCCCTCAAATGTGCTGCTCGATCCGCAGGGAAAAATTATTGCCTGCGAACTGATGGGTCAGGAATTGGCTGCCAAACTGAAGGAAATCTTCGGAGAGTAAGACGGAGGAAATGCTTCGGAGCGATAGATGCATTCCTCGGCGGATTAGAGGGGTGTTTCGCAACGCAGAATCCTAATCTTAAGTAGTAAATAGAAGTGGAGAAATTCCCTGTGCGTGCTTCAAGAGCACCACAGGGAAGTCGCTCCCCAATAGAACACATGAAACAGGGGTACTTGCTAAACCCCCTTTAACAAAACAAGATTATGAACAGCGAAAAACAAAAAGTGAGTGTACTGTTCATGCTGATGGGTACACTCTTCTGTGTTTGCCTTATTGCGGCAAACCTATTGGAAACCAAACAGATTTCTGTGGCAGGCCTGAGTCTGACTGGCGGACTCATCGTCTTTCCTATTAGTTACATCATCAACGACTGCGTGTGCGAGGTGTGGGGCTTTGCCAAAGCACGACTGCTGATATGGCTGGGCTTTGCCATGAACTTTTTCTTCGTGCTCATAGGAGCCCTCTGCGATTTGATTCCTGCGGCCCCTTACTGGCACAATGAAGAAGGATTTCATGCCATTTTCGGCTTGGCACCACGCATTGCCGCAGCCTCTTTCATCGCGTTCTTGGCAGGCTCTTTCGGCAATGCCTATGTGATGAGTCGCATGAAACTGCTGTCGCACGGCAAAAACTTCTCATGGCGTGCCATTGTCAGTACTTTGGTGGGAGAGGGCATCGACTCGATCATCTTCTTTCCTCTGGCCCTCGCCGGAGTGGTTCCCGCAGAGGCCTTGCTACCCCTGATGTTCTGGCAGATAGTGTTAAAAACTGCCTATGAAGTGCTGGTACTGCCCGTCACCCTGCGCGTGGTAAGATGGGTGAAGAATAAAGAAGGGGTAGACACCTATGACGAGGGAGTTGACTATAATGTGTTGAAGGTGTTTAAACTATAAAAAGCTGCATGCTGCAGTCTTTTGAAGAGAGAGTTATAGCCTCGGAAGATGACACAATGTTTTTTTTAATAATGACCGTAATACTTTGCAGAGCAGCATTATTATCTGTAGAGCAGCAATACTATTTAAAGAGAATATTAATCCTTAAAGAATAAGATATATGGATAGAACAAAAGAAGGACTCAAACAATTAGGTTCCGCCACGTCGTATGCAACTGATTATGCCCCCGAGGTGTTGGAGGCATTCGACAATAAACATCCCGACAACGACTACTGGGTGCGATTCAACTGTCCGGAGTTCACCTCCTTGTGTCCCATCACGGGGCAACCTGATTTTGCCGAAATACGCATCGCTTACATTCCTGCCAAGCGCATGGTAGAGAGCAAGAGCCTGAAGCTCTATCTCTTTAGTTTCCGTAACCATGGCGACTTTCACGAAGACTGTGTGAATATCATCATGAAAGATCTCATACAACTCATGCACCCCAAATATATTGAGGTGACGGGCATCTTTACGCCCCGAGGTGGCATTAGCATTTGGCCCTATGCCAATTATGGAATGCCAGGCACCCAATATGAGAAACTGGCGCAACACCGCTTGGCTGAACACGACTTGCGTTAAGGCAAATCATTCTCCTGCTGTTCTTTCTATCAGCGCTTTTTTTGCCTGCTGCTCAGCAATGGCTCTTGCCTTTTTATTCACATCCTCTAAATTCTCTTTACGGTAATAGCTGCGTGAGGATCCATCGCTACTCAGCACCAGCGAGTCGCCTTTGAGATATTCGATGGTACAGGTGTCATTAACAGGGTTCACCAAATCGATAGTATTGTTTTTGGTAAACTTTGGTGTGGCACGTGTAATCACCAGCTTGCCGTTCCAAATATGCCATGCTGTGAAATAGCCCAGCGGAGGATAAACCACCGGACTCTCTTCCTCGAGAGCACTCTGATTGCGCACGTAGCCCACGCTCTGACATGCCCACTGTCGGCGCATCCAGAAGCCGTATTCCCGTGGAATGAAATAGGCCTCCTTTACCGAATCGGGCATGGCGTTGAGGATGCGGCGTTGCTCTCCTTTGCTCAATGTCTCGCTATCTTTCAATTTTGGCAATACAATATAACACCAAATACCCTTCAGTTCATCAAGGTCTATAACCATATCGGCCTTTGTAGTGTCTTGCGCGTTGCGCACCAAGCCTATCCAATCGCCTACCTTAGGATTGCCCAGCACCCTGCCTCGACGCGAGGCCTCCAGAACGTTGTAGCGTATAGGGTCGCTACCATCGTTGGGCAACAGTAACACGATGCTGTCGTTACATCCTTCGCAAGCTAAGCCGTAGATGGTTTTATCGCCTTGCAGGCGCAACTCATCGGTAGAGGGACCTTGTTTGGCCATGTGGCTATCTTTGTCTACATCCTGTCTGCAACCTGCGGCAAGTGCCAGAAACAAAGCCATGATGCTAAGTGTTAGGGTGATTCTATTCATAAAGACTTTCTGTATTGTTTGTGATTATACAAGCCATGCAAAGGTAGTAAAAAAAATGTGATGACAGTGCAAAAAGCAGTACCTTATTCGTTATTATTCGTAAAAAATAGGTCTAATCATCTGTAATTCGGATTATTTTTCCTAATTTTGCACCTTGAAAATCAATGTGCAATTGCGATAGAACTATCGATATGAAAAAGAAAATACAATTCAGTCTCGTTTACAGAGATATGTGGCAGAGCTCAGGTAAGTTTCAGCCACGTAAAGACCAATTGGCGAAGATAGCCCCCGTTTTCGTAGAGATGGGCTGTTTCTCGCGAGTGGAAACCAATGGTGGTGCCTTCGAGCAGGTGAACCTCCTCGCAGGCGAGAATCCCAATGAAGCCGTTCGCGCCTTTACGGCACCCTTGCATGCTGCTGGCATCAAGACACACATGCTGGATCGCGGTCTCAACGCTTTGCGCATGTATCCTGTGCCCGATGATGTGCGCCGCCTTATGTATAAAGTAAAGCATGCCCAAGGTACTGATATCACCCGCATCTTCGATGGTCTCAACGATGTGCGCAATATCATTCCCTCCATCAAGTGGGCCAAGGAAGCCGGCATGACAGCACAGGCCACTCTTTGTATCACCACATCACCCGTGCATACCTTAGCCTATTATACCGACATTGCCGAACAGCTGATTGCTGCCGGTGCAGAGGAAATCTGTTTGAAGGATATGGCAGGCATTGGTCAGCCGGCCCTGCTTGGTCAGCTCACCAAGGCCATCAAGGAGAATCACCCCGATATTTTGATTGAATATCACGGACACTGCGGTCCTGGTTTGTCTATGGCCTCTATTCTCGAAGTGTGCAACAATGGTGCCGATGTTATAGACACCGCCATTGAACCGCTCTCTTGGGGTAAGGTGCATCCAGACATCATCTCAGTGCTGAGCATGCTCAAGAACGAAGGCTTCGATGTGCCAGAAATCAATATGGCAGCCTATATGAAGGCACGTGCCATGACACAGGAGTATATTGATGAGTGGCTGGGCTACTTCATCAATCCTGCCAACAAAATCATGTCGTCGCTCCTGCTTGGTTGTGGTCTTCCTGGTGGCATGATGGGAAGTATGATGGCCGACCTGGGTGGTATCCGCCAAACCATCAATAACCTGCGCAAGAAGCGTGGTGCCGAGGAGTTGTCTATGGACGATATGTTGGTGAACCTCTTCCAGGAAGTGGAGTATGTATGGCCGCGTGTAGGCTATCCACCTCTTGTAACTCCCTTCAGCCAATATGTGAAGAACATCGCCTTGATGAACCTCCTCACCATTGAGCAGGGCAAGGGACGTTTCGTGATGATGGACGAGGCTATGTGGGGTATGATTTTGGGCAAGAGTGGTAAGATTCCGGGCACCATAGCACCCGAACTCATTGAGCTTGCTGCAAAACAAGGTCGTGAGTTTACCGATGCCGACCCCCATACTTTGCTGGCAGATGCTTTGGACGATTTCCGCAAGGAAATGGACGAGAATGGTTGGGAATACGGACAGGATGACGAAGAACTCTTCGAACTGGCCATGCACCCCGAGCAGTATCGCAACTACAAGAGCGGGCAAGCTAAGAAGAATTTCCTGGCCGACCTGCAGGCTGCCAAAGACGCCAAGATGGGTACGAAGCTCACGCCCGAGCAGTTGGCTGCCTTCAAGCATGCCAAGGCCGATGCGATTGTGGCCCCTGTCAAGGGTCAGGTGTTCTGGGAGTTCCAGGGCGACGGTGAGGCTGTAGCTGCCACAGAGCCTTTCATTGGCAAAGAGTATGTTGAGGGTGATGTGTTCTGCTATATCATGGCATCATGGGGCGAGTTTGTTCCCGTACCAGCCGACTTGGGAGGCAAACTGGTTGAAATCAATGCCAAGCAAGGAAGCAAGGTGAACAAAGGCGACATCGTGGCTTATATACAGCGTCCGGGAGCAGATGATTGACAATAAGCTCGTCGAAACCATTATCGACAAATATTATCCGGAGCACAACAGGCTCCGCGAGATACTTATCACACACAGCACGCTCGTCATGGAGCGTGCTGTGCGCATTTGTGACCGTCACCCCGAATGGCAGCTCGACCGTACCTTCCTCATAGAGGCAGCCATGCTTCACGATATAGGAATCGTGCGCTGTAATGCTCCCGGCATACACTGCATGGGTGAGGCTCCCTATCTGCTGCATGGAAGGATAGGGGCTGAAATGCTACGCGCTGAAGGTTTGCCACGCCATGCAAGGGTGTGTGAGCGTCATACTGGCGCAGGACTTACCCGCGATGACATACTCCGTCAGCAATTGCCGCTCCCTCCTCAAGATTTCCTCCCCGAAACCTTGGAGGAACAACTTATTTGCTATGCCGATAAGTTCTATAGTAAAACCCATCCAGAGCGAGAAAAAACCTATGAACATGCCCAACGAAGTTTGGCGAAATTTGGAAACGAAGGTTTGGAACGTTTCCAAAGGTGGCATGATCGCTTTGAAGGAGATGTTATACGTTAAAAAATGGAAATATAGAGGCTGTTAGCCATTATTTCGTTAATTTTGTAGGCTCTATGAGAATAAGGACGCTCATAATATTACTAATGGCAGTTGTCGCTTTTGTGGCAGCAGGCACCTATACACCCTATTCCCAAAAGAGAAAGAAGGGGCATGCGGCTGATACAACGGTCAGGAAAGATACGCTGAAGCGTGCTGATTCTCTCAGAAAGCAAGGAACACTGGAGTTTGATTCCTTGCAGAAAAACCTTTCTCCCACAGTCGACACCACACGCATGGACTCCTTGCAACTGGCTGTATACAAGCACAACAAGGCCATCGACGATTCTATACGCCGCGATTCCATCAACCGTCAGAGAAAGAATGGTATTGATGCACCAGTCGTCTACACAGGCGAAGATTCGCTGGTGTACTATGCCGCCACCAAAAAGGCACACATCTACGGAAAGGCGAATGTGAAATACGAGAACATGGACCTGGAAAGCGACCGGGTGTCTATGAGTCTCGACAGCAGTTTGGTGTATGCCACAGGAACTCCCGATTCGCTCGAGAAGAAAGGAGTACGGAACAGACCGGTATTCAAGATGGGCGAGTCGACTTATGAGAGCGATACCATGCTCTTCAATTTCAAAACCAAGAAAGGTTTCATCAACAGCGTATACACCCAGCAAGAGGAAGGCTTCCTCTCCAGTCAGCTGTCGAAACGTAACGACAAGGGAGAAATCTTCCTGCAGCACGGACGCTATACCACCTGCGATGCCGAACATCCCGATTTCTATATAGCCCTTTCCCGAGCCAAAGTGCGTCCGGGCAAGGATGTGGTTTTCGGCCCCGCCTACCTTGTGGTGGCTGATGTGCCGTTGCCTTTGGCCATCCCCTATGGCTTCTTCCCCTTCACAAAGAGCTATTCCTCAGGTTTCATCATGCCCTCTTATGGCGACGAGATGGACAGGGGATTCTATCTGAAGGATGGAGGCTATTATTTTGCTGCCAGTGACAAATGGGACCTCAAGTTGCTGGGAGAAGTCTATACCAAAGGTTCTTGGGGACTCTCTGCTGCTTCCAACTATCGCAAGCGTTACCGTTACAACGGTAGTGTGTTTGCCAGTTTTCAGGATACGAGAACCGGCGACAAAGGTATGCCCGACTATATGCGGCAAACGAGTTTCAAGATTCAGTGGAGCCACCGGCAGGACACGAAAGCAAACCCTTTCAGCACTCTCTCGGCCAGTGTGAACTTTGCCACAAGCAGCTATGAGCGCAACAATCTCAACAGCATGTATAACCCGCAGTCGATGACGCAGAGTACGCGTACCTCTTCGGTGAGCTGGAGTACCACCTTCTCCAGTATCGGTATGACGTTGAGCGGAACGACCAACTTGAACCAGAACATGCGCGACTCTACCATCGCCCTCACCTTGCCCGACCTCAATGTGTCGGTGAGCCGCTTCTATCCCTTCCGCAGAAAGCACATGGTGGGTGAGCAACGCTGGTATGAAAAGATTGCCTTGAGCTATACGGGCCAATTGTCGAACTCCATCACTACGAAGGAAGATAAGCTCATGAGCTCTAACTTGATAAAAGACTGGCGCAATGGTATGCAGCATAGTATTCCTGTTTCCGGATCTTTCACCCTCTTCAACTATCTCAATATCACACCCTCGTTCAACTTCATCGACCGTATGTATATGCAGAAGATAGAACGTTCATGGGACGAGACAGCAGGACAGGAGGTGTGCGATACGCTCCATGGACTCTATAATGTGTACAACTGGAATCTCTCCCTTTCTGCCAATACCAAGCTTTATGGTTTCTGGGTGCCTAATAAGAAAATCTTTGGCGATAAGATACAGGCCATCCGCCATGTCATCACGCCACAGGTGAGCTTCAGCTATGCGCCTGATTTCAGTACCGAGGGATATGGTTATTACAAAACCTACCAACGCACCAATGCCGACGGAACAGTCGACCTGGTAGAGTATTCGCCCTATTCCAACAACCTCTATGGCGTGCCAGGAAAGGGAAAGACCGGCAACGTCTCTTTCTCGCTGGCCAACAACTTGGAAATGAAGGTGAAGAGCGACAAAGATACCACAGGCTTCCGCAAAATCAGTATTATCGATAACTTTGCCCTGCAGATGTCGTACAACATGGCAGCCAAAGAACGTCCTTGGAGCGACTTGGCCATGGACATACGTCTGAAGTGGTGGAAGAGCTATACATTCAATCTCCATGCCGTGTTTGCCACCTATGCCTATGAGCTCGATGAGAATGGCAAGCCTTATGTGGGCACCCATACCGAGTATGGCTACGGACGCTTTGGTCGTTTCCAGGGTATGTCGCAGAACTTCTCCTTTACGCTCACCCCCGACAAACTCAAGAAATTGTTCTCCGGTGGTGATAGTGATGAGGAGGAAGACCAACGCAGCCAGCGCGACAAAGAAGGAATGGACACGGATATTGAGAGCAATGTGGATGACGATATGATTGAAGCGCAGCGCGGTGCTCGCAAGAAGAGTGGGGGAGGCAAGGCCAAGACCGATGATGATGGTTATATGGCGTTCTCCATGCCTTGGTCGCTCACCTTTGGCTATGGTATCACCATGACCGAAGACAGAGACATCAACAAGTTCAACTATAAGAAAATGCGTTATCCCTATAAGTACACGCAGAACTTGAATGTGAGTGGCAATGTGCGGTTGAGCGATGGCTGGAATATCACCTTCTCGTCAGGTTATGATTTTGATACCCATGAGATGAGTATGACAACGGCCTCCCTGCAGCGCGACCTCCATTGCTTTAATATGAGTTGCCAAGTGGTGTTGGCTCCCTATACCAGTTATAACTTCTCTTTCAGGTGTAATGCTGCCACACTTACCGACGCGCTGAAATACGACAAGCGCAGTGGCTATTCCAATGCCGTACAGTGGTATTAAAACCTTGTAGGTTGTACTGAGTGTATAAAGGTTGCCAGTGTGCAACCTTTTTTTGTTTCCGAACAAATAGCGGTGAAAGGGCAGCATGGGGGTGTTGCCATCCATGCTGTTGATGCTTATTCTAATAGTTTTTGTAAGGCAGGAGCTTCCCCTACAATCCACACCACATCGCCTGGTGCGAAGGTGTGCTGCGGCTGGATAGGCACCAAGGCATCATCAGACAGTTCCATGCCCACAGCCATACAGCCGTATGTTTCTCGGAGTCCGCTGCTTTTAAGGGTCTTGCCTGCCAGTTTGTCGTTGCGGGCAATCACCATCCTCCGCAGTTTCATCTCTCTGTCTTCTATGTGCTCGTCATCTTGGTCAATTGCTTGGCGCAGGTCTTCGCCAAACAACCTGAGTTGCTCATCGGTTCCTATCACCTGCAGCTTGTCGCCAGGAAACACCTGCATCTCCCCTCCGGGAATATTGATTCTGCGATGTCCCCGCAAGATGCTGCTCACGTGAATGCCCCAATGTGCCGGGAGAGCCAATTGGCGCAGCGTCTGTCCGGCCATAGCCGATCCTGCCGGCACATCATAGTCAGCAATATGCAGGTTATGGTCTAAGAGTCTTCCCTCATAGAGTGGTCGTCTGCGCCCACTTACCTGTGCCTCAATATCCCTTGAGCGTAAGTTCTGCACGAAGAGCCGTTCCATCTGAATACTCCTCTTTTTCAGTGTGCGCGACACCACTATCAGTATTATCACCACCAACGCGATGGTGATGACGATGGCATTGGCAAAACGTGCCAGGAAATTGCAAATATAAAAAAGGAAAGCGGCAGCCACGACCACGCGTGCCAGAATGGTAAACAGCAAGGGCAGGCGGTTGATGCGGTTACCCGTCCATAAGGTCTTGAACTCTTCGCTGTGGTTGTGTTTCATCACGATAGAGCGCAGGAAAGGCGAGATGAAAATTACGGTAACAATGCCACACACACCATTGGCATACCAATGGGGGAGCAGTTGCCTGCAAAAGGGCAGGAAGAAGGTAAACATCAGGGCTATCACCGCTGTAGTGAGCACAGCGTAGATGGCTGTTGTTGTCAGCAGCTTACGCAACAGCCTATGCCAGTTGCCGGCATCCTTTGTGTTGGTCACCTGTGTAGGCGTTCCCAAATGGTTCAGTCGCCTTATCCACATTCTGGGCAACTGTTGTTCTATTCGTTTGTAGCAAGGGTCAGCCCACTTTATCATATAAGGTGTGAGGAACGTCGTGATGACGCTCACGGCCACCACCACCGGATATAGGAATTTCCCCGTAACGTTCAAGGAGAGCCCCAATGAGGCGATGATAAAGGCAAACTCACCGATTTGAGCCATCGAGAAACCACATCGCATAGCGGTTTTCAACGACTGTCCGCTCAGCATGAATCCCGCAGAGCCCAACACACTCTGTCCGATGAGAATGGTCAGCACGATGATTAATATAGGAGTGGCATAGGCCACGATAATCTGCGGATCGACCAACATGCCTACCGACACGAAGAAAATGGCGCCAAACAAGTTCTTTACAGGTTCCACCAAACGGATAATCTTGTCGGCTTCAATGGTCTCCGCCAAGATGCTGCCCATCACAAAAGCCCCGAAGGCACTGCTGAATCCTACTAAGGTCGAAATCCAGGCCATGGCGCAACACAAGCCCAAGGCCACCACCATGAGCGTCTCTTCATTCATGAGTTTGCGTGTTTTCCGCAGGAAGGGCGGAATCATGAAGATGCCGGCCACAAACCACAAAGTCAGGAAAAAGGCAATCTTCATCACCGAGACCACCATTTGTCCACCGTCGGGATTCTGGCCCACAGCCAAGGCAGAGAGCATCACCATCATCACAATGGCCAGCACATCCTCCAGAATGAGCACACTCATCACCATGCCTGCAAATTTCTGCTGGCGGAGCCCCATATCATCAAAAGCCTTGTAGATAATAGTGGTTGACGACATGGCGAGCATTCCGCCCAGAAAGATACAGTCCATCCTCGACCATCCGAAAGTATGGCCTACCGTGATTCCCAAGGCCGACATCGTGAAGATGATGGAAAGCACAGCAATGACCGGTGCCATTCCCATCTTCAAAATCTTTTTAAACGAGAAGTCGAGTCCGAGGGCAAACAATAGGAATATCACCCCAATGTCGGCCCAAGTCTGAATGTCGGCCTTATCCATCACCGACATCGTATAGGGCATGTGAGGCGATACAACGAATCCCGCCACAATATAGCCCAAGACCAAAGGCTGGCGCAGTTTTTTAAACAATAATGTCACCATGCCAGCCACCACTAATATTAGGGCAAGGTCTTTAACCAATGCGGGAAGTTCGCTCATGCAGTGTTAGTCGTTGTAGTCAGCGGTAAGTTCACAAATCTTCGTAATCACCTTAACGGCCTTTTCCATCACCTGTACCGAAACAAACTCATGCGGTCCGTGGAAATTCACGCCACCGGCAAAGATATTCGGGCAAGGCAAGCCTCTGAAGCTCAACTGGGCACCATCTGTTCCGCCACGAATAGGTTCCACCTTTGGTGTAACCCCCGTTTCCTGCATGGCTTTCAGCACGATGTCTATCACATGCATGTTCGGGTCAATCTTCTCCTTCATGTTGTAATACTGGTCGGTGAGTTCCACCTTCACAGTGCCCTGACCGTATTTCTCGTTCATCTGTCGGGCCGTTTCCTCTATGAAGTCCTTGCGGTGCTCAAAGTTCTTGCGGTCGTGGTCTCTAATCAAGTAGCAGAGCTTTGCCTCCTCCGTATGGGCATTCATGTGGAGCAGGTGGTAGAAGCCCTGATAGCCTTCGGTGTTTTCAGGGATGTCTGTCTCAGGTATGGCGGCATTAAACTCGCATGCCAGTCGTCCGGCATTCACCATTTTTCCTTTGGCATATCCTGTGTGCACACTCATTCCCTTGATGGTAATCTTAGCTGCTGCTGCATTAAAGTTTTCGTATTCCAGGTTGCCCAAGTCGCTTCCGTCCATGGTGTAGGCCCATTCGCAGCCAAAACGCTCCACATCAAAGTGATGGGCACCTTTGCCTATCTCCTCATCGGGGTTAAAAGCCACCCGAATGTCGCCATGCTTCACCTCCTTGTGGTCGCGCAGCCAGCACATAGCTTCCACGATTTCTGCCACACCAGCCTTGTCATCAGCACCCAGCAGCGTAGTTCCATCCGTCACAATCAAGTCTTCCCCTTTGTGGTCAAGGAGCTCTGGAAATTTCGCAGGCGAGGAAACAATGCCTTCCGAGAGCACGATGTCGCCCCCGTCGTAGTTCTTCACAATACGTGCTTTGATGTTGGCGCCACTGCAATCAGGACTTGTGTCGTAGTGTGCAATAAAACCAATGGTGGGCACCTTCTTCTTAGTGTTGGCTTTCAGCGTAGCATATATATACCCGTTTTCATCCATTTCCACATCATCCAGTCCCTCGCGCTCCAGTTCCTCCTTTAAGTAGTCAGCGAAAACAAGTTGTTTGTCGCTACTGGGCACGGTATCAGAATCTTCTGATGATTGTGTATCGAACTTCGTGTAGTTCAAGAATCGTTCTATTAAATTCATATCGTATTTACAGTTTGTGGTTTATTACAGTTCTTGGGACGAATGCCCCGTCCGCCACAAAGATACGAAAAAACTCTGAAATATGCCAAGGAAATGAAAAAAAAGCTGAAATTAATTCCCCAGTCACGAGAGGCTTATTGTGAAGGAAGAAAGATAAAGGTTGTGAGAAGATAAAGGTGGTAGCACCACACGGTGACAGAATGACATTTCAGAGAAGATATACTTACTTAGCCAGAGAAGATATACTTACTTAGCCAGAGAAGATATACTTACTTTGCCCGATAAGTATATCCTCTGCAATGATACGATATTTATTTGAAATGTGCATGGATTTTGGAAGAAAAGTGTGGGAATGGAGGTGATTTTAGCACAGATGTTGGGTGTCTGGAGA
>CAMAMZ010000049.1 GCA_945837185.1 uncultured Bacteroidales bacterium | reverse complement strand
ATCATCATCCTTACAGGGCAGCGGCGTATTGGGAAAAGCTATATCCTCCGCCTACTCAGAGAGAAGTTCACGAGTGATAGTGCCAATCACGTCCTATATATAGACAAGGAGAAGTATGAATTTGATGCCATCAAGAGCTATCAGGATCTGAATGCTTATATTGAACGGTATCGGGAGAAAGGCAAAAAGAACTATATCCTTATTGACGAGATACAGGACATCAAGGAATTTGAGCGCAGCGTCCGTCATTACAGGGAGGAAGAGAATGTAGAAATCATCATCACCGGCAGCAATTCAAAAATGCTTAGCAGCGATTTGAGTACTATGATTGGTGGACGATACAAGGAAATCAACGTGCACGCTCTGAGCTATGAAGAGTTCTTGACTTTCCATCAGCTGGAAGATAATGACGACTCTCTGGCACGCTACATTCAGTATGGAGGTTTGCCCGGTCTGATCAAGATAGGCCTTGACGAACAGGATGCCCGCGAATACCAACGCGATGTTTATCACTCTGTACTGCTGAAAGATGTCATCATGCGCAACCAAATACGCAATGTGGTATTTTTAGAAAACTTGGTTCGCTTCCTAGCCGATAACACGGGGAAAATCATATCGGCCAACAGTATTGCTAAATACATGAAGTCGCAAGGTGAAAGCATCACCTCCACGGCCATCGTCAATTATGCCAATATGCTTTGCGATGCCTATATCATACACAAAGTGAATCGCTACGATATTCATGGCCGACGGCTGTTTGAGAGCAACGAGAAGTATTACTTCGAGGACAACGGCATACGCAACGCTATGGCAGGGGGGCGTCGCGAAGGTGACATCGAGAAAGTGATTGAAACGATAGTCTACAACCAGCTGTGCCGCATGGGATATACGGTCACCGTGGGTCAGCTACATGCCAGTGAGATTGACTTTGTCTGTGAAAAGCCTGATGGCCGAAGAGTTTATGTACAGGCTTCGTATCTCATTGCGGATGAGGCAACTCGAGAGAGGGAGTTTGGCAATCTGCGTGCCATCAAGGACAACTATCCCAAGTATGTTGTTTCAATGACCCCGTTGGTTACCCGCGCCGATGCCGATGGCATCACCCACCTCCATCTCCGACAGTTCCTGCTCAACGGCTTTGGCGGGTAAATGGACTGATAGGGCAATTGCTCAATAAATGACGTTGGTCGGTGTTTTATTGGGGCAATGTAAAGTCGAAGCGCAAGCCTCCCGTGGGTTGGTTGCTTACATGGATGGTGCCCCGGTGCAGCAACACCGCATTCTTCACGATTGCCAGACCCAATCCGGTGCCTCCCATTTTACGGCTTCGCCCTTTGTCGACACGGTAAAAGCGTTCAAAAAGTCGTGATAGATGTTCTGGTGCCACCCCTACACCGTTGTCGCAACATATAAAATGCCAATCGTTTCCCTCTCTGTTAGCTGTCAGCGTGAGTGTTGTGCCTGGGCCTGCATAGGCAATGGCATTGTCAATAAGATTCCGGAAGATGCTGTAAATCATGCTGGTATTGCCTTTTATCACAATGTTGGCAGGCAAGTCATGGCGGAATGTCATGTTCTTCTTGCTAAACTGCAGGGCTGTTTCGCCAGCAATGTCCTCCACCATCTGCGAAACATCCACTGTTGTAAAGGCAACCATCCGTCCACCATCGTCCATTTGGTTGAGGAGAGAGATGTCCTGCAGCAAGGATGTGAGGCGTTGCGATTGGGCAAAGCTACGTTCCAGGAACCGCTGGCGTGTGCCCTCGTCAAGATTGGGTGTTTCCAATATGGTTTCCAAATAACCTTGTATGCCTGCCACAGGAGTCTTCAACTCATGCGCAATGTTTTGTGTGAGTTGGCGTTTGAGACAATCTTGTTCCTGCCGTGTCGTTTCCAACCGACGGTAAATCTTGATAATCCTTTCAGCGATCTCACCCAGTTCATCATTGGTAAAAGCCACCAAGTCTTCTGTGTCGAGATTCATACCCGCATCAGCCCTGGATGCGAAAATCCGCAGTTGCGAGATGTTCTGTCCTAACCGGCTGGTGAACCGATAGAGAAGGACAACAAGAATCAGAATGGCCATTAAGGCAAACCACAAGTAATGTTGGTCGGCTCGTAATGACCGTATCAGGCTGTCGTCATAGGGGAGGGCACTTCGGATGATGATGCCCAGATCAGGAAAAGACGTGGCAGAATAGAAAAAGTTCCCATTCAGCGTAGGACTGTTTCGTTCCACTGCCGACCCTTTGCCCGTGGCAAGAGCCCGTTGTATTTCCGGTCGGTTGCCATGGTTGGAAAAGTCTTTATATTGTTTGTGCAGGTTGTCGTAAGTTACCTTTCCGTCCTTGCGGATGATTGTTACGCGCAAATCCTTGATCATGTGCTCCTTTACATAATAGTCGAGAGCCGCATCGCCTTGCAACCGTTTCGCCTTGAGGAGCTCAGCCAAATGTTCATTATAATTTTGCAGGCGCAGGTCGAGCGTGTCAATCTTATACTGTTTTTCACGCATGTGCTGGTAGACGATAAAGGTAGCAGCGAAAATCAGAAAAACGCTGATCACCTCTATGTAGAGCTTACGACCAATAGGAATCCGCTTCATGTGCTTATTCCTCAAAATAATATCCGTAACCCAGTCGTGTTACGAGATGTGAGGCGTAGTTGCCAATCTTTTTGCGTATACGGGTGATATTCACATCCACGGTGCGGTCGAGAACCAGTACGTCCTTAGGCCATATACGGTTAATCAGTTCCTGACGTGAGAACACACGCCCCCGTTCCTGCAGCAGGAGCAGTAAGAGTTCAAACTCCGTCTTGGAGAACGGCACATCGGCACCGTCAATACACACTGTTTTCTTGTCTAAGTTCAGCTGCATGCCCTGAAAACACATTGTTTGTGCCTCTGTGCCCGTAGCATGTTGCTCCAGACTTCTGCGCAGAACAGCTTGCACCCTTGCCATCACCTCACGGATAGAAAATGGTTTGGAGATATAGTCGTCGGCACCAAGATCGAAGCCGCGCAAGGTGTCGCGCTCCGTGTCTTTCGCAGTGAGGAAGATGATGGGCAGGTGTGCCGTGGCAGGCTGCTGCTTCAGTTTGCTGGCTAAGGTAAACCCATCTATGCCTCCCATCATCACGTCAAGGAGCAGGAGCGAGTAAGAAGGCAGGTCGAGGGTTAAAGCCTCTTCCGCGGATGCGGCTGTTGTTACCTCATAGCCTTTTGCTTCCAGGTTGAAACGTAGAATGTCGCAGAGATCCATCTCATCATCGACAACCAAAATGCGGAAATTGTTTGCTTCCATGCTGACGTCCTTTAGTATTTTGATGCAAATTTAGCAAATATTACAGGCTTATGGCACTACTATGTTGTTACAATTTTGTGAAACTTCCTAAAAAGGTTGAAAAGGAAAGAACATTGATACAAAAAGCCGTTGGATGCGTTTGCAGGTTTCAACCTTTTCACGTAACTTTGCAGCTAATTCTTAAGTATGTGTTGAGTCAAAATAGAGAGACAATGTTGAATCTTGACGAGTTTTATAGAGCACGCTTTGTGCTGGGAAAAATATTGCGGCGTACAGAATTGGTCCGCGCTCCGAAGTTAAATCCGGAAAGTGAGATTTATTTGAAACCAGAGAACCTGCAGATTACGGGTTCGTTCAAGATACGTGGCGCCTATTATAAGATTTCCCAACTCTCGGAAGAGGAAAAGGCGCGGGGTGTTGTGGCCTGTTCGGCAGGCAACCATGCCCAGGGAGTGGCTTTAGGTGCTACCTCACATGGCATCAAATCACTTATCTGTTTGCCGGAAGGAGCACCTATCAGCAAGGTGGAGGCAACGAAACGTTTGGGTGCCGATATTTGTCTGGTGCCTGGTGTTTATGACGATGCCTATCGTAGGGCACTCCAGCTGCGCGATGAAAATGGGTATACTTTTGTGCATCCTTTTGATGACGAGCATGTCATAGCCGGACAAGGAACCATTGGTCTGGAGCTCTTGGAGCAGTTGCCCGATGTGGAGGCCGTGGTGGTGCCTATTGGTGGTGGTGGCCTGATTAGCGGTGTGGCCTATGCCATCAAAACCCTCAATCCGCATGTCAAGGTATATGGTGTGCAGGCTATGGGTGCTCCCAGCATGTATGACAGTCTGCGCGACCACCATGCCGAGACCTTAACACGTGTGAAGACTATTGCCGATGGTATTGCCGTGAAGACACCGGGCTCTCTAACCTACGACATCTGCTCGAAATATGTCGATGAGGTGGCCTTGGTGACGGAAGACGAAATATGCGCTGCCATTCTGCGCCTCATTGAAGAAGAGAAGATGGTTGCCGAGGGTGCCGGGGCGGTCAGCGTGGCAGCAGCCATGTTCAACAAAGTACCTATCAAGGGCAAGAAGACCGTATGCTTAGTGAGTGGTGGCAATATTGATGTTACCATCCTCAACCGTGTCATCAGCAGAGGTTTGGAGATGGATGGCCGACTGTGCATGTTGAATATCCAGCTTGTTGACAAACCCGGTCAGTTGGTGCAGGTGAGTGAGGTGATAGCAGGCATGGGAGCCAATGTGGTGAGTGTGAATCATGAGCGTAGCACCGACAGCGAGGATGTCAACGCCTGTGAACTGCGTATCAAAATGGAGACCCGTAATGCCGAGCATATCCAGGCTATCAAGGAAATGCTGCGTAACAAGGGCTTTCTGTTGAAATAACGGTTTCCCCTTGTGTGTGGATGGCCCTGCCGTGTTGGTGAAACCGACAAATAAATGAACTAACCAAATAAAAAGAGAACGAAAATGGAAGTAGTACATTCTGACAAGGCACCCAAGGCATTGGGTCCTTACAGCCAGGCCATCGTGGCCAATGGTTTTGTGTTTGCGTCAGGCCAAGTGCCTATTGATCCGGCTACCGGTGAGTTTGCTGAGGGTGGTATAGCAGAGCAAACCCGTCAGTCGCTGACCAATGTTACCCATGTGTTGGCAGCCGCTGGTACCGACCTGTCGCATGTGGTAAAAACAACCGTCTACCTCTCTGATATGGCCAACTTTGCTGCCATGAATGAGGTATATGCCACTTTCTTCAAAGAGCCTTATCCCGCTCGTTCGGCCGTGGCTGTCAAGACCTTGCCGAAGGGTGCGCTCGTAGAGATTGAAGTATTGGCAGCCCTCTAAAGGGTTATCAATAAAAGTATTCAAGTGAAAGACCTTGGGGATGGTCGGCTATGGGCGCTTGACCTGTAGCCGGCACCTCAACCAAGGCTGCCGTAAACATCCATTTGACAAGGCGTGTGGCAGGCGATTTGAAAGAAGCCACAGGCAGTTTCAACATAATCTTATTCCAACCTCGCTGAAGCGAAACAACCACGGGAGGGCGTGATGCAGCATTCTCGTTGCGCAGGCACAATTCGTTGTTGCGCTCGTGGTGTGTGTTCTCCCAATGAGGTGCCATGATTTCCTTGCCATTTATCCAGATACGACTGCCACGCTCATCCCAGGCACCGGCAGGAGGAGGAAGGTCGCTTTCCGAACGACTATAGTTCTGTGTTTCCAACATCACACCAACCTTTTGGGGATGTTTTGCCTTCACCCAAGCTATGGCATAGGCAGTATGGTTCGGTTGCGGTTGGGCGTAGAAAGCCGGTACTGTAGTGCCCCACACATGGCGGAGGTAAATACCATTGCCGATGATGGGCCGCAGGCGCAAGCTGTCTTTATATATATATAAGGTGTCGTTGATGCGGACAGGCAAGGTATGCAGGTCGTGTTGCCACTGTTCCGGGAGGAATGACGTTTGGAGTTGTCCCTCGTTGTCGTAAGCTTCCGTTATAAACCAATGTGCTTTGCTTTGGGCAACGTAAGGGAAGGGTTCCGTTGCCAAGAGATGGTCTTTATGCCACAACATTCGTTGCTCAAAGGCCTGGAAATCGGCAAGCTGTGCTGCTTCTTCCGGCCATAAGAGTGTAGCCTTCCCATCAAAATAACTGGTGCCGCCCCCTCGCCAGCTCCGTTCTGCCAAGGTGAGCATATAAGGATAGAAACTATTGTCGGCCAGAATTTGTCGCGGACTGTCTATACGCCGGTCATTCCAGAAAGCCACAATACAGCCTGCTATGCCATTTCGGCAATCAGTCTGGTTGCCGATGCGACTATGGTAGAGCGCCACCAAATCAGCATACATGTCAAAATGGTTGGCATAGTGAAAACGGCAGTCTATGGCAGGAACACCGGGTGTGGGCTTGCCACGATAGCTCCAGAGTTGCGTCATGTCCACTTCACCTGCCTTGTAATTCCAACCAGGATTCCAGGAAATGACCTTCTTGCCTTTGCTACGCACATAAGCCACCATGTCGGGAACAAACGAAGGATTGGTGAAGGCCACCTCGTCGGTTCCTATGTGCAGATAGGGAACGTCAAAAACCTCACATACCTCATCGAGAATGTCGCGCAGGATTTGTGTGCCTCGTTCGCTCTGCATGGCACAGCCAAAAGCACGCTCAAAGGCTGCACTATGGCCAGGCATGTCTATCTCCGGTATGAGCAACACACCATGATCTTTGCAGAATGTTACCAGTTCTGCCGCCTCCTGTTGCGTGTAATATTGTCCGGGATGCCGCAGGGTGATGGAATCAGCATTGAGTTGGGGATAGCGTTGGCACGCTAAGCGCCAGGCCTGATTCTCCGTAAGATGCCAGTGGAAGGTATTGATTTTAAAACGGCTGAGCAAGGCTATCTCATGCTTCAGTTCCTCGATAGGAATGAAGCTGCGTCCGGTGTCGTGCATGAACCCGCGGATAGGGAAAGCCGGCCAATCCGTAATCTCGCACAAGCGTAAGCGGTTGTGTTGTGCCTCGGCCTCCCGCAGTTGGGCCAATGTTTGTTGTGCCCAGTATACGCCTTGCGAGGTGACAGCCTCAATCAGAATCCTGTCACGCTGAATAGAAAGGCGGTAGGCCTCTGCCTGCACACAGGCACCAGGAATACTGTCAACGAATCGGGTGGTGACGGGCACTGTGGCCTTTGCATAACCTTTCCCAACCTTACATTGTTGAGGCATAGGGAGCAAAGGCAGACTGTCTGCCCTGAGTTGCAGGATGTTAACGAGCAAGACAGCCGTCAGCCAAAGGCGACAGGCAAAAAGATGAGGGGCAGGCATAGTGGAAAGACTTAGAGCTTGACTTTGGCAATGAGTTTACGAATACAGCCCTTGCCGATGACCGGTGCATGGCAGTCTTCGGGCCATACAATGGCAAACTGCCCCGGTTGGAGCGTTACATAGGTTGATGCCGGTTCGTCATAAAGAGCACAATCCCCCTCTTGCTGATAAGCCTGTTTCTCATTACGCACATCCTCAAGCGGTTTCCACCCGATGGTTTCTTCGCCGGCCAACAGGATATGAATATCGATGTAGTCGCGATGCACCTCCAACACTTGGTTGGAGGCATCCACGCCCTCCACATCACAACGGTTGATAAAGAGCATATTGCCATCCAACTCAATCCGTCCGCAAGGAGCGTCGAGCAGATTGTGCGTCTTCACATACGCAAAGAGCTGATGGAACAAAGGATGCAGCGATTCAATTCGACTGCTCTGGGAGAGCGTGGATACTATCATAAACGAGATGTTTTGTTATTTAACGTGAAATAGATATTCCGCAATCTGTACGGCATTAAGTGCTGCTCCCTTGCGAATCTGGTCGCCGGTGAGCCAGAGTGTGATGCCATTATCGTTGGCAAGGTCCTTGCGCACACGACCCACGTAAACATCATCTTTGCCGGCACTCTCCAACGGCATCGGATATACATAATGCTGTGGGTCATCAACCAACTGGCAACCGGGAGCTTGTGCAATGGCAGCACGCACCTCGTCTACCGTAAGTGGGCGTTCTGTTTCTACCCATACCGACTCGGAATGAGAGCGGAGTGACGACACACGCACACAAGTGGCACTCGTACGCACGTCGCTGTGCATAATCTTGCGTGTTTCGTTATACATCTTCATCTCCTCCTTGGTATAGTCGTTTTCTGTCATCACATCAATCTGCGGGATGACATTGTAGGCCAACTGATGGGGGAACTTCTGAATTGTAGATACGTGACCCTCGTTGAGCATCTCACGATATTGCTGCTCCAATTCTGTCATGGCCGCAGCACCGGCACCACTGGCACTCTGGTAAGAGGAAATGTGAATGCGACGGATATGGCTCAGGCGCTCGATGGGTTGCAGCACTACTACCATCATGATGGTTGTACAGTTAGGATTGGCAATAATGCCTTTGGGGCGAACCAAAGCATCTTCGGCATTTACCTCAGGAACAACCAAAGGAACATCCGGGTCCATGCGGAAGGCGCTGGAATTGTCGATCATCACGGCACCATATTTCGTAATGGTTTCCGCAAATTCTTTCGAAGTGCCACCGCCAGCCGATACGAAGGCGACATCCACGTCGCGGAAGTCGTCGTTGTGTTGAAGTAGTTGCACTTCGTATTCCTTCCCTTTAAACATGTATTTGGTGCCCGCACTGCGCTGCGAACCAAATAATACCAACTCATCAATGGGAAACTCTCTCTCGGCAAGGATGCGCAGGAATTCCTGTCCTACGGCTCCACTGGCCCCCACAATAGCTACTTTCATCTTGATACGAATGTTATGATAATAATATTAATGCCTTGCAAGCATGGAATCAACCATGTTGCATAAGATTATGCAAAAGTACAACTTTTCGACTTATTATCCGTTAAATTTTAAGTATTTTCTCTTCATATATGATATTTTTTTCGCACCTTTGCACGCAAAAAGCAAAAATCATAGCGTTTCGACATGCCTAACTGGTCACAATACTTCCCGATTACCGACCCGACATTGATTTTCTTTGTCGTGTTGTTGATGATTCTTTCCGCCCCAATCATCATGGGAAAGCTCCGTATTCCGCATATCATAGGAATGGTGTTGGCCGGTATGTTGGTGGGAGAATATGGCTTGAATGTATTGGTACGCGACGCTTCGTTTGAACTCTTTGGCAAGGTGGGCTTATATTACATCATGTTCCTGGCCGCCCTCGAGATGGACTTGGAAGGCATGAAGCGCAGTAAGCGCAATATAGGCATCTTCGGCTTGCTCACCTTCTCACTGCCGGCTGTGTTCACTTTCGTGGCAGCAAAATGTTGGCTGGACTATTCTACCGTGACCTGCCTTTTGTTAGGCTGCCTCATGGCGTCAAACACCTTGATAGCCTATCCTATCGTGGGGCGTTATGGTTTGCAGCAGAAGCCCAGTGTGGCCTTGAGCGTAGGGTCGTCGATGCTCGCTCTTTTCATTGCCTTGATGGGATTGGCCGCCATTGTTGCCGTGCATCAAGGCGACATAGGAATTGTTTTTTGGATAGAGTTCCTGTTACGAATTGCCCTGTTCTGCGTGGTGCTCTGCCTGCTTATACCCCGACTAACAAGGTGGTTCCTGCGACGCTATAGTGATGCTGTCATGCAGTTTATCTTTGTGCTGGGCATTCTCTTCATGAGCGCAGCACTTTCCGATGCCATTCAACTGGAGGGCATTTTCGGAGCCTTCTTCTCGGGATTGATATTGAACCGGTATATTCCGCGTTTCTCCCCTTTGATGAACCGCATAGAGTTTATTGGCAACGCACTCTTCATTCCTTATTTCCTGATAGGGGTGGGCATGCTCATCAATGTGCGGCTGCTCTTTACGGGAGGACAACTCATAGGGGTGGTGCTTTGTCTGACAGTGGCAGGAACGTTGGGTAAGGCCTTGGCTGCTTACGCATCGTCGTTGGCTTTCAAGTTGCCGCTGTCATCAGGACACATGATGTTTGGCTTGACCTCTGCCCATGCCGCAGGAGCCATAGCCATGGTGATGACCGGACTGCGCCTGACAACACCGGAAGGGCAGCCTGTGATTGATGATGCCATCCTCAACGGTGTGGTCATCATGATTCTGTTCACGTGTGTCATCTCTTCCATCGTCACAGAATGGGCAGCCCAGCTGATTACGTTTCGTGACAAGGATTTCTCAACCTTTGAGCCTGCTGCCATAGAGGAGAAAACCCTTATCCCCGTGAAATATCCTGAATATGCCGACAGGTTGGTGCAGTTAGCCATGTCGATGCAGCGGGAAAAGCGGCGTACCCCTTTGGTGGGCCTCAATGTGGTGTATGATGATGCCTCGGCAGGCTATTACCAACAAGAAGGAAGGAAACTCCTTGACCATCTGACAAGCGTTGCCGCTTCGGCCGATATACCCATGCAGACGCAGGTGCGCATAGCTGCCAATATAGCGAATGGTATCAAACATGCCTTCAAAGAGTTTCAGGCATCGGAGATTATCATAGGCATGCACTCCCATGTGGACCGATCCAATAAGTTCTGGGGAGATTTCCACCAAAGTCTGTTCAATGGACTCTACCGACAAATCATCATGGCCCGCATCACCCAGCCTCTCAACACATTGCGACGTATTCAGGTTGCGGTGCCTTCGAGAGCGCAATACGAACCGGGATTCTACAGATGGCTTGACCATCTGGCCCGTATGGCTGCCAATCTGGAATGTCGTATCCTCTTTCATGGTCGTGGCGATTCGTTGGCCATGATTTCCGATTTCGTGAAGAACAATTATCCCAATGTGCGGATGGAATGTGCCACCATGGAACATTGGAACGAACTCCCGCAGTTGGCAACGACCATTGCCGCCGACCACATGTTTGTTGTGGTTACAGCCCGTAAGGGTACGGTGTCCTACAAATCGGCACTCGACCATCTTCCCTATGAGATTACCAACCATTTCAGTGGAAAGAACCTCATGATTATCTTCCCTGACCAGCATGGTGATCCTATGGATGAAATGACCTTCGCACAACCGCAGCATACGGAGGAGCGGAGTGCTTATGAACTGATTAGCGACTGGCTGCAAAAGAAACTGCATAAAAAGAATCGTACATGATAACTATCAAAGGAATAACCAAGAGCTTCGGCTCGCTGCAGGTGCTCAAAGGCATTGACCTGCATATTGGCAAAGGTGAGATTGTGAGCATTGTGGGGCCCAGTGGCGCCGGCAAAACTACCTTGCTGCAAATCATGGGCACACTCGACCGTGCCGATCAAGGAGATGTATGGATTGACGGAACAGCGGTAGACAAGTTGCCCAAAAGCAAGCTCAGTTTGTTCCGCAACCAACGTATTGGCTTCGTTTTCCAGTTTCATCAGCTCTTGCCGGAGTTTACGGCACTTGAGAATGTGATGATTCCTGCATTGATAGCAGGAAAGAGTCGTAAGGAGGCAAAGGAACGGGCCACCGAACTGCTTGCTTTCATGGGGTTGGAAGCACGTGGAAACCATAAGCCCAATGAACTGTCGGGAGGTGAGAAGCAACGTGTGGCCGTGGCCAGGGCTTTGGTGAACAAACCGGCTGTGGTGTTGGCAGACGAACCAAGTGGTAGCTTGGACACGCAGAATAAGGCGGAGTTGCATCAGCTCTTCTTTACACTCCGCGAACAACTCGGACAAACATTCGTTATCGTGACACACGATGAGGCTTTGGCTGCCATTACCGACCGTACCATTCATTTGAAAGACGGACTGATTGTAGGAGAAGATTGCAAGGAACAAAAAGAAATAGCACAAGATGGAGAAGAAGCATGAGGCGCAAGAGGTGGAGAAACTGCAACTTGGCCATTACCACACGCTGACCATTGTCAAGGAGGTTGACTTCGGTCTCTACTTAGACGGAGGTGATGAAGGAGAGATTCTATTGCCGAAACGGTATGTGCCGGAAACATATAAAGTGGGAGAGGCATTGCGGGTGTTCCTCTACTTAGACCAGGAGGAACGACTCATAGCCACAACCGAACAGCCGCTGGCAGAGGAAGGGCAGTTTGCTTACCTCTCCTGTTCTTGGGTGAATGCCTACGGAGCCTTCCTCAATTGGGGACTCATGAAAGACCTGTTCTGTCCTTTCCGTGAACAGAAGAAACGCATGGAGATAGGGCAGGCTTATATTGTATATGTAACGGTAGACCCCGATAGTTATCGTTTGATGGCCACGGCCAAGGTGGAGCGTTATTTCTCGCAGGAGAAACCCACATATCAGGTGGGGCAGGAGGTGGAAATCCTGGTTTGGCAGAAAACCGATTTAGGCTTTAAGGTGATAGTGGACAATGCGTATCCCGGATTGGTGTATCGTGACCAAGTGTTCCGCCCTGTACAGACGGGTGATAGGATGAAGGCTTATATTACACAGGTGCGGGCAGACGGTAAGTTGGATGTGGCGCTGCAGCCAACGGGAAGGAAGCAGACGTTGGACTTCTCGGATGTGTTGCTGCAATACCTGAAAGAGCATGAGGGCTTTTGTCACTTGGGTGACAAGAGTGATGCTGAGGAGATTAAGCGCACTTTCTGTGTCAGTAAGAAGGTTTTCAAGCGGGCTGTGGGCGACCTTTATAAACGCCGCTTGATAGTGCTGGCCGATGATGGAATACGTTTGAGTTGAGCACCTAACCCCTTGAGCGAATCAAAAAAATGCCCTCCCGATGTCAGTGCTGACCGAGGAGGGCGCAAATGCTATTTTACGATAGGGATGCTGTTGAATCACGTTGCATCCTAATTCTTTTAACAAGTGATATCGTTCTTTTCCTTTTAGCGAGTGGTATAGTTCTTTAGAAAATACGACCGCAAAGACGGAACTTGAGGACGGGGTAGAACTTCAGCTTGTCTACAATCTTCGAGAAATCATCATCGCTCTCGGAAAGTTCTGTCAACACATCCAGTTCATTGCCGTCTGACATTACTTTAGGTGTGCCATGCGCCTGCAGGCCTAACTCCATACGGAAGGCAACACGATGCTTGGGAACGGCACGGCTACCAAAACCAATACCAAAATAAGGACGGAAGCCATTGACCTTTATCTCGCCTTTCACATCACCGTTCCTGTCAACCGGAAGTTTATATTTGTCAATCTCGATATAGGCATTGTTCCCACCACTGGGCAGTTGGCTGATTTCGTTTTTCAATTCATCGCTGTGACCGGTCAGTTCAACAATACGGGCACCCCCAAAGGAGAAACCACCTGTGATAAAGAACCCACCTACAGGATAGAAGTCAACCAACACATCAACGGTTGTACGACCGATTGAACCCTTGGTGTCAATGGTGTATTCGCGGGAACCCATACTTGGAATGTCTAAATTAGCATCCATATCGGTAGAGAATTTTACTCCCGGCATAATGTTCACACCTGCACGCAATCCAATATACTTGGTAACATCGGTGGCTACATCAATACCGATACCGAGGGTTGAGGCACTGGCACCTACAGAAAGATGCTTAAAGACACCATATTCAAAACTCTTTTTGTTGGTGTCTTGCGCTTGTGCTGTGGCAACAGTAAGTGCCATCGTCAGCAACAGAAGAAATACCTTTTTCATACTATTTTACTTTTTGCAAGTTTTCTTGGTTGCAAATATAGGAAATAAATTGTTTGGTAACAAATTTTTGCAAATAAAATGTTTATAAAATACAGAAAAATATAAATCAAGGTTGGCCTTTTAACTGCCTATATATAAATAATAATAGCCTGTCCGCTAAAAGGCAATAGTTACCATACAACAATATAAAGGCTATAACAGCATCAAGGAACCTCTGTTTTCGTTCAGCCTAGGCTGAACGGTCGTAGAAGTTAACTTCTATCG
>CAMAMZ010000048.1 GCA_945837185.1 uncultured Bacteroidales bacterium | reverse complement strand
TTGCCGGTTACACGCTTTCCAGGCGTGCCTCTTCAGCCACTCGAGCACCTCTCCAAAAACTTAACGGCTGCAAAATTACACAAAATCCGGCAACCGTTATATAGGCTTCACCAATTTTTAAGGTTATTTAAGCATTACCGGAAAGCAGCTGGAAAGAGTCGCTGCACATTGCTGGTTGTTTGTTGTGCCACCTCCTGATCGGTCACGCCATAAGCTTCTGCCAGTCGGTGCATCACCTCCACAACATAAGCACTCTCATTCCGCTTGCCCCGATGCGGCACAGGAGCCATATAAGGGCTGTCGGTTTCGAGCACGATACGCTGCAAGGGCACAGCCGCAGGCAGGTCTTCACGCAAATGGCTACTCTTGAATGTGAGTACACCGCCTATGCCCAGACAGAAGCGCTGGAACGACAAGAGCTCTTCCGCTTCGTGCACATTGCCTGTAAAACAATGAAACACGCCACCCACAAGGTCAGCTTCATAGCGATGCAACACTTTCACAAGTTCGTTTTGGGCTTTTCTGCAATGAATCATCAAAGGCAGATGAAACTCAGCAGCCCATGCCACCTGCTGTTCGAAAGCTGCCAACTGCTCCCCCTCAAATTCCCGCGACCAATAATAATCCAGTCCAATCTCTCCCACGGCAATATAGCGGCACGCCCCCTGTCGGTCGGCTGCCAACAACTCATGTAAGCGCTGGAGTTCCTGCTGCCAGTTGGCTTTCACCTCTTCCGGATGCAAGCCTATCATGGGATAGAGATAGTCAGGATAGGCTTCAGCCACAGTAAGGAGATGCGGGAGCAGCGCTTCATTGATGGCAGGAAGAAATATCTTGCTGATGCCGGCCTGCCGTGCCCTTGCTATGACAGCCGCCAGATCCTGCGCATACTCTTCGCCATCAAGATGGGCATGGGTATCGATCATACGCACACACATAGCTCTACTTGTCGCGTTTCATCATCATAGCCGTATAGCGTGCCAACTCTTGCTTGCGCGCCTCGTCTACCTGCACAGCATCAAGACACTTGCGACTTTCCTCGAAATAATAGGAAATCTTTTGCTGTGCCAGTTGACCGATGCCCATCTCATTGTAGAGACGTGTCACCTCAGCAATCTTTTGTTGCGGATCGAAGTCGGTGACATTCACCCAATGCTGTAAAGCTGCCCGCTGCCCACTGTCGGCCCGCTGGAAAGCGTTGATGAGCATAAAGGTTTTCTTATTGCATAAGATGTCGCCCCCAATGGCTTTTCCGAACACTTTCGGGTCGCCATATACATCAAGGTAGTCATCCTGCAACTGGAAAGCCAGTCCCATCTGCTCACCAAAACGATACAACCGGTCGGCATCCTCAGGCGTGGCATCAGCCAGCAAGGCTCCAATCTTCACAGCACAAGCCAGCAACACACTGGTCTTCAGCCTGATCATTTCGATATACTCCTCCTCACGCACATCGTCACGGTGTTCAAAATCCATGTCATACTGTTGTCCCTCATCTATCTGCAATGCCGTTTCAACAAAAAGGTCCAATACCGGTTTCAGTTTATCAGCCGGACATTGCTGCATATATCGGAATGCCAGCACAAGCATGTTATCACCGCTCAGGATAGCCGTATTGGCATCCCAACGTTTGTGCACAGTAGGGTGCCCGCGCCTCACAGCAGCGTTATCCATCAAGTCATCATGCAGCAGCGTGAAGTTATGGTACGTTTCCAAACCACAAGCCGGCATGAGGATGGTTTCCGGGTCGTCGCGAAAGAGGTTATAGGCAAGTAGCATCAACGTGGGTCGGATGCGTTTTCCACCGAGCGAAAGGATATACTTGATAGGCTCATACAACGACTGCGGCTGTCTGTCGTAAGGCAGCGCATCAATAAAAGCATCTACCTTCTGTAGGATTTCTTCTGACGTATACATATTTATTATAATAGAGAATAGTAATATCTTGTTTTCGGAGAGAACCACTTGCTGACCATGCTCAAGACGAATCTAAAGCTGGAACACCACAGGAATGGCAAAGAGCGTTCGGCAAGGTTTCCCTTTGTCAACCCCCGGAGTCCACTGAGGCATCTTGCCCACCACCCTCAACGCCTCTCTGTCGAGCAAGGGATGAGCACTCTGCTCCACTTTGACATGCGAAAGCGTACCATCCGTTTCTATGATGAACGACACCACCACCTTCCCCTCTATGCGCTTACGCTGGGCTTCCAGCGGGTAGACCAACTGGCGTGTGAGCCAATGAGCCAGTGTTTCGAGACCACCCGGAAACTGCGGGAGCTGCTCCACGACTCTGAATGGCAAGGCATCCTGTTCCTCTTCAGGCAACTGCGGAATAGCGTCGGGCACCTTGATCTGCTCCACTTCGGCATGCTCGTTTTCATCACCCTCCGACTCGGCAGCCACCACCTCCTCCAGGGGCGTTGTGGCCTGCGCAACAGGTTTCAGGCGAATCGTTTTCTCTTGCTTTGGTGGTGTTGCAGTGGGTTCTTCCGGCTCTTTGGGCGGATAGAGGTCGGTTTCTTTAAACAACTCTTCCATGTCCTCATCCATATCAGCCGTATAGGTGGCATCCGCCGTGCTGAACTCCAAAGCCACATAGAGTAGCGAGAGGGCCACAATAAGTCCTAACAGGAAAGCTTCTCCTCTTCTGTCGTGCATGTTGGGCTGTGGTGCAGGCTTGTTCTCCATCGCTACAAAGGTTCGCCCTATTTTTGTTCTTGTAGGCGAAATCCTCTACAAATTTAGCGCAGATATTTGAAAAAAGTGTAACTTTGCGAAATAATTGGCTATTTTTATATGAAAAAATGTCTTTTTACCCTCCTCCTTGTACTGGTCAGCCTTAGGACTGGGGCACAGGAGAGTCAGACAGCCTACAATTTTCTACGTCTCCCAGCGAGCGCCCATGCGGCAGCTTTAGGAGGAGACAACATCACCTTGATAGAAGATGATGCGGCCTTGACCCTACATAATCCTGCGCTCTTGTCATCTGTGAGCGACCGCACACTCATGTTAGGCTATATGAACTATTTCTCGGGTGCCTCTGTGGCCACAGCGGCCTTTACGAAAGTGGTGGGCGAACGCAGCACAGTGGCAGCTACAGCACGCTACATTGGTTATGGAACCATGAAGGAGGTTGACGAATGGGGCACACAAACGGGCACCTTCAGCCCTAAAGACATCGACATTGCCGCCCATTTCGCTTATCTCCTCTCCGACCGTTTGGCAGGCGGCATCAGTGCCCGCTTCATCACCTCCTATATTGGCAGTTATAACTCCATAGCGGCAGCCATTGATTTAGGTATCAATTACTTTGACGAAGATAAAGACTGGTCGGTATCGCTCGTAGCGAAGAATTTGGGAGGACAGCTGAAGACTTATGACGAGGAACGGGAGCGTATGCCCATAGATGTGCAGGCAGGTGTTACCCACAAATTTCCCAACATGCCTTTCCGCCTCTCGCTGACGTTCGTTGACTTAAACCACCTGAACTATCGGTTTGCAGACCATTGCGTGGTGGGTGCCGACCTGCTTCTCTCTGATCGTATTTACCTTGCCGGAGGTTATAATTTCAGAAGAAACAGGGAGATGAAGGTGACAACAGGAGAGGGAGAGGAAAGCAGTCATGGTGCCGGACTGAGCATGGGTGCCGGACTGACGCTTGAGAAATGGAAGCTCCATGTGGCATACGGGAAATATCATGTTTCCTCACATTCACTGCTGCTCAACTTAGCCTTCACACTGTAACGTCCCTACCCCAACACGTTCGTTGCATGAAGAGGGTGAAAATCCTTCAACAACAGGTTCTACATGGATACAGGCATAACATATTCCAAAGACATAACTTACAACAAAATATGAAACTAACAATCGCAATAGATGGTTTCTCCTCCTGCGGGAAGAGCACCATGGCAAAAGACCTTGCCAAAGCAATAGGCTACATTTATGTTGACACAGGGGCCATGTACCGTGCCATTACCCTTTATGCCCTACGGCATGGCTGTTTCGATGCAGCCGACAAGATTGACACGGAGAAGCTGCAAGGAGAACTGGACAAGATTGACATCCGATTCCGGTTTAATCCTGATACACAACGGCCCGACACCTACTTGAATGGTGAACGTGTGGAAGACGAGATACGCACCCTGGAGGTCAGCCAACGGGTGAGTCCGATTGCCGCCCTACCCTTTGTGCGCACAAAGCTCGTGGCCTTACAACAACAAATGGGCAAAGAAAAAGGAGTGGTTATGGACGGACGAGATATCGGTACCACTGTATTTCCAAACGCTGAGTTGAAAATATTTGTCACTGCCTCGCCAGAGGTGAGAGCACAACGTCGCTATCAAGAGTTGTGCGACCGTGGCATGCCGGCCGATTATGAAGAAATTTTACGCAATGTGAACGAGCGCGACTATATCGACACCCATCGTGACGTATCGCCCCTGCGCCAGGCTCCCGATGCCTTAGTGCTCGACAACAGTGCACTCACCATTGCCGAGCAACGCCAATGGCTTTTGGACCGATTTAAGGAAAGGTCGGGAGAATAAATTTTCTTTTTTTCATTCAATGTAAGATTATCAAGCCGCTTGTTGCCGACTTGATAATCTTTTTTAGCATGCCAACTGTCGCTTGTCACAATTTTTTTTCATACATTTGCAACATAGTATGAATCCTTTAAATATGAACAAGATGAAAAGACTCTGTATAGCCTTTCTATTGTGGTGTTGTTTGTTGCCTATAGCAGCCGACAATTACACGGCATTGTGGAAACAATGGGAGGCAGCCAAAGATAAGGACCTTCCTCGAACCGAAATAAATATTCTTGAACAAATAGTGCAAAAGGCTACTGCCGACAAGGCTTACGGCCATCTGCTCAAGGCGCAACTCCGCAGGGTGGTGGTACGCACATCACTCAGTCGCGACTCCCTCTATCCGGAGCTTCAACACTTAGAGAAGTTGGCCGCAGCAGAAAAGAATGAGGTGATGCGGGCTGTACGCTATACGACCTTGGCACGTTACTACCAGGAGTTGCGTCAAACCGACACTACCTACAACACCCCTTGGCGCACGTGTTGCGCCAAGGCTCTGCATGCGCCACAACTCCTGGCACGCACCCCGGCAAAAGGATGGGAGCCGCTGGTAGAGAAAGGGATCGACAGCCGCATCTTTAACGATGATTTGCTGCACATCATCGGGATAGAGAACAAGGCCTTCGCCTTCTTACACACATTCTATGAGCAACAGGGAAACCGCAGGGCAGCATGCCTGGCTGCCGCAATGGAGCTGACAGCAAACAGGGAAACAGGCAGCACGGCCAAGAAATGGGAGAAATCCAAATACCTGCAGCGTATAGATTCGCTGATCAACGTGTATCAAGATCTGCAAGAAGCAGGTGAACTGGCCATAGCCCATGCCCAATTCATGCGAGAGGCCACCCACACGCAAGACGGACAACTCTATAACTATATCAACTATGCGCTCAGCAAATGGGGCACGTGGCCGAGAATGAATTGTTTGCGCAACATGATGAGCGACATTACACAACCCGTTTTCGACATCAGCATCGGCGACTGCCAGTTGCTCACCGGGAAAAGTCGCACCATCCGTGTAAACATGTTGCGCCATATTGACCAACTCACATGCAACATTTACAAACTGAGCAAAGCGGAGAATCGTCAGGAACAGGATATAGAAGAGGGATTGGCCTCGCTGATGCGCTATGCAGAGCGCACACCCATACAGACTTTTCAACTGAAATTCTTTGGCACTGCCCCCTACAAGACGGTGAGCGACACGGCTGTCATCCAACCGCTGGAGAAAGGTACCTATCTCATAGAAGCCACCACCGACAACCGTACGGTAAAGCCCCAATACCAATTGCTGCATGTTTCCGACCTCATGACGCTTTGGGAAGGGCAGACAGACGGTTCCACACGTTTCGTGGTGGTCGACGCCCACTCGGGAATGCCTGTTAAAGGGGCGAGCATCAAATTATGGAATCAGCATAATGCAAAGACAACTCCCTTCTTGCTCACAACAGACGAGAAAGGGGAAGGCATTTGCAAGCAACCGAAAAAATATAGTCAGTTACTGGTAACAACCGCTGACGACCGCCATGCCCCTATCATTCCGTTCTTCAGCAACACCGTCTATGGCTATGAAACGAACAAAGACCAGCAGAGCATGCAGCTGTTTACCGACAGGCGCCTCTACAGACCAGGACAGACCGTACGCGTGGCTGTCATTGCCTACAACCGCACACAAGCGGTGGAGACAAAGGCCATTAAGGGGCACAAGGTGAAACTGGTGCTCCGCAATCCTCGCTTCCAGATTTTGCAGGAAAAGGAAGCCGTTACGGATGAGTTCGGCACAGCCACAGCCGATTTCACACTCCCGGCACATACCTTAACAGGCTATTTTACCATAGGTGCCGGCAACAAAAAGGTAGCTTTCCAGGTTGAGGAATACAAGCGCCCAACCTTTTATGTGGCTTTCGATGAAGTGAAGACAGCTTATGAACGGGGAGATACCGTGACCCTCACCGGACGTGCGATGACTTATGCAGGCATGCCCGTTCAAACAGGTAAGGTGCGCTATACCGTTCAGCGCAAGCCAACGAGCTGGTGGCGCATGAGTCAGCTCTATGATGGCAACCGCATATTGGTATCGGGCGAGCTGCAAACAGATGCCCAGGGTGTGTTCAAGATTCGTGTACCCATGGAGTTGCCCGACAATGTGTATGAGAAAGGAATACGAGGCTTCTATCATATCGAAACACATGCTACGGTGACAGATGGGAATGGGGAGAGCCATGAAGGAACATCTTCACTGCCCATCGGCACGCATGCCAGTGCCCTTACCAGCAACCTGCCGGAAAAGATTCGTACCGACCAGCTGTCACCGCTTGTATTCACGCTCTATAATCATGCAGGAACGCCACTCGACAGTGTGGTTTCCTACACTATTGACAGTCGCTCCTATCAGGCACGCACCAACAGCGAGGTGAACCTCACGCAAGCCTTGCAAGGACTGGCAAACGGACGTCACAGGCTTACTGCCATTTGCGGCAACGACACCTTGAAGCAGGATTTCGTTTTGTTCTCACTGAACGACAAGCATTGTGTGGTTCCTACACACGACTGGTTCTATGTTTCCCACACGGCCTTCCCCAACGATGGCAGTCCGGTATACCTTCAATTAGGAGCTGCCGACAGCACACTCCATGTAGTGTATTCCATTACACACGGCAAGACTTTACTGGAGCAGGGAACACTTGACCTGCAGGGACAACTCCACCTGCGGCAATTTGCCTATAATCCGGTGTATGGCGATGGACTGACCCTGAACTTCGCCTGGGTGAAAGACGGCAGATGCTACACGCACCACGCCACAATCACTCGTCCACTTCCCGACAAGAAATTAAAAACCACATGGACCACCTTCCGCAACCGACTTACACCCGGTCAACAGGAGGAATGGGTATTGCAGGTGAAACATCCTGATGGGCGACCTGCACACGCGCAACTAATGGTATCACTTTACGACAAGGCCCTCGATGCCCTCAGCATGCACCAATGGCGCTTCAACGTGCGATACCGTCCTATGGTGCCCTTCCGCTCATGGCTCTGCGAGACAGGGAATGCGGCTGGTTTGTATGGCTATAGTCAAACCACGCCACTTATGGAGAAGGCGCTCGACTTCTACCATTTCTCTGATGCATGCTTCTTACCTATACGTTATGGTTTCCAGAAGGAGCACTTCGTAGCAGCTGCTGCACCCCTCATGTCGCGCAAGGCTGTGGCCAAGAACGATATGGCACAAGTGGAAACCGCTGTTGAATCGACTGCCTGGATAAGAGGAACAAATGACACTACAGCCGGAGAGGAGCCCGAGGACGCCATTGCACAGGTGAGGGAGAACCTGCAGGAAACAGCCTTCTTCTACCCGCAACTCACTACCGACGAACAAGGCTTCGTTCATATTCGTTTCACCCTACCCGAGAGCGTTACCACATGGAAACTGTTGGGACTGACACACGACCAAGACATGAATTTCCGGTTGCTCCAAGAAGAGGTAACGGCCCAAAAGATGCTGATGGTGCAGCCGAACATGCCCCGGTTTGTGAGGCAGGGTGACAAAACGGAACTGAAGGCAAGAGTGAGCAACATGAGTGGGCAAACGATAAAGGCTACTGCCCGCATGGAACTGAAAGACGCCACAACCATGCAGACACTCACCGTGGTAGAGCGCCAGCTTACGGTCGAAGGGAATCAGAGTCCTACCGTCTCTTTCCCCTTTACCGCTCCCAATGCTTCGTCCCTCCTCATATGTCGTGTTACCCTAAACGCTGAAGGGTGTAGCGATGGCGAACAACACTACCTGCCGGTGCTCCCCGCTACAGAAACTATTGTGAACACCCAGCCTTTTACCTTCCATGAGGCAGGAACCACACATATCAACCTCAAGCAACTGATGCCTGCTGAAGGAAAAGACATGCAGCTCACGCTTGAGTATACCAACAACCCGGCATGGCTTGCCATACAGGCACTGCCAGCCCTCTCCGTGCCACAGTACGACAATGCCATCTCCTTGGCTTGTGCCTATTATGCCAACCGTCTGTCGCGCACGCTGTTGCAACAGACACCTATCATCAAACAAACACTGCAGCAATGGCAACAGGAGCAGGGCACAGACAGCAAGACCCTGAGCAGCGCCTTGGCACAAAACCAGGAACTCAAGACCCTCTTGTTGGAAGAGACCCCCTGGACCTTGGAAAGCGAAAAGGAAACAGAACGCAAGCAGCAACTCATCCGTTATTTCGATGACAACACGCTTCAGGCTTCCCAAGCATTGCTGCTGCAACGCCTGGCAAAACTACAGCAACAGGATGGTTCCTTCAGCTGGTGCGAGGGAATGCCCGGCAATCTCTACATGACACTGTCGGTGGCTGAAACACTGGCACGCCTCGCACAGACCACAACGGCAGAATCATTGGCGGAGGCTATGCTGCAACGAGCCAACGGCTATTTGAAGAAATGGGCTTCCAACTATATCAAAGACCTCAAGAAAGAACAAAAAGGCAACCACGTGGTAATGCCCAACGAGTCGGCATGCCATTTCCTTTATATTCAAGCGCTGATGAAACAACCCGCTACCGCTGATACAGAATGGCTCCTCGCGCTATTGGAAAAACAAACCAAGAAGTATTCTATCTACGGCAAGGCACAAACGGCACTTATCTTGGCTCATTACGGCAGAAAGGCCAAAGCCCTGGAATACTTGCAGAGTGTGAAGGAACACACGGTATACACGGAAGAACAAGGACGCTATTTCGACACGCAGAAGGCCGCTTACAGCTGGATGGATTACCGCATTCCCACCCAGACGGCTGTGATAGAAGCACTTGGGTTGCTTACCCCTGACGACAAAAAGACGCTGCAGGAGATGCAGCGCTGGCTGCTGATGCAGAAGCGTACACAGGCCTGGACAACACCGATTCATACGGTAAATGCCGTGCATGCGTTCCTGTATAACAATATGGCATGCTTACAACAGGCACCCACAACCCCACTACAGGTTAGTATTGATGGGAACAGACTCGCTCAGAAGAAGGGAACCACGGCTTTGGGTTATGTGAAGATGCACATCAGCGGACAAGGACAGATGAAAGATATGAGTCTTACCAAACGTGACGCAGGAACCAGTTGGGGCGCAGTGTATGTTTGCGCACAGGTACCCTCTGCCATGGCCGGCCATACTGAGGCAGGATTGTCGGTGAAGCGTGAGATTGTGGGGGCTTCAAAGGCACTGCATATAGGCGACCGTGTTACGGTGCGTATGACAATTCATGCCGACCGTGATTTTGATTTTGTGCAGCTCACCGACAAGCGGGCTGCTTGCCTGGAACCCGTCATGCAACTGAGTGGCTATCGCAATGGCTACTATTGTACGCCTCGCGACAATGCTACCCATTATTTCTTTCACAAGCTGACCAAAGGAAAGCATGTCATCGAAACAGCCTATTTCATTGACCGCGAAGGCAACTTCCTGTCAGGATCATGCACCGTGCAGTGTGCCTATAGTCCGGAATATGCCGGGCGCGACAGCGGTAAACCGGTAACGGTGACCGACAACAAGTAGGACGACATGCTCTTAAAGCAATTTACGCACATACATAGGAATATCCATACATTATTATATATATAGCGCAAAACATCATCATGCACAAGAAATATTTCACCTATCTGTTAGCATGTGCCGCCTGGTTTCCTCTGGGCATGCAGGCACAGCAACTTGTAACGAAGCAACCCATTGTGGACTGCGGACAGATTTTGTTTCGCAGGCCTGTGGCCATAGAATTTACGGTTAAGAACAAAAGCGACAAAGCACTCACCATTCAAAAGGTGCGTACGGATTGTGGATGCACTTCCGTAACCTATCCGCAACATCCCATACCCAAAGGCGACACCTTCAAGGTGGTAGCCACCTACGATGCCCGACAAATGGGTCATTTCGAAAAACAGGTAGGCCTCTATACCAACAATGAGGAGCAACCCCTCCGCCTCACCTTGCGAGGTGTGGTGGTTGATGAGGTGGTTGACTTTGTGGGTGATTTCCCTTGTCAGATTGGTGACCTCCGTACGGACAAAGACAACTTGGAGTTTGACGATGTGAACAGAGGCGACCGCCCCTTCCAAAAGATTCATGTGTTCAACCCCACTTCAAAAGCCGTTGAGCCACAGGTGATGCACCTGCCCGACTATCTGCAGGCGCAGGTATCGCCTTCAAAGATTGCTGCGGGAAAATCGGGGGTTATCACTATTTCACTTGATTCCCGCAAGTTGCGCGACTTTGGTTTGGCACAAACCTCCATCTATCTGGGTAGCTATCCGGGCGACAAGGTGTCTTCTGAAAAGGAGCTGCCTGTATCGGCTGTCCTGCTGCCTGATTTCCGCCATCTTTCAGAAACCGACCTGCTGAATGCGCCCAACATGCAGTTGTCGTCACACACTCTTGATTTGGGTAGTTTCGACGGCAAGAAAAAGAAGAAAGGTGAAATCGTGATTAGCAATAAAGGCAAGAAGCCTTTGGAAATCAGGAGTATACAGATGTTTACCGTAGGCTTGTCGCTCTCGCTCGAGGGAAAGACTATCGAGCCGGGTGCCAGTGCCAAACTGAAGATAACAGCCATTGCCAGCGAACTGAAGAAGGCGCGCTCTCAGCCACGCGTCTTGTTGATTACCAACGATCCGGAGAATCCCAAGGTCGTGATAGCCGTACGAATCAAATGATACAAATAGAAATAGACAAAGGGAGTGGTTTCTGCTTTGGCGTGACCACTGCCATCAAAAAAGCAGAAGAGGAGCTGGCCAAAGGCAACCCCCTCTACTGCTTGGGAGATATTGTGCACAACGGCATGGAGGTGGAACGTCTGCATGCCGCAGGTTTGAAAACCATCGATCATAAGCAACTGGAGCATCTGCACCATGCCAATGTGCTGCTCAGGGCACACGGTGAACCTCCTGCCACCTACGACATAGCGCACAACAACTGCATCAACATTATCGATGCTACCTGTCCGGTTGTGTTACAACTGCAAAGGCGCATCAAACGGCAGTATGATGAGAACCCCAATGCCCAGATTGTTATCTTCGGCAAGAATGGTCATGCTGAGGTGTTAGGGTTGGTTGGCCAAACGCAAGGAACTGCTATTGTGGTAGAACAGTTGGAAGATATGGACAAACTGGATTTCACACGCGACATCTTCCTGTATTCCCAAACCACCAAGTCGTTAGACGGGTTTCGTGCCATCACCAACTACATCCAGCAACATATCTCACCCAAGGCAACCTTCCAGAGTTTCGACACCATCTGCCGCCAGGTAGCCAACCGCATGCCTAACATTGCAGGCTTTGCAGCCCGCCACGACCTTATCCTTTTTGTGAGCGGCCATAAGAGCAGCAATGGCAAGGTGTTGTTCAAGGAATGTTTGCGCGTGAATGCCAACAGCCATCAGATAGAGGCCGCCAATGAGATTGACATGGAATGGATAAAGGGGGTACAGACCATAGGCATCTGTGGTGCCACCAGTACCCCCAAATGGTTGATGGAAGAGTGTCGCGACTTCATTGTGAAATCTATCGAACAGCTCCACCTGTAATTTCCTGCAAGCTCAACGTGCGGAACATCAGGTCGTACATGTCTGTGGGTCGACTGCCTAACACCAAATGCTTGCAATTGTCTTCATAGGCAAAGGCGATACGTCCCTTGCCATCAACGGTCATTGTCGAATACGCCGATTGGCCATCTGTGAGTTCATACCTTGTCCATCCGTTCAGGAAGCAGGAAGGCGAAGCATAATCAGCCGGTGAGGCAAGCACCTTCCAGTATACCGACACATGAGAGCGCAGATTGGAGTTATTTTCAGATGGAATGGTATTGCCGAAGGGCACGGTCTGCAACGCCACATGCACACGCTTGCCATCTTTCTGTTGGGCAGGCACAATGAGTATTTCGCCATTTGTGGCATTATTCTGCGCTGCCGTGCCACCCTCCAAAGAGGTGGAAGCCACCGGCTGGGTCCAACTGCCTTGTGCTGATGCGGCATCGGTATAAGTATAGATATTGAAATAACGTCCACCTCGCATACGGCAACTGAGCAACACGCTGCCATCGGGCAGTTCCGCTATCTTCGCCTCATCTCCCCTTGGAGCCGGCCGTGCCGCTGCACCCCCTAAAGGCAACCAACTTTGCCCAAAGTCGTCAGAGTAAACGGGAATACTGCCTTGGTTTGTGGTGAGCACGGAATAAATGCGATACACCTTCCCTGTGCGTATCTGCTTGCTCTGGCAGATGCGTCCGCTGGCAAAGAACAATCGCTCTACAGGCACTTTTCCTCTTCCCTCATCATAGGTGGCTTCAGAAGCCTCATCAAAAAGGGAATAGATAGATGCCGTAATCTCCTCTCCCTGCCAGGTTTTACCACCATCCTCACTATAATAACGTCCTACGCGCTGCGCTTTCGACAAGTCGAGCGTATAAGTAGCCTTATCACCCTCTCCTTCTTTACGCACCCGCACATCCGACTGGCCATAGCTTATTTCACCCGAGGCACAGAGCAACAGCAACCTACCCGTCTGGGCATCCCACACCACAGCAGCATCGCCATGACCTTTGTCAAAGCCGCAGTCGCCATGGCCTTTCACTGCTACCTGCGTAGGCTGCCAGTTTTTACCATTGTCCTTGCTTTTTCTCGCCACAATACTAATATTCCCTTCAGAACCAATATCGCCCCATGCCGTGGCATCCGTTACACCCGAACGGTCGTCACCCAAATACAAGAGTTGGTTCTTTCTGCTCACAAGAGTTGGAATACGATAATAGATTTTGCGGGCAATATCACTGTGGAATACAGCAGTTTGTGCCTGCACCGGGGTTACTGAGCTCATTAAGCCAAAAGCAACCATCAAACGAATCATAGGTTTCATTTTCATTAGGTCAAAATATATAAAGTTCATTTATCAGCAGTTGGCAGACTTCCTCCGTTTTGCCTGCATCCCGCAAAAGGATGCAACTTATCTGGGACAAAGATAGTGCAAATCGAAGACAATACAAAACAAACTCGTTTGTTTTTATTGTTGAGATGCAGCCTATCTTATTTAAAGATAGTGCAAATCGAAGACAATACAAAACAAACTCGTTTGTTTTTATTGTTG
>CAMAMZ010000047.1 GCA_945837185.1 uncultured Bacteroidales bacterium | reverse complement strand
ACAGAACCAATGAAGACTGACAATAAAGGCAAGCAATGAAACCCATAACAAAAGATATGAACAAACAGAACCAGGGAGTGGGACTCGTGTTGGAAGGTGGTGGACTACGTAGTATGTTCACCCATGGCATTCTGGATGTATTCCTGGATAATGATATTCAATTTGACTGCGCCACTGGGGTGTCAGCAGGGGTGTTGTTTGGTTGTAACTTCAAATCCCGCCAACGCGGCAGAGCCTTGCGCTATAATATCAAACTCGTGGGAAACAAGGAGTATATGAGTTGGCAGTCACTATGGAAAACTGGAGATTACGTGAACGAACGCTTTTCATATCATCGACTGCCCTACGAGATAGACCCCTTTGATTTCAAAACCTATTCCGACAATCCGATGCCTTTCTATGCTGTATGTACAGATATAGAGAAAGGCGAAGCCATTTATCAAGACATATCAGTTGGCGATGACAAGTGTTTGCAGTGGATGCGCGCCTCATCATCTATGCCAGTCTTTGCCAAACCAGTGGAGATAGACGGGCACATGTATTTAGATGGTGGTATTATGGACAGCATCCCCTTAGAGTTCATGCAGCACAAGGGCTATCAACGAAATGTTGTGATTATGACACAACCCTTGGGCTACCGTAAAAAGGCAAATCATTTATATTGGCCTTTACGATTCATGCTGCGTAAATATCCTAAGGTGGCAACAATGATGCGCGACAGACATATCATGTATAATCATGAATTGGATTACGTTACCGCACAACAAGCGGCAGGCAATGCGTTTGTGATTTATCCTGACACACGTTTGAATATTGGTCGTTTAGAATTGCAGGCCGACAAGATACGAGCCGTTTATGAGGCTGGTATCAAGAAAGGACAAGAGGTGCTGCCCAAACTCAAGGAGTTTTTAGGTAAAAACGATTAATAATTGGGATAGATTTCCCGCAACGGCACCATCACAAAATCACGCTCCTTCATGTGGGGATGAGGTATCTGCAAACGCTCATCCTCAAGGTGAAGATCATCATATAATAAAATGTCTATATCGATCGTACGATCATGGTATACACCCTTGACTGATTTTGTTGTTCTGCCCAATTCCCTTTCTATTTGTTGCGTAACTGCCAACACCTCAAACGGTGACAACCGAGTGGAACAACAGATGCAGGCATTGAGAAAAGGATGGGAGGACGTAAAGCCCCACGGAGCCGTTTCGAGGAGCGAGGACTGTGCCGTGACAGTTCCTACCCGCTCCCCTATCAGTTCTATAGCCCGGGCAATGGTATCTTCGCGATGCCCAATATTGGCACCCAGACTGAAATAAACACTATGCTCAATCATTGAGTATCAACATGGCATCGCCATAACAACCAAACATAAAGCCATGCTTCACAGCCAGGTCGTAAGCCTCCATTACCAGGTCATAACCTCCAAAGGCCGCCGCTTCCATGAGTAAGGTAGAATAAGGCTGGTAGAAATTGGCTATCATGTTATCGGCAAGTCCGAAATCATAAGGAGGGAAGATAAACTTATTGGTCCAACCCTCAAAAGGTTTCAACATACCATCAGTGCCCACAGAAGATTCTGTAGCTTTTACCACACTCGTTCCCACGGCACAGATGCGGTGTCCCTTCATCTTGGCACTGTTCACCTGCTCGCATGCCTCGCGGGTGATGAACATCTGTTCGGAATCCATCTTATGCTTGGTCAAATCTTCCACTTCAATGTCATGGAAGGTGCCCAAACCACAATGAAGCGTGATGAAAGCCGTTTCTATACCTTTTATCTCCATGCGCTTCATCAGTTCACGACTGAAATGCAAACCCGAAGCAGGCACGGTGACGCCTCCCTCGTTCTTGGCAAAGATACATTGGAAGTCTTCCAAATCCTCTTCTGTGCCATGATGGTTCTCACGCCTGTCGATGATATAACGGGGCAGGGGTGCCTCTCCAAGCGCAAACAATTCGCGCTTGAACTCATCATGCGGACAATCATAGAGGAAACGGAGCGTACGTCCACGACTGGTAGTATTGTCGATGACCTCAGCCACCATAGTGCCCGACTCATCGAAAAAGAGCTTGTTGCCAATACGAATCTTACGTGCCGGTTCCACCAATACGTCCCACAAACGCATCTCCTCATTGAGTTCACGTAAGAGGAAGACCTCAATCTTTGCGTCGGTCTTCTCTTTGGTTCCATAGAGACGGGCAGGGAACACCTTTGTATCGTTGAGGATAAAGACATCGCCCTCATCGAAATAATCAATCACATTGCGGAACTGCAGGTAGTCGCCTTCTATCGGGTTACCGTCAGCATCCCGTTTAAAAAGGTCTATCGTGTTCGATTTGCGGTGTAACACCATCAACTTACACTCATCGCGACGTGTGGTACGGTAAGAGACGTGTGTGCCGTCCTCTTCCTCATATTCATGCACCACACTATGCGGATAAAGAGCTATTTGACTCTCAGGTAGTTTAAATTTGAATTGAGATAATTTCATTATATCGTCGTTACAATTTCTTGTTGATTCAACCATTCTTGAAAGGAATCCAACTGTACGCAGCGCGACAAGTTGAAATCGCCCACACGTGTGCGTCGAAGTGCCGTGAGGTAGGCACCGCTGTTTAAAGCCCGTCCTACATCACGTGCCAAGGCCCTGATATATGTTCCTTTGCCACACACCACACGAATATCTGCCTGCATGGCTGTAGCGTCAAAACGTAGCAGCTCAATGCTGTGAATACATACATCCTTGGCTTTCAATACCACCTCTTCGCCAGTACGACGAAGAGAATAGGCTCTTTTTCCCTCCACCTTGCAGGCACTATAGCTGGGTGGCACCTGTGCAATATTGCCAACGAAACGTGACAACACCTCTGCTAACAGTTCAGCGGTGATATGCGCTGTAGGATAAGTGGCATCTACCGGATGTTCACAATCGTAACTGGGAGTGGTTGCTCCCAACTGCAGGGTTGCTTCATACTCCTTGGTATGCGACTGAAAAGTTTCTATCTGCTTGGTACACCGTCCGGTGCAGAGCACGAGGACACCGGTGGCCAAGGGGTCGAGCGTACCGGCATGCCCAATCTTCACCTTGTGTCCCAAGGTTTTGGTGAGCAGATAGCGTGCCCGTGCCAAAGCTCCAAAACTCGAAATGCCATAAGGCTTGTCGATAGCAAATACCTCGCCAGTCTTGAAATCGAGCATTAATCTACCATTTGCAGGTTCACCCCACACAGACCACAGGCTATGATGATGGCACCCACAACAATGCGGTACCAACCAAAAGCGGCAAATCCGTATCGGGTAACGTAGTTGATAAAGAACTTAATAGCCAGGATGGCAACAATAAACGCCACCAACGAACCCAGCAGGAGCATCTGCAGATTGTCGCCTTGCGAGAGGATGGCAGCCTCACCACCTTTCAGCATCTTATAGGTTTCCAAGCATGTAGCTCCAAACATTGTGGGAACAGCCAAGAAGAAAGAAAACTCTGCGGCAGCCTTACGGGTTAGACGCTGCGACATACCACCTACGATGGTAGACATGGAGCGTGACACTCCTGGTATCATGGAGATACACTGAATGAGACCTATGAAAAAGGCACGCTTATAGGTGAGTTCCGTCTGTTCACTCCCTTTATTGAAGATGCGGTCGCAGAAAAGCATGAACACACCTCCCAAGATAAGCATCCACGCCACGAGATTGACGTTGCCCAAATTCTCCTCTATCAAATCGTTGAAAGCCAAACCCAAGACAACGGCTGGCAAAACACCTACCACCAAACGGCCGTAGAAGCCCAGCATGGCTTGCCAATAACCTTGACCGTTGCCCACCGTCTGCGGATAGAAGAAACGACGCCAATAGAGACAGATGACAGAGAGGATGGCTCCAAACTGGATGATAATGGTGAAGGCCTTAACAAAAGGTGTGCTCTCCACGCCTAACAGACTTTGCGCGATAATCATGTGTCCTGTGCTTGAAACAGGAAGGAACTCCGTCAGTCCCTCAACAATCGCAATGATAACGGTTTGCAATATATCCATGGTTGTTTCTTATATTATTATGCTTCATCTTTCGGTCTGCGCACAATGGCATACACCATCGACACGAAACCCATAAAACACACTACGGGTGCCACCTTGATACGAAGGGGACTGAAGATTTCCGGGTCATAAGCCTGTTCATTCGAACTCCCCCCTGCCATGAGCAGGAATCCAACAATAACCACTGCCATACCCAAGGCCAGCAGCATGAAATTTACTTTATCAAAAGCAAAGTTTTTCTTGTCCATATTTGATTTGTGAATAAATAACAAGTTATATCTTATAGAGGTCGCCGGCCTTCATACGCAGGAACTTGTTGACGGCGATGCAGGCACACAAAGAGGTGATGAGCATGCCAAAAAGGAAGACTGCTGCCGCTGTGAATGCCATTTCCTGCCAGTTGAGCACCGTCAGGATATCGGGCTCATAGTTATATAAAGCCCATAAACAGGCCGCCAAGACACCATTGGCAAGAATAGCTGCCACCAATCCTACCCCCACAGCCTGTTGCACAAAAGGTTTGCGAATGAAGCCCCATGAAGCTCCAACGAGTTTCATTGTATGGATAGAGAAACGGCGGGCATAGATGCCCAAACGCACGGTGTTGTTGATAAGCGAAAAGGAGACAATGGTAAGGAGCACTGCCAGAACCAACAGGCCAATACTTATCTTTGTCAAGGTGCGGTTCACCTGTTCAACCAAATCTTTCTGATAAGTAATCTCGCTCACCTTTGGATATTTACGCAATTCCGCTGTTATCCACTTCAAAGAATCGTTATTGGCACAATCGGCACAAAGGGTAAGGTCGACCGATGCCAGATAGGGATTCACGCCTCCGGTAAACTCCGTAGGATCGCCTCCCAACGCTTTGGTTTGTTCTTTCAATGCTTGTTCTTTGCTCACATACTCGAGTTTGCGTATGTAAGGACGTTTACGCAACTTGGCACAAAGCTGTTGCGCCTCAGAATGGGTCATATCCTGCTCCAAGAGCATTGTCACTACAAGATTCTCTTTCACATAGGAGGAAATGTTGCGTGCCGTGAGTACAGAAAGCACTACCATTCCCAGCAGAATCAGCACCATTGCCGTGCTGATACAAAGCGTGATTGCCTGCAATCGTTGCCGACCGCGTGCCTTAGTCCGTCTTTTTACCATTTCTAAAAAGGGTATAATACTCCAAATTTCTTGCAAAGTAACAAAAAAAATCAGGACTCTGCAACGGTTTAACGAGCATTAACGCTACAGAAGCCGCCTTTTACGACTAATCTCGATTATTATTGCTACCTTTGTAGGTTGAGAACAAGATAAACAGAAGCAGGCTATGACAACATCGTTACACAACTCACCCCTCTATGGTCCGGTACACAGCCGACGTTTAGGACTATCGTTAGGCATCAACCTCCTTCCCGACGACGGTAAGTGCTGCACATTTGACTGTATTTACTGCGAATGTGGCTTCAACCACGAACGCCTTCCGCACCACACTTTTCCTTCTCGCGAGGCGGTAAGGGAAGCCCTACAGGAAAAGTTGGCATACATGGCAACGGCAGGACAGTTGCCCGACGTACTCACCTTTGCCGGCAATGGAGAACCAACCCTGCATCCTCACTTCGTGGACATAGTGGATGACACGTTGCTTTTGCGCGACCAATATTGTCCACAAGCACAAGTGTCGATACTCAGCAATGCTACACAGATGCACCGACCTGCCATACGTGAGGCGTTGATGCGTTTTGACCGCACAATTCTGAAACTTGACACGGTAGACCCTATATATATAAATAAGGTGGACCGTCCTTGTTCATCCCACTACCAAGTGACCGATATCATCCGTCACATGCAGGCCTTTAAGGGCCATCTTTTCATACAGACACTGTTCATGCATGGCTGTTTTGAGGGAGCAACCGTGAGCAACACCGACGAGCAATTCGTAGGTCCGTGGCTTGAGGCATTACAAGAGATTCAACCTGAGGGTGTGATGATCTACACTATAGACAGAGAGACTCCTGCCCCCTTGCTTACGAAAGCCAGCCCTGCAGAATTAGACGAGATATGCCGACGTGTGGTGAACGCCGGCATACCCTGCACTGTCAGTTATTGACATGTTTTATTGTGCCTCCAGATACAATACTCTGCTGGCCCAGTCTGTACGGTTGTCTATGTCGTGACTGCCCGGCATATCAATGCCTCGCTGCATGAGATAGGCCCCGGTGAACACTTTCCCTTCGAGCATCATAGCTCTCTTGTCGATACGATTGAGTTCACGCAACTTATACAAACGTGTGGGGTCGAGACCTTGCAAACGGATGCGTGGCATTCGCTCATCTACAAAGGTTCGGAGCTTCCACCAATAGAACACGGCCTGATCCTTTGCTTCTGACACATACATAAGGGAAGCAAAGTTCTTGTTCTCATAAGGACTGACAAGACGATACAGGTCGCCCAGCTGTACCACGGGGCGTATCTGTTTATAGTCGGCTATCGCCTTACGGCACTGTGTCCGTTCTTCTTCGGTCATGGCTCTGGGTTGCAGCTCCATACCCAACCGGCCACTCATGGCAACATCAATGCGGTATTTCAAAGGGAGTGTGCGGTGTGTCTGATGGTTAGGCGATGCACTGATATGCGAGGCCATCGCAATGGCCGGGAAGAAATGGCTTGTGCCCCATTGCATATAGATACGCTGGAAAGCATCCGTATTATCGCTTGTCCAGAACTCATCGAAATAAGGCAGCATGCCCCAGTTGACGCGGGCGCCTCCACTGGCACAATCCTGCATCACCACATCAGGGTATTTGGCCCGGATGCGTTCGCATACCTTGCGCAACCCTTGTTCGTAAGCAATGAAAAGATGACTCTGGTCTTCCTTGGAAAGATAATTTGATCCATGCGATTGTATGGACATATTGGCATCCCACTTGATATAAGCAATCTCCGGATAGCGTGTGAGCAAGTTATCGACAATACCGAAGACAAAATCCTGCACCTTAGGATTGGTGAGGTCGAGCACGAGTTGTGTTCCTCCTCGTCCCATGGCCAAAGGACGGTTCGGGGCATTGAGAATCCAATCCGGATGCTGGTCATAGAGCTCACTGGCTTTATTGGCCATTTCCGGCTCTATCCAAATACCAAACTTCACCTTTTTCTCTTTGGCTGTACGTACCAATCCTTCAATGCCATCAGGCAACTTACGCTCATCGACAATCCAATCGCCCAACGCCGCATTATCCACATCACGGCGATACTTGCGGCCAAACCATCCGTCGTCCATAACAAAAAGTTCACCACCCATGTCAGCGATGTCCTGCATCATCTGTGCCATCTCGGGTTGTTTGATATCGAGATAAACTCCTTCCCAACTGTTGAGAAGCACATCGCGCAACTGATTGCCATGGCACAGTTTGTAGTTACGTCCCCAACGATGGAAGGTGCGACTCACACCCCCCTTGCCTTCTTGGCTATAGGTAAGTGCCAACGGAGGGGTAACGAAACGTTCGCCTTTACGTAAATGATAAGCAGAATACTCTTCGTTGATACCGGCGGTGAAATACAGATGATTGGCATTCAGCATTTCGACCGAGAGTTTATAGCTGCCATTATAGCAAAGCACCGCACCAATGACATCGCCTGTCTGTTCTGTGGGCTTGCCATGCAATGAGAACATCACCTCTGGGTGTTCGCACTGCGCATTGCGGATAGGTGCCGCATTACTGATTACCAAACGTCCGGGATTGAGTTTTTCTTCGACCAAACGGCACTCATTGCCCCACGCACCATAGAGGTGACTTATCCATATATCATCGTAGCGCAAAGGAATACGGGCGGAAGCGAACTGGGTCAAGGTAACCGTACGTTTCTCTTCGTGCGTAATCTCCGTCCATGTTTCGATAACATCGACATCTTTGTAGGCACGATAGCACACATCTACAAAAACAGGATATACTTTATCCTTCAGGTGGATGGTAGTAACAGATGAAGTGCCCTCATCGCGCGTTTCATTCGATACATATTGCAGTTCGGTGGCAAGACTACCGTCGGCATGCTCCATGGCAAACGCCGAAGAGCGCACAATGTCGGTTCCAAAAGCGGGATAGATGTAGGTGCGTCCTCCAGCAGACAAGAGGTGTGGCACATCACGCTCATCGAGCCGAGGCCCATAGTACACATAGCGTGACTGTGTTTTGTTTGAAACTTCAATGACAAGCGAAGTGTGAGGGGTTTGCACCAATAGCCGCTCCGCTTTTGCTACGGTCCATACTGCAAGGAGTAGGAACAGGCTGAGGAATTTTCTCTTCATGATAATTGACTTATTTCGATGATTTAAAGATAGATTTTACCGCAAAAATAAAAAGAAAGTATGAATCCAACAAACATTTTTCAAACAAAATGGCACCTGCTCTGCTGTTTCTTATAACAAGAAGGTGCAATCAGGAACAGCCATTAAAAAAGCCGGCTTTCCTCACGGAAAAACCGACTTCGTCGTAAAATAGCATGATTGAAATAATATACTTAACAAAAAAGCATATACTACCCTACTTCCTTACCCATAATACCCATCTGTGTGGTACTCAAGAAATCGGTAATGATACGAATCTCTGGACCATCGGGCACCTGTGCCTTTATCTGAAGAATCGCGTCAAAGACACTTGTCTGCCCATTGAATACCAAACGATAGGCATTGGCAACATGTTTCTGCACTTTCTCGTCGATGCCGTTGGCCGTCATCATCGTGATGTTCGGGCCATTGTAGCCTATAGGTTTACCCCCTGCTATCACAAAGGGAGGAACATCTTTGGAGAACGTTGTTCCAGCTTGAATCATAGCGCACTCTCCTACCCTTGTACGGGCATTCTGAATAACGCTACTACTAAAGATGACACCATTGTGTATTTCACAATCGCCCGCAATCTTTGTTCCATAACCAAACACACAATGGTCGCCCACCTTCGTATCGTGCGAGATATGGGCACCTTCCATCAGGAAGTTATAGTTGCCTATAACGGTTTGTCCGCCTGCATGTGTGGCGCGATTGATGACTACATTCTCACGGATGATATTACCATTGCCGATGATAAGTTCAGTCTTCTCACCACGGAAGTTGAAGTCCTGCGGCAGGGCACCTACTACAGCACCCTGATGCACCTTGTTGTCATTTCCCATACGGGTACCACTGAGGATGCTCACGAAAGGAAAGATAATACAGTTATCACCTATTTCCACATAATCCTCAATATATACGAAGGGGAAAATTTTGCAATTATTGCCAATCTTCGCCTTGGGCGAAATCACGGCTTTATCACTGATTTGGCTTGCCATAAGTTTCACATTTTAAGTCAGTTACTTGACACCCCCACCGAGTGCCTGATAAAGGTTCACCACAGCCTGCATCTTGGAGAAATCGTCGACGACTTTGCTCAACTGTACATTGAGAAGACTGCTCTGCGCCTGGATTACTTCCAAATAGGTGGCATTCTTGCTTTCCATCATTTCGAGCGTAGAAGCCACATTATCCTTGAGCACCTCAATCTGCTTGGCCTCAATGGCACTCTTCTCGGCAGATGCATTATACTGAACCAAGGCGTTGCTCACTTCGCTTCCCGCCTTAAGGATGGCATTCTGCCATGTATTATATGCTTGCTCGTATTGAGCCTTGGCTACCTTGAGGCCTGCTATCAGCCTGCCATTCTGGAAGATAGGCTGTGTGAGCGACCCTACAGCACTCAGCAACCACTTGCCTGGATTCACGATACCGCCACCGCTATTATTGGTAAAGGCGCCTGTTCCGCTGATGGTGATGCTGGGATAGAAGCGGCTGCGTGCCGTCTGCACACCATAGAAGCATTGTGCGAGTGACATCTCTGCAGCATGCACATCAGGACGGTTGGCAAGCAGTTGTATACCAACACCTGTCGACCACTTTTCGGGCAGTTGTTGTGCCTCAAGGGTGCCACGCGCAATGGTTTGTGCCTGCTGGCCAATCAGTAATGACAGAGAGTTCTCCACCTCACGAATCTGACGCTTGAGGTCTGTCTTCTGCGTGAGCACGGAATAATAGTTGCTCTCCGCTGTCTGCACGGCCGTTGAATAATAGCCCTGACGGGTTTCCTTAAACACCTTCATCTGCTCCCAAGTTTTCTTGGTGAGGGCTTCCATCTCGTCAACAATCTGCAACTGGCGGTCGAGCATGAGCAACGTGTAATACATATTGGCAATACCAGCCACCAACGATGTTTGTACCGACAACTGGTAATCACGCATCTGCAAAAGTGACATCTGGGCACTACGTTTCACAGAAAGCAGATTGCCAAAAAGGTCAATCATCCAGCTGGCATTGACAGGAAGAGAATACACCTGACTGGCTTTGTTGCCATCCCATGAAGAAATGGTGCCTTGCGGTGTGAAAGAGAAAGCCGGTATAAATGCCAACTTTGCAGAAAGAAGCTGGGCCTGTGTCATCTTGACATTGAGGGCAGCATTGAGCAAATCAGGATTCTGTGCCAAACCTTGCTCTATAAGGGCCTGAAGGCGTGCATCAGTAAATACGCTACGCCATGGCACATTGGCAAAAGAGGCTGTATCGGTGACGGCAAGGGTATCACGGTCAGACACGACATCTCTTACCAGTCCTTCCGTCTTTACGTCAGGACGCTCATATTTTCCGTAGAGTGACTTGCAGCCGCTCAAAGCGAGCAGCGCAAGTCCCATTACTACGGAGGTGGTGATATTCTTATACTTCATCATATTGGTTCTTATAGTTTTGTGGCGTTACTGTAGACTTAGCATGGGCATACTGCTCAAGTTCAGCCGCAGCTTCCGTATTTTGCTCATCCTCAAAGACAAGCGGCTTAATTTTCTCCTGCAACCATTGGAAAACAGCAAAGAGGGCAGGAACAACAAACAACTGGCAGATGGTACCTATCAACATACCACCTACAGCGGCTGCTCCCAATGTCTGGTTACCATTCTTACCTACACCCGATGCAAACATCAAAGGCAACAAACCAATGATCATGGCCAAAGATGTCATCAGAATAGGACGCAGACGTGCACCGGCACCCAAGATTGCTGAATAGCGGATGGCCATACCCGTCATACGACGTTCAAGGGCGAACTGTACAATAAGGATGGCATTCTTTGCCAACAGACCTATCAACATGATCAAGGCAATCTGCATGTAGATATCGTTGCTGTGTCCGAAGATATCGGTAAAGATAAAGGCTCCGGCAAGACCGAACGGTATGGAGAGGATTACTGCCAACGGCAGGATATAGCTCTCATACTGCGCGGAGAGGATGAGGTAGACGAACACAAGACAGAGGGCGAAAATGATGCCTGTTGAGTTGCTCGACTCTTGCTCTGAACGGGTAAGGCCGGAATAGTCCAAACCATAACCGTCGGGCAATACCTGTGCAGCCACTTCCTCGATAGCGGCAATGGCTTGTCCAGAAGAATAGCCATCGGCTGCCGTAGCATTGACATTAATACAAGTAAAGAGGTTGAAGCGGTTGACATTTGACGGTCCGTAGACACGACGCAACGAACAGAACTCGCTTACGGGCGACATACCACCTGGTGTACGCACATAGATATTGGAGATGTCGGCTGGTTTGGCCCTGCTCTCAACGTCACCTTGGATCATGACACGATAGAGTTTTCCGTATGCATTGAAGTTAGATGCATAGAGACCACCGTAATATCCCTGCAATGTAGAAAGCACGGTATTGGGCGAAATGCCGCTCTGCTTACACTTTGCCACATCAACATCAACCATATACTGCGGATAGTTTGGATTGTAGGATGTCATGGCCATGGCAATTTCCGGACGTTTGTTCAATTCTGCCAGATACTTCTTGGTGATTTCGAAGAACTTGGTCAAATCGCCACCCGTTTTATCCTGCATAGAGAATGTCAAACCATTGGTAGCACCGAAACCATTAATCATAGGTGGTGCGAAGGCCAAGATTTGCGCATCTTTAATTTCCGCAGTCTGTTTATAGATCATACCAAGTACCGAGTTCACAGCCTGTGGATTGACGAAGAATCTCATCAAACCGTCACCCTGCCACAAACCAGAAAGATTATAGAAGAATCCGCTCGGACGCTCCTCGAAAGGCTTAAGCTTGATAATGAAGGTGGCCTGGTCGGAACCCTGACCTGCTATGAAGTTATAACCTACAAGCTGTTCACGACTCCGGATAGCCGGATTGGACGCCAACATCTTATCAATCTGGTCAATCACTTCCTGTGTACGAGCCTGACTTGTACCAGGTGCCATAGAAACCGTACAGAACAACACACCCGTATCTTCATCAGGAACCAAACCTGTCTTGGTAGTGGCCATGGTCAGCACAAGTACCACGATACCTATAACAACCGATACACCGGCAAGGATACGGTGGTGGATAACCTTGGCCACACCGTTCTTATATTTGTCGAGCAACTTTTCGTACTGCACATTGAAAGCAGCATGGAAGCGGTCGACGGTTGACATCTTGTGCTCAGCGTCCTTCTCATGAGGTTTCAGGAACATGGCACAAAGAGCCGGTGACAGCGTAAGCGCGTTGACAGCAGAAATAAGGATTGACACAGCCATGGTGATACCGAATTCACGATAGAAAGTACCACTCGTTCCGCCCATGAAGGATACTGGGATAAACACCGCAGACATCACAAGGGTAATGGAGATGATAGCTCCTGAAATTTCGTTCATGGCGTCAATAGACGCTGTGAGCGCACTCTTGTAGCCTTGGTCAAGCTTAGCGTGTACAGCCTCTACTACCACAATGGCATCATCGACCACAATGGCAATGGCAAGTAGCAAGGCCGAAAGTACAAGAAGATTGACAGAGAATCCGAAAATCCACAGGAAGAGGAACGTACCAATCAAAGCCACAGGCACTGCAATCATAGGAATCAATGTGGAGCGGATGTCCTGCAGGAAAATGTAAACCACCAAGAACACCAGCAGCAGGGTGAGCACGAGGGTGAAGATAACCTCCTCGATAGAAGCATAGAGGAACTCGGTTACGTCCATATTGATTTTATATACCATGCCCGGAGGGAAAGACTTGGCTTGCTTTTCGAGCTCTTTCTTCACATCGCTGGCAATCTGGTTGGCATTGGAGCCCGCAATCTGCTGCACCATACCCATCACTGAAGGTTGGTTGTTGTTACGCATGGCAACACTGTAGACCAAACCTCCCAGTTCCACCTTTGCTACATCTTTCAGGCGGAGTGTTTGTCCGTCATTTGTGCTGGCAATGATAATATTTTCATATTCCGTAGGAGTCTTCAGACGTCCCTTATAGCGCATCACATACTCAAAAGCCATATCGCTCTGCTCACCAAACTTACCTGGTGCGGCCTCAATGTTCTGTTCGGCCAATGCAGCAGAGATATCAGACGGAATAAGACCATATTGCTTCATCTTATCTGGCTTTAACCAGATACGCATAGAATATGTTTTCATACCCGGCGACTGCACATCACCCACACCCGAGATACGTTTCAATGCCGGAATGACATTGATATTAGCATAGTTGGTGAGGAACACATCGTCGTAACGTCCGTCTTCTGTTGTAAGCGAGAACATGATAACATTGGATGTCTGACGTTTCTGTACCGTCACACCCACACGTGTAACTTCAGCAGGAAGGAGCGCCTGTGCCTGACTCACACGGTTCTGCACGTTTACGGCAGCCAT
>CAMAMZ010000046.1 GCA_945837185.1 uncultured Bacteroidales bacterium | reverse complement strand
CGTAAAACTGTGGAGCAGAACGAGTGCTGAACGAGTAATCAACGTGCGCAGCACGAAGCAACATGAGAACATCCAGACACAAATGGAAAAGTATCTCCCCACTCCTTTTTCTACTGAACTCCAGACTGTCTGTTCGGCAAGACAAAGGCATGTCTTTTCCCTCTTTGCGATACAGGGGCTACAGTTGCGTTTTGGGATGACAAGAGGAACAAACAGACCTTTCACCTATATCATTTTTTGCCCAAAACGTAGTTTTTGTTGTCAAATTAAGAAGTATTCATTGTCGTAAGAATTTATTTTCTTAATTTTGCATCGGCTTTCAGGACCAAGTCCGCAAATAATGTTTTTCCAAACCATAAAGGAAAATAGCTCGATAAGATAGAATGAATACCATCCTGACGATAACCGGTAGCGACAGCACTGGAGGCTCAGGCCTTCAGGCCGACATTCGTACCATCACCGAACTGGGTGGTATTGCCACATCTGCCGTAACGTGTATCACAATTCAGAACACATTGGGTATTCAAGAGTTTCACGATATTCCTGCTTCTGTTGTGGAAGCCCAGATAGAAGCCATTGTGAACGATGTAGAACCTTCCACTGTAAAGATTGGTATGATTCGCAATGCAGCCATCCTGTCGGTTGTTGTTACGGCATTGCGCAAATACAATCCACACCACGTGGTTTACGACCCTGTTGTCTTTTCCAGCAATGGCGACATGCTGATGGAGAGTCATCTGCTGGCACTCATTCGCGGACAACTGCTTCCCTTATGCGACCTTGTCATCATGCGTCGCAATGAGGCAGCCATGATTCTTGGCAACAAAGAGCACAAACAGATTCTCTTGCTCGACGAGGAACCGAGTCATGGCTTTGGCAACACCATTTCGGCCGCCATCGCCTTCTACCTCTCGCAAGGCGATGAACTGAAAGAGGCCAAACAGAAAGCAATGGATTACGCACGGGCCATGGCCTCACATAGTGAGCATGCGGGAAGTCGGAGCAAAGAGCTTTATCATGATTTCCTGCAGGCGGTGGCAGCCTATCACAAGCAGCGTAGCGATGTGGCCTTTTATGCCGACTATCTGAATGTGAGTAGTCGTTACCTCTCTCAGGTTACAGCCCGCATTGCCTCCCAATCGCCCAAGAGTTTGATCGAACAGCAGCTCATAGAAGGCATTGAACGTGACATACGGACAACAGCGGCAACCCTGCAGGAGATAGCATACGACTATGGCTTTTCTTCGCAAGCCCATTTCACGAAGTTTTTCAAGCGATTGAAAGGGATGGCGCCCAGCGATTACCGAAAGCATATTTCTTAAACGGCAAACAACAAGCCACCAACAACGTATCACATATTCATATATAATTATAAGAACATGACAAAAGAAAGACAAACTCTGAACCGCAATCTGGCACAAATGCTCAAAGGCGGTGTGATTATGGACGTTACAACTCCCGAGCAGGCACGTATTGCCCAGGCAGCCGGTGCCTGTGCAGTAATGGCCTTGGAACGTATTCCCGCTGATATTCGTGCAGCAGGAGGCGTATCGCGCATGAGTGATCCGAAGATGATTAAAGGCATTCAAGAAGCTGTAACAATTCCTGTGATGGCCAAATGCCGTATCGGACATATCGCTGAGGCACAGATTCTGCAGGCTATCGAGATCGATTATATTGACGAGAGCGAGGTATTGTCGCCTGCCGATAACATCTATCACATCGACAAGAACCAGTTTGATGTTCCTTTTGTTTGTGGTGCCCGCAATCTTGGAGAAGCCCTCAGACGTATTGCTGAAGGTGCTACGATGATTCGCACAAAGGGTGAGCCCGGAACAGGCGATGTGGTGCAGGCTGTAAGTCACATGCGTTTGATGCAAAGTGAGATTCGCCAGCTTGTGAGCATGCGTGAGGATGAGCTCTATGAAGCAGCCAAGAAGTTGCAGGTGCCCTACGACCTCGTAGAATTTGTACACCAAAACGGTAAGTTGCCGGTAGTGAACTTTGCCGCAGGTGGTGTAGCTACACCTGCTGATGCCGCTTTGATGATGCAGCTCGGAGCAGAGGGTGTGTTTGTAGGCAGTGGTATCTTCAAGAGTGGCAATCCTGCTAAACGTGCAGCTGCCATCGTTCAGGCTGTAACAAACTACAACGACCCGAAGAAGTTGGCAGAGTTGTCGGAAGATCTCGGTGAAGCCATGGTGGGTATCAACGAGCACGAAATAGAACTCTTAATGGCTGAAAGAGGCAAATGAGAATTGGCATTCTGGCATTGCAAGGGGCTTTTGCCGAACATGAAATGATGCTGCAGAAGATAGGGGCGGAAACATTTGAAATCAGGCAACTGAAGGATATTGAGCGCCCCTTCGACAGACTTGTCATTCCGGGTGGCGAAAGTACCACGATGCGCAAGCTACTACGCGACACAGGACTGTTCGACCCTCTTCGCACAGCCATACTGCAGGGCATGCCTGTTTTTGGCACTTGCGCAGGCATGATATTGCTTGCCGAACGCATAGAGGGTGAAGACGGTACAGGATTGGCTACCATGGCAATAGAAGTAAGACGCAACGCTTACGGCCGCCAATTGGGTAGTTTCTATACAGAAGCACCCCTGAAGGGTATCGCAGAGCCTGTGCCCATGACCTTCATCAGGGCCCCTTATATCAAGTCGGTAGGTGAAGGCGTGGACATTCTTGCCGAAGTAGACGGTCATATCGTTGCGGCCAGACAGGGCAGACAACTCGTCACCTCCTTCCATCCTGAACTGAACGAGTCGGAGGCTATTCACCGCCTGTTCCTCAGTCTGTAAGACACTTTCATCCTCTCGCCCTTGTACGGCTGTTTTCACGACTGAAAGGGCGAGAGGATTCTCTCCAATAAAAAAAAGAATCAGGGAAGCTTCATGAAATACATAGAGATAAAAGGAGCCAGGGTAAACAACCTGCAGAACATCAGCTTGAAGATTCCACGCAACCGACTGATTGTCATTTCGGGAGTCAGCGGTTCAGGTAAGAGTTCATTGGCCTTCGACACATTGTATGCCGAAGGCCAACGACGTTACGTGGAATCTCTGTCGAGCTATGCCCGCCAGTTTCTGGGCCGACTGAGCAAGCCCGAGTACGATTTCATCAAAGGATTGCCTCCGGCTATTGCCATCGAACAGAAGGTCATAGCCCGCAACCCACGCTCAACAGTGGGCACCTCGACTGAAATCTACGAATATCTTCGTCTGCTCTTTGCACGTATTGGCAAAACCATCTCCCCGATAAGTGGGCGCGAAGTGAAGAAACATACGCCTGAAGATGTGCTGACCTGCGTGCAGCAATATTCAGAGGGCACAAAATTCATGATTCTCGCACCATTGATTGTTGCCGAAGGACGAACACTCGCACGCCAACTGGAAATGGCGTTGCAAGGTGGCTATCTGCGTGTGATGATTGGCAAACAGCATGAGGTGGTGCGCATCGACGATTTGCTTGCCGACATGCAACAAGGTGCACAGCCAACAATCGAAGAGCCTTACCTCGTTATTGACCGTTTGAGCGTATCGGCTGCCAACGACCAGATTTCACGACTCTTAGACTCGGTAGAGACTGCTATGTATGAAGGCGACGGGGCTTGCCGACTGGTTTTCCTGCCGTCTATGCTGACCTATGATTTCTCTTCGAGATTTGAAGCTGACGGGATGACATTTCAAGAGCCTACCGACAACTTGTTCGCTTTCAATTCGCCTGCGGGGGCCTGCCCTACCTGCGAAGGGTTCGGAAGCATTATAGGTATCGACGAGCATCTGGTTATTCCCAATACAACATTGAGTGTGGCGGAAGGCTGTGTGCAATGTTGGCATGGTGAGAAGATGGGGGAATGGAAGAATGAGTTCTGCAAAAGGGCTGCCAAAGATAATTTCCCGCTCTTCACCCCTTACTATGAACTTTCTGCCGCACAGAAACGCATGCTGTGGCATGGCCTGCCTTCCGAGCAACATCTTGAAGTGAGGGAACGGGTGTGTATTGACGGTTTCTTCCAAATGGTTCAGGAAAACACCTATAAAATACAGTATCGGGTTATGCTTAGCCGTTATCGTGGCAAAACATTATGTCCGGACTGTGCCGGTGGACGCTTGAGAAAGGAGGCGGAATGGGTAAAGATTGAAGGGCGGAGCATTGTTGACTTGGTGCAGATGCCTATCAGCGTGCTGTATGATTGGTTCACACACCTTTCGCTGGACGCTCACGATGCGGCTGTTGCCAAACGCTTGCTTGCGGAAATCACCAACCGCCTGCATTATATCTGTCAAGTGGGATTAGGCTATCTTTGTTTGAACCGTCCTTCCAACACGCTCTCTGGTGGAGAGTCGCAGCGCATCAATCTTACAACGGCTTTGGGCAGCTCGCTGGTCGGTTCGTTGTATATCCTCGACGAGCCTTCTATCGGATTGCATAGTCGCGACACGGAACGGTTGATTGAGGTGTTGAGAGATTTGCAGCAACTGGGCAACACGGTGATTGTGGTGGAACATGATGAAGAAATGATGCGGGCTTCCGACTACCTGATAGACGTGGGTCCCAATGCCGGGCGACTTGGAGGGCGCATCGTGTTTGAGGGAGATACAGCACAGCTGTCTCAAGCCACAACCGAAGCCTATCCTGAGTCGCATACCATCAAATACCTTACCGGGCAGGAAAAGATTGAGGTTCCTGCCACTCGTCGCGCCTTTACGCACGCCATCCGTCTGCGCGGGGCTCGCATGCATAACTTAAAAGGTATACAAGTTGATTTTCCGCTGAATGTGCTCACGGTAGTAACAGGTGTGAGCGGTTCGGGCAAGAGTACGCTTGTGAAAGGTATTCTTTTTCCTGCCTTGAAACGGCATTTAGATGAACCGGCTGATTACCCTGGTGAATATCTGGCGTTAGAGGGCGACTGGCAACGCGTGAAGCATGTGGAAATGATCGACCAGAATCCTATCGGCAAGTCTACACGTTCCAACCCGGCTACGTATGTAAAGGCATACGATGCCATTCGCCAGCTCTTTGCCCAACAACCCTTGGCAAAGCAGATGGGATTCAGTGCCCAGTACTTCTCGTTTAATGCCGAAGGCGGACGCTGTGAGGAATGTAAGGGAGCGGGTGTCATACAGGTGGAGATGCAGTTTATGGCCGACCTCGTACTGGAATGTGAGGCTTGTCATGGCAAGCGTTTCAAGAAAGATGTGTTGGATGTGAAATTCCACGACCGGAACATTTATGATGTGTTGTGCATGACGGTAGACGAGGCGATTGATTTCTTCAAGCAATATGATCAGCCCCTCATCGCGGAACGTCTGCAGCCCTTACAGGATGTGGGCTTGGGGTATATACAACTGGGACAGAGTTCTTCTACCTTGTCGGGTGGAGAAAACCAGCGTGTCAAACTCGCCTACTATTTAGGTAAGGAGTGTGCAGACCCTACCCTGTTCATTTTCGATGAGCCTACTACCGGTTTGCATTTCCATGATATCCAACGCCTGCTCAAGGCACTCAACGCATTGATTGAACGGGGGCATTCTGTCATCGTCATCGAGCACAATATGGAAATCATCAAAAGTGCTGACTGGCTGATAGACTTAGGACCGGAAGGCGGAGACAAAGGTGGCAACCTGGTGTTCGCAGGACGTCCTGAAGATATATGCCATTGTAAACAGAGCGTTACAGGACGTTATCTCACATTTTGCTAAAATGAAAAGAGAATGGCATCACTCTCTGTTTTGATTCCTGTATACAATTGTAACGCATACCGGCTCGTAACGGATCTGTTAGCCCAAAAGGGATGGGCAATGTGGGAGCGATGGGAGATTGTTGTGGCCGACGATGCTTCGACAGATGGGGCATGCCGGGAAGCAAACCAAAAGATTGCAGCGCTTCCCCACTGCCGCTATCTGCTTTTGGAGAGGAACAAGGGGCGGGCTGCCATCAGGAACTATTTAGTTTCAGTGGCTACAACGGATTATGTGCTCTTGATAGATGGCGACATGACCCTTGTATCGGCAGACTTCATACAAAACTACGCACGCCATAGCGCACAGGTTGTTTATGGCGGCTATTGTGCCATAGCGCCTTCAAAAAACAATCTGCGGTATAGGTGTGAGGTGGCAGCTCTTGCCCGACAAGGTGTCATGCAACGCAGGAAGCATCCTTATTGGCACTTTCATACCTGTAATTACTTCATACAGCGTGCGCTCGCCTTGCAGATACCGTTAGATGAAAGCTACACCGGATATGGTTATGAAGATGTGGCTTATGGGAAGGCATTGCAACAGGCAGGAATACCGGTTGCACACATTGACAACCCGGTAGGATTCTGCCTTTTCGAGGACAACGCAACTTTCCTTGACAAGACAGACGCAGCGCTTCATACCTTATGCCAGCACTATGAGGAGCTTACGGATTATGTGGCATTAATCGGCATGCACCGAAAGCTGCGGGGGCTGCATGTCGATACATTGGCTGCGTTAGGCTACCGTTGTTTCGGAAAGAGATTACGCGCCCGACTGTGTTGCCATGCTCCTCTCCTCCTTTTTCAAGCCTATAAACTCATGTATTTCTCCTACCTCTATTCTACTAAGGTATGGAGAGACCCGATTTCATGAAGTAAAAGCACAGGTAATGGCATCCTGCCTTATACAGTTCATCATTATACAAACCCAATACACATGCAAATACTTTTAGCCAATGCAAAAATCATGGTGGCAACCACACAACGGCAACCACGCACCCAACCTCTTTTTCAAGAACAGGCCAACGAACTGGCTTGTGACATGGCACAGCTGGATGTGGCAGAATTGGCACGACAACTGGATTGCAGCAACAAACTGGCTGTAGAGAATCTGAAACGTTACCAAGCTTTTCACCATGCAGAGAAGCTCCCTGCATTGTTCGCATACAATGGTCAGGCCTACAAACATCTCAAAGCAAACACCCTTAGCGAGCAGGCTTTGACATATGCCCAGCAACATCTCTGGATTACTTGTTTCCTCTACGGCTTACTGCGGCCAATGGATGGCATTGTTCCCTACCGCATGGAACATTGCACCCGTCTGCCTGCTACAAACGGTCAACCGGTGAACCAGTTCTGGAAAAACAAACTGACCGACATACTGCTACAAAGTGTAAAAGACGACGATCATACGCTCCTGCATCTCTCGACAGAAGAATACGAACATCTCTTCGACTGGAAACGCGTGTGCCAAGAGGTCAACGTAATACAACCGCTGTTCTATGTGCAACAGCCAAACGGAACCTTGAAGATGCAAGCCGTATGGGCCAAATCATGTAGAGGAGCCATGGTGCGCTATATTCTTCAAAATCAAATAACTACAACCAACGAGTTAAAGCATTTCTCCTACGAAGGCTTTGAATGGCAAGCCCATCTTGGCGAGGAAGCTTATCCTCATTTTGTCAGAAGGCACAACGCCTCCAAGTCTTAAGAACGAAGAAAAAGAAAACAATATTTGGAGGTTCAAGATAATATCAGTACTTTTGCACAACAGAAAAAGGAATAGGAAGACTATACACATAATTATCATAACTGACTATCGACAAATATATGAACAGAACGCAACTTTCAGCTGCTATCGCAGAGCGTCTTGGAGCATCCAAGACAGAGGCCAACCGTTGTTTGAACGCTGTATTAGGCGTTATAGCCGACAACTTGTGCGAAGGTGACAATGAAATAAGCATTCCTGATTTTGGCAGGTTCTTCATCAAGAGTGTCCCTGCACGACAAGGCGTCAATCCTGCCACAGGTGAAAAGATTCAGATTGAAGCCCACGACAAGGTGGTATTCAAACCTTCTGACAACCTGTATCTCTATTCGCGCAAACACGCCACCGAATAATCGCTCACTACAAAGGGGTATAACAAGAACCTTTTCAGACACCCATGTCACCTTGCAAAATAGGAGTCGACATGCGTTAATGTTCTGAAAATATTCGTCTGTTATACCGTTTTTTTGTAACTTTGCGCCAAAATTTTGAACTAAGGAATACAAATTTCGATTATGACTAAACAAGTGGAAAAGATCAAAGAGCTGATCGCAAAGCGCGAACAGGCTCGTCTTGGAGGTGGTGAGAAAGCCATCGAAAAGCAGCATGCCCGCGGCAAATACACCGCCCATGAGCGTATTGACATGCTCTTGGACGAGGGCAGCTTCGAGGAATACGACATGTTCAAACTTCATAGGTGTCATAACTTTGGCATGGACAAGAAACAATACTTAGGCGATGGTGTGGTTGCCGGAAGTGGCACCATCAACGGACGCTTGGTATATGTCTATGCACAAGATTTCACCGTGAACGGCGGTTCACTCTCTGAAACCATGGCACAAAAGATATGCAAGATTATGGATATGGCCATGACCATGGGTGCTCCGGTCATTTGTATGAACGACTCTGGTGGCGCACGTATTCAGGAAGGTATTTGTGCCCTTGCTGGTTATGGCGAGATTTTCGAGCGTAACATCCTTGCATCGGGTGTCATTCCGCAAATTAGCGCCATCTTGGGTCCTTGTGCCGGTGGTGCCGTTTATTCGCCTGCCCTTACAGACTTTATCATCATGAAGGAGCAGACAAGTTATATGTTCCTCACAGGTCCGAAGGTTGTAAAGACTGTTACGGGTGAAGACATCGACGCTGAGCATCTGGGCGGTGCCAGTGTGCATGCCACAAAGAGTGGTGTAACAACCTTTACCGCCAAGACGGAAGAAGAATGTATGGAGATGATCAAGACGCTCCTTTCTTATATTCCTTCCAACAACATGGAGGAGGCTCCGCGCACAGAATGCAACGATCCTATCGATCGCAAGGAAGACCTTCTCAATGAGATTATTCCCGAGAACCCGAACCAAGCTTATGATATGTATAAGGTGATTACCGCTATCACCGACAATGGCGATTTCTTTGAAGTACAGCCTAAGTTTGCCAAGAATATCATCACAGGTTTCGCACGCTTCAACGGACAGAGCGTGGGTATCGTGGCCAACCAGCCTTCTGCTTATGCCGGTGTGCTCGATGTGAATGCCTCACGTAAGGGAGCGCGCTTTGTTCGCTTCTGCGACGCTTTCAACATCCCCATCGTATCGTTGGTAGACGTTCCCGGTTTCTTGCCTGGTACAGGTCAGGAGTTCAATGCGGTAATTCTCCACGGAGCACAATTGCTGTATGCCTACGGAGAGGCTACCGTGCCCAAGATTACCATCACCTTACGTAAGAGCTATGGTGGTTCACACATCGTGATGGGTTGCAAGCAGCTTCGTGCTGACCTGAACTTTGCATGGCCTTCTTCTGAAATTGCCGTTATGGGAGCAAGTGGTGCCGTAGCCGTTCTTTGCGCACGTGAGGCAAAGGCCAAGAAGGATGCAGGCGAAGACGTAAAGGCATTCCTCGCAGAGAAGGAAGAGGAATACACCGAGATGTTTGCCAACCCCTATCAGGCAGCACAATATGGCTATATTGACGACGTGATAGAACCGCGCAACACCCGATTCCGCATTTGCCGTGGCCTTGCACAGTTGGCAACCAAGAAACAGAGTCTTCCTGCCAAGAAACATGGTTGCATGCCCATGTAATATCAATATTTCCAAAGGCAAAACAAGAAAGTATGGACAAGAATGTATTTGCGGCCATCGCCATGGCTATATTTGAATACCAAGGCAACAACGTTCACGACGCTGAACCGGGCATCATAACCATTCAGCCTCGTTGCACGCTTTGGAATGCCAAGTTTCTGGGCGTAACACCCAAACCCTAAAAACAACCGAAGATGAAAGAGTTTAAATATACGATTGATGGCAAGGAATACAAAGTTGCCATCGCAGAGATTGACGAGAACAATGTGGCAGACATCACGGTAAACGGTGAAAGCTACAAGGTGCAGTTGGAAAAAGAAGAAGTAGCTGAAAAGAAGAAGGTGGTATTGGGCCAACCTACAGAAGCTGCTGCCGATGATGCTGCACCGGCTGCCAACGTGAATACAGCCAATGCCGTAAAGGCTCCGCTTCCTGGAACAATCATAGAGATTTGCGTGGAAGTTGGTCAGGAAGTGAAGGCTGGCGACACACTCGTTGTATTGGAAGCCATGAAAATGTCGAACAATATTGAAGCCGAAAAAGATGGCAAGGTTACTGCCATTTGCGTAAAGCCGGGTCAGGCTGTATTGGAAGAAGAGGCACTTGTTGTTGTAGAATAAGCAACACTCGTACAAAACAACATAGCAATCCTCCGATTTGTACCCAAAGGGAGCAAATCGGGGGATTTTGCATTTAAAATTGCACAATTTATGTTTGCATTTGTTTGAAAAACAAATAAAAGCAAATCATTCTCAGTTTTTTTTCGTACCTTTGCAAATCAAAGAACGTCAACTCGTAAAACGAAAATATTAGCACAGGAACGACATGGCAAAGAAAGTATTGTTCATCAATCAGGAAATCAATCCTTATGTAGCAGAATCAAAAATGTCTGTGTGGGGACGCGACCTTCCTCACAAGACACAAGAAGCTGGATTTGAAATCCGCACCTTCATGCCCAAATGGGGCACTATCAACGAACGTCGCGGACAGTTGCATGAGGTCATCAGGCTTTCCGGCATGAACCTTATCATCGACGACACCGATCATCCACTCATCATCAAGGTAGCATCTATTCCCGTATCGAGAATACAGGTGTATTTTATAGACAATGATGATTATTTCACCAAACGCCATATGGCCACAAACGAAAACGGAGAAGAGTATAGCGACAATGGTGAGCGGGCCATATTCTTTGCCAGAGGTGTTTTGGAAACCGTCAAGAAGCTGCGCTGGGTACCCGACTTGGTAGTGTGCCAAGGATGGATGTCGGCTGTTGTGCCTTTCTACATGAAAACAGCCTACAAGGAGGAACCGTCGTTTGCTGATGCGAAAGTTGTCATCTCCCTGCACGGCCATCAGTTGCAAAACAAACTGAGCGATGATTTCAAGAAAGCCGTGGAGTTTAGAACAGCAAGTGCCGACCTGCTGGCCAACTACAACGATGCGTTTGACCTTACGGAGTTAGGGAAATTGGCCATCGACTACAGCGACGGTGTGATTGCCGCCGACAGCAATGTCAGCGAGACACTCATGGCTTATGCCAACGAGAAGAAACTTCCTGTCCTCTCCTACCCTGGCGATGAGCAGTTCACCGCTTACACCGACTTCTTCCAGTCACTTCTGTAACCCGAAAATTATAGATACGTGTATAATCCCACCAAGATTATGAAAATGAAATATCTTACAGCCTTGCTGCTGGCAATTCTCTCATTAACGGCTTGCGACAACACAACAGAGGATATCGGTATAGCCATTACAGACAAGTCGGACAATCTTATCATTGAAACAGATACCTTTACTGTTACCACACGTTCCATCGAAGCAGGGGCTGTGCTTTCGCGTAACACCACAGCTTACTTAGGTAAGGTGCGCGACCCGGAAACAGGGGCTTACATAACGGGCGATTGTATGATACAGTTTCATACGCTCGAAAACTTTGATTTTCCCGACAAAGATAGTATAGCCAGCCTCGACAACGGCATCATTATTGCCGACTCGGCAGAAATACGTCTCTATACCTCTTCTTATTATGGCGACTCACTGACGCCAATGAAGATGCGTGTATTTGAAATGGATAAGCCACTCGAAGAGAATGTGAATTATCTCTCCGACTATGACCCCTATAAAGAAGGACTTACCAGGACCGATGGCTACCAGATCGACAAGACCTATACCATCATCAACTTGTTGGAATCCGACAGTATTCGCAACCTGAGTGGGTATTACAACAACATCCGTGTAACACTCAACAAGCCGTATACCGACAAACAGGGACGCACCTATTCCAACTATGGTACATACGTGATGCAGAAGTATTATGAGGATAAGAACAACTTCCGCAACGCCTATAACTTCATCCACAACGTTTGTCCGGGTTTCTTCTTAAAGAATACAAGTGGATTGGGCTCAATGGCTTATATCGACAAGAGCCAGCTGAACATTTATTTCCGCTATGTCTATCAAGACAGCGTGGAAGTGGGTGTTGCCACCTTTGCCGGTACGGAGGAGGTGCTGCAGACAACTACCATCACCAACGATGAGAATGCCATCCGGCAGATGGTGAACGACAACACATGTACCTATCTCAAGACTCCCGCGGGTATCTTTACCGAAATGGAACTACCCATCGACGAGATTTGGAGAGGTCATGAGCAGAGTATCATTGCCTCTGCAAAGCTTTCTCTGACACGCATCAACAACGTGCTTGAGAGTCCTTTCTCTTTGTCCATTCCCCAAACCCTGCTCATGTTGCCCAAAGCACAACTACAGTCATTCTTTGAGAAACGACAGATTGTTGACTACCAGTCATCATTCTTAGCCAGCTACTCGTCGCTCACGAACAGCTATACCTTCTCTAATATCTCAGGGTTGGTGAATTATATGAATGAACATCGCAGCGAACCCGATTGGAACAAGGTTGTCATCATACCTGTAACGGTGGGCTACCTCTCTACCACAGGAAGCATATCCAGTGTGGTTCACGACATGTCGCTGGCCAGCACGAAACTTGTGGGAGGCTCTGCCAACACACATGCTCCCATCAAGCTGAGTGTCATCTATTCAAAATTCAAATAACTTAAAATACGGTGTTATGGCAGATAATTTTCTGGAACGCCACCGAGAGGAATATGAGCTGCGCAAACAGGCGTGGCTCATCAAGAAAAAGAAAATTTCACCCATCCGTACAATCCATAAGCCTGAGGACGAAAGTCTTTAGGCTTATATCTTTCCACAAACTTCATCGTCATGAGAATCTTATTTATTGCCTTTCTCTTGCTGTGTAGCACACTTTCGCATATCGCAGCAGATGCTAAATCTATGCAGGAAATCTGGATGAATATGCCTCAACATTTCACACCTTATTTGAATCAGGATTTACGAAGCAAACTGCTGCTCAAGCCGGATAGTGTAAGCCATAACAGCATCAACAACCTGTTGGGTGGCACAACAACGCTCGACAGCCTCACCACACACTATATGCATATCCAACTGTCAAAGGCTGCTACGCTGAGTTTGCTGTTGCTGCCAACAGCCAACAGCGACAGTATTATCTGTATGGTACAAACTTATAAGGGTGACCAGCCAGAAAGCACAGTCAGTTTTTTTACACAAGAATGGCAGGAAATAGATAATCAGCAGCTATGGGAAGGCAAATCGCTTCAAGACATGCAGCACGAACTCCTCGTAAAACCAGAAGAAATGTCGGAAGCACGCTTTAAGCAACTTGTTACAATTTTTGCCCCTATGCTGATAGAGGTTACACTCTCCCCCAACGACAATACAGCAACACTCTCTCCCCATCCCATGTTTGTTACACAAGAAGACAAAAAGGATTTTCATGCAATATTTTTGCAAAGAAAATTTAAATGGGACGGAAAGATGTTTAAAAAAGTTATAATTAATCATTTTACCAATAAAAGCCTTGGCAGTACCAAATAATATGCGTATCTTTGCAATGTGTTTTTCATGGTATTAGATTATTAAGGTTTAGAAAGATTGGTTGTCGTGAGATAATCAATCTTTTTTTTTATGGTATTTTTTTGGTATTTTTTTCTGGGCTCAGTAGAAAAATAGTGGCTCAGTAGAAAACGAGTTGGGGCGCTCGCTTTTTCCACTACGACGCTCATTATATGAAAATTAAAGAGAGAAAACTGC
>CAMAMZ010000045.1 GCA_945837185.1 uncultured Bacteroidales bacterium | reverse complement strand
TGTCTATACCTTCCGGTTCATAGCCCTTTCGCAAACTGGCGCCAAACACCCAGGCAAAGGCCTGGTATACACTGGCACGTGTCTGCCCGAAGAAAGCCTGGATAAGATTATAGGATGTTGAATTGCACTCACGATAAATAAGTTTGATAAGCAGTTTCCCTTGCTGGTAGGTCAGCTTCTTCATGCGTGGCGTATATTCCTCCTTGATGCCTTGCTCTACCAGTTTGATATGTTTGTCGCGTGCCTCCTTGTTGGGAAGAGTTTCCAGATAGTCGTAGGTTTCCATGATAATGGCTCTACACTCCTTGGCTATGGGCAGCACCTTCTTGATGTTATACACCAGCCGGTTGTATTGCGCACGTTGGCGTGCATTCTTGAAAGTAGGTATGGGATGAACATAGATGTCGTTCAGTTCGACATACTGCACAGAATCCTTGTCAAGCAACACCTTACCCACCTTCACTCTGGGTGCCAGCGTTGCCCTTGTCATATCAACGTTTCTGTCTTCAGGATTAATGCCACGCCTGTCATTTTCCTGCGCGATGGCAGGAAACGTATAGGCAAGCACGAAAAAGCATGTCAGTAGTATTCTGCTCATTTACTCCTTTCACCCCCTGTCTCTTTATGCCACTTCCCCCATCTTTTCCCATAGTTTGAGAAAAGTGGCGTGGTCAACACGCTTTTCGTAGGCAACCTTGATTCCGGCTCCGGTAAGCATGTTATAGGCACGTTCGCTAAGCACTTCCGCCCACACTTCCCTGACACCACCTTCAAGCATGGCTTTTGCAGCGGTTTGTCCGGCAGCTTTAATGGCGGCTTTGGCACCCAGAAGCAATTCGGGTCGTTCTTCGAGGATGTTATAGAGTGTGCGAACTCCTCGTCCTTCGAAAGTGGAGATATTACCTTCGTGCAAGATCACGAGTGCATACTGCTCTGTGCGGAGCGTTTCTATCAATTCGTTCATCATAATAGCGATGTCTTTTGGTTTTTGCAAATATACGATTTTCCTCCGACTTTCTCTTGCTTTTTCCCAAATCTTTTTCTTGATAGGCTTTCTTTTTGAAAAGCACATGCCATAGCCAATAGGTTGGGCATGCCTGCAAAAGACAGTTGGCTACCTATTTCTTGCTGCCGTATTCCTCCGGAAGGAAGCGGTCGCTGAAAATCACTTTCTGAGGATTCTTTGCCGAATGACACACATAGGCAAAGATAAAAGCCGCATCCTTATACGCTCTTAATTCGGTTGATTGCCTAATGGAGCTTACCAATCGTTCGTGTAAGTCCTGGCGGAAGCGTCCGATGACGTCAGCGTTGTCCATCACGCCCGAGAAAGTACAATAATATGTATAAGTGCGTGTTGCCTTGTCGAATACAACACTATCGGTGCGTGTGTTGTTTTCAACAGGGGTAGGGCAATAGCGTTGCGTATATTCCCGCGCCTCGCGGGCTGCCCTGTCTTCTATCGATTCGTGGCATGCCGCCAAGAGGGATGCAGCAAGACACAAAAACATGAAATGTTTCATAATGCAAGCATATTTCCTGCAAAGTTACGGATTTTACACAGAAAATCGCTATCTTTGTCCCATAATTTGATAAGACAGATGGATCATATAAGAAATTTCTGCATCATAGCGCATATAGATCATGGCAAGTCGACCTTGGCCGACCGCTTGCTTGAACATACCCAGACGATACAGATAACAGAGGGGCAGATGCTCGACAACATGGACCTTGAACGGGAGCGGGGCATTACCATTAAAAGTCATGCCATACAGATGGAATACACAACCGGAGGAGAGAAATATATTCTCAATCTTATTGACACTCCGGGACATGTCGATTTCTCCTATGAGGTGTCGAGAAGCATTGCTGCCTGCGAAGGGGCTTTGTTAGTGGTAGATGCCACACAAGGCGTGCAGGCCCAAACCATCTCTAATCTTTATATGGCCATCGACCACGATTTGGAAATCATTCCTGTCATCAACAAAATCGACATGCCGAGTGCTATGCCCGATGAAGTGGAAGATGAAATCGTGGAGCTTATAGGATGCAAGCCTGAAGACATCATCCGTGCCTCAGGCAAGACTGGTGAGGGCGTCGACGAGATTCTGCAGGCTGTGGTGGCACGTATTCCTGCACCGAAGGGCGATGCGCAGGCACCGCTCCAAGCACTTATCTTCGACTCTATTTTCAATTCTTTCCGAGGCATTATCACGCTCTGTAAAGTGGAGAATGGCTGTGTGCGGAAAGGCGACAAGGTAAAGTTCTTTAATACAGGTATGGAATATACCGCTGACGAGGTAGGCGTGTTGAAGATGGACATGATTCCCACACAACAGCTGTCTACCGGTGAGGTAGGCTATATCATCAGTGGCATTAAGAACGCCAAGGAAGTGAAGGTGGGCGATACGGTGACGCGCGTTGAAAACCCATGCAGTGCTGCCATTGCCGGATTCCAGGAAGTGAAGCCCATGGTCTTTGCCGGTGTTTATCCTATCGACCCGTCAGACTATGAGAACCTGCGTGCCTCATTGGAGAAGCTGCAGCTCAACGATGCCTCGTTAACGTTTACCCCAGAGTCGTCGGTAGCCTTAGGTTTCGGTTTCCGTTGCGGATTCCTCGGTTTGTTACACATGGAGATAGTGCAGGAACGCCTCGACAGAGAGTTTAATATGGATGTCATCACAACGGTGCCTAACGTTTCCTATATGGTGTATGACAAACATGGCAATGCCAAAGAGGTGCATAACCCCTCAGGTCTGCCTGAGCAAACGCTGATAGAGCATATCGAAGAACCCTTCATTCGTGCAACCATCATTACGGATGCCAACTACATTGGGCCCATCATGAAACTCTGTCTCGATAAGCGCGGGGAACTGGTGAAACAGGAATATGTGAGTGGCAATCGTGTGGAACTACATTTCATGTTGCCATTGGGCGAGATTGTCATCGACTTCTATGACAAACTGAAATCCATCAGTAAAGGCTATGCTTCCTTTGACTACCATATCGACAGCTTCCGAACATCGAAATTGGCCAAGCTCGACATTCTGCTCAACGGAGAGTCGGTAGATGCGCTCTCCACCCTTACACATGAAAGCAATGCCGTTACCTTAGGGCGCAAGATGTGCGAGAAACTGAAAGAGCTGATTCCGCGCCAGCAGTTTGATATTGCCATACAGGCTGCCATAGGTGCCAAGATTATAGCACGCGAAACAGTGAAGCAGGTGCGTAAGGATGTAACCGCCAAATGTTACGGTGGTGATGTCAGCAGAAAGCGAAAATTGTTGGAGAAACAGAAACGCGGAAAGAAACGCATGAAGCAGATAGGCAATGTGGAAGTGCCGCAGAAGGCCTTCCTTGCTGTACTGAAACTTGATTAAGAAAATGCCTTATAGGAGTCTGCATGTGCCCTATAAGGCGTTTTTTTTGTACTGATGGCTTGGGAATGGCACCCAAAGTGTTAGTTTTTTTGGAATTATGATGGTTCTTATAGCATTTTATCGTACCTTTGCCCCGGAATTTTACAATTGGATATTTTAAACCGAAGAAACATGAACAAGACGATTATTACGGTTATCGGAAAAGACACGATTGGCATCATTGCCAAAGTATGTACTTATCTGGCAGAACACAAGGTGAACATCCTCGACATCTCACAGACCATTGTACAGGATTATTTCAATATGATGATGATTGTAGATATGGCAAATCTGGAGATTCCCTATGAGGAGGCAGTAGCGGAACTTTCTGTCTTGGGAAAGGGTATGGGTGTGCAGGTGAAATGCCAGCGTGAGGAAATTTTTGATATGATGCACCGAATATAATCCAATAGTAGCGCAGATGATTAATATTACAGAGGTCATAGAGACCAACCAGATGATAGAGCAGGAGAATCTGGATGTGCGTACCATTACCATGGGAATTAACCTGCTGGATTGTGCCGACGGCCGACTGGATGTTGTGTGCAGTAATATCTATGAAAAGATAACCCGTTTGGCCAAGGATTTGGTGAAGACGGGCGAAGATATCTCAAGGGAATATGGCATTCCTATCGTCAACAAACGTATTGCTGTAACACCCATTGCCTTGGTGGGAGGCAAGGCATGTCGCACGGTGGACGATTATGTGACCATTGCCAAAACCCTTGATAAGGCAGCACAGGAAATGGGCGTCAATTTCCTCGGCGGCTATTCTGCCATTGTGTCTAAAGGCATGAGTGCCAACGATGAGCTGCTCATCCGTTCTATTCCCAAGGCGCTGGCCGCAACAGAGCGTATCTGTAGTTCGGTGAATGTGGGTTCCACAAAGACAGGTATCAACATGGATGCTGTGCGCCTGATGGGAGATATTGTGAAGGAAACGGCAGAACGCACCAAGGAGTCGATGTCGTTAGGCTGTGCCAAATTAGTGGTGCTTTGCAATGCGCCCGACGACAATCCTTTTATGGCAGGTGCCTTCCATGGTGTGTCGGAAGCTGAGGCTGTGGTGAGCGTTGGAGTGAGTGGTCCCGGTGTTGTGAAGTATGCGTTGGAGCAAGTGCGTGGAAAGAACTTTGAGGTGCTCTGCGAAACCATCAAACGTACGGCTTTCAAGATTACACGTGTAGGACAACTGGTGGCAAAGGAGGCATCACGACGCTTGGGAGTTCCCTTTGGCATCATAGACCTTTCCTTGGCACCAACACCTGCGGTGGGTGATAGTGTAGCTGAGATTCTGCAGGAGATAGGTCTGGACTATCCGGGAGCTCCAGGCACGACCGCTGCCTTGGCTTTGCTGAACGACCAGGTAAAGAAAGGTGGCATCATGGCTTCGTCGTATGTGGGCGGACTGAGTGGCGCTTTTATTCCTGTGAGTGAAGATCAGGGAATGATCGATGCGGTAGAGGCTGGCGCTTTGACCATAGAGAAACTTGAGGCCATGACCTGTGTGTGCTCCGTGGGCTTAGACATGATAGCCATTCCGGGTTCTACTCCGGCATCCACAATAGCCGGTATCATTGCCGATGAGGCTGCCATAGGAATGGTGAACCAGAAAACTACTGCCGTGCGCATTATTCCTGCTGTTGGGAAGGAAGTAGGCGACCGCGTGGAGTTTGGTGGACTTTTAGGCTATGCCCCCATCATGCCCGTAAGTCGGTTTGGATGCGAGGCTTTTGTGAATCGTGGCGGACGTATTCCTGCACCTATTCACAGTTTTAAGAATTAGAACAGTCAGGCCATCGTAGCCCGCAGGAATCAGGAGGGTCTCACCATTCCGATAGTGAGAATACTGAAGCGCACATCTCCGGCAGGCAGAATGGCTTGTGCGCAAGCGCATAGGGTGGCTCCTGTAGTCACCACATCATCTATAAGCAGCAGGTGGCGATGAGCCGCCTGCGTTGCTTCTTTTAAATAAAACACATCTTTCACGTTTTCCCATCGCTCTTCAGAACTGCGCTTTGTCTGGCTCCCTCTGAACCGTCTCCGGCCTACCACTTTGCGGAGTATGGGTAACCCTGTTACCTCTTGAATGCCTACTGCCAAGTGATAGCATTGGTTATAGCCACGTCGCAACATACTGGCCTTGCTCAGTGGAACGGGCACAATGCCGTCAATACCGTCGAAGAAAGCGGTTGTGGCATATTCATGTGCCACCATGCGCCCCATGAGTACCGCTAAAGCGGGCATGTGATGGTATTTGAAATCGTGGATGGCATGCACACTATTCTCCTTTTTGCTGTAATAGAAGAAGGCGCCACACCGCTCAACGGGAAATTTCCCTCTGAACATGTGCGCCATGGAGTTTTCGTAAGGGTCAAACTGAAAGTTGGTGCGTGGAAAGTCTAAAAGACAGTTCACGCAGATATATTCTTCCGTAGGACTGAGACGATTGCCACAACAGGAACAGGTGCGAGGGGCTACCAAATCAAAAATGCGGGTCAGAATACTCACCATGGTCTTCGTCGCTTAGTTCGTCAATACACGTGCGGATTTGGTCATACGAAAAACCTCGTCCCATGGCAAAGCGAATCACCTTGGTGGCTCGTTCATAGTCATCCCGCGCTTTTACCGTTTTCCATTTTTGGTTTATCAAGGGTCGCAACACTTCGAGATATTGTGCTGTTTCCAGTTCTTCAAACAAAGGGTTGGAAATATCTTTCCCTATCTTTTTCGCATAGAGGGCTTGTTCTATCTTGCGTCGGCCCCAACCATTGTAACAGAGCTTATCGTGGATGAAAAATCTACAGTAACGACTGTCGTCGATATACCGCTCCCGCAGCAAATAAGCGAGGATGCGGTCCTGCGCCTCCCCCTCAATGCCCCATCGTTGCAGTTTGTCGATGGCCTCACCGGTGCAATGTTCTGCTTGTGAGCAGAGCGTGCAAAGGCGTGCAAGGGCTTGTTGTTCATTCATCTCTTTCATAGGCGTGCTCTATATATAATAATAAGGTGTAGGCATACGCGTGTTTCAGGAAGCGGTTGCCTATAGGTGTGCTGTGGCAAAACGGCATCGTCCGAAAGCGTCATCGTGCAGCACCACGTTGCTGTAACCCATTGTGGTGAGCAACTGTTGTAAGGTTGCCGCATAATGGGGATTGATTTCAAACAGCAGCCTACCCTGAGGCCGCAAGGCATGAAGGGCATAGAGGGCTATGGCACGGTAGAAACGCAAGGGGTCGTCATCGGGTACAAACAATGCCATGGCAGGCTCATACAACCGTACATTGTCCGACATCTCTTGGCGCTCTTGTTCGCAAATATAAGGAGGGTTGCTGACAATCACATCCCATTGGGCCATGTCGTGGGGCATGTGAAGGGCATCCTGCAAACAGAAATCCACGTGTGCTCCCAATGAGGTGGCATTCTTCCGGGCCACTTCCAACGCTATAGCCGACAAGTCGCAGGCACTCACCTGAGCCTGCCCATATTCAAGGGCAGCCGTAATGGCTATGCACCCCGAACCGGTACCTATGTCAAGTAAGGTGAAGGGTGTTGTGGTGCAGGGTGCCAACATCGGAATCAACTGCTGTGTTTCAGGCCGGGGTATCAGCACACCCGGTTGCACTTGAAAGGCACGTCCGCAGAATTCTGCGGTACCGAGAATGTATTGCACCGGTTCCAAATTCAGCAACCTCTGCCTGATTTCCTCTAACTTTCGATGGTCGTCTGCAGATAATTCACTAACTTTGCCCAAGTATATGTCGGTGGTTGTCATGCCCATACCCACCTCCAATACCCATCGTGCAATGGCTTGTGCCTCACGTGGGTCGTAGGTAGGAACGAGCGAGCGCCATAATTCCTGATATGTCATACGGTTGACAAAGTTATAATATTTTTTTTATGGAACAAACGGAAATAGATAAAAAATATATGCGTCGTTGCCTGCAGTTGGCGCGTAATGGCGTTTGTACTGCAGCTCCCAATCCCATGGTAGGCGCTGTGTTGGTATATGATGGGCGTATTATAGGAGAGGGCTACCATATAAAGTGTGGGGAAGCGCATGCAGAGGTGAATTGTTTTGCCTCGGTGAAGACAGCTGATGAACCTTTTGTGCCCCAAGCAACCCTTTATGTGAGTCTTGAGCCTTGTGCACACTATGGGCATACGCCTCCCTGTGCCGATTTGGTTGTAAGAAAAGGTGTGCGCAGGGTGGTGGTGGGTTGCGTTGACCCTTTTGCCAAGGTGCAGGGCAAAGGCATTCAGCGCATTCGTGAAGCAGGCATCGAGGTGACGGTAGGAGTATTGGAAGAGGAGTGCCGACAGTTAAACCGTCGCTTCTTCACATTTCATACTTATCGCAGGCCCTATATCCTATTGAAATGGGCACAGACGACAGATGGTTTCTTGGATTGCAACTATCGTCCTACGGCCATTTCCAATGCGTTCACACGTATGTTATGTCATAAGTTACGTGCTGAGTGCGATGCAATCTTGGTGGGCAGAGTAACGGCAGAACGCGATAGGCCACAGCTAACGGTTCGTCATTGGGTAGGGGCGAATCCTCTACGTATCGTGCTCTCTCATGATACTTCTATGGAAGCGGTACTCGAAAGTTTGTATCAGCAGAACTGTCAGTCGCTCATTGTTGAAGGAGGAGCGAAAACCCTCCAGAGTTTCATTGAAAAAGACTTATGGGACGAGCTCAGGGTGGAAAGGGCACCTTTGTTGGCAGGTGCGGGCACATGTGCCCCTCAAATACCCAAAGGGGCGGTATTGGTGGAGCGTCATGTGTATGATGGGCATGAACTCTCGCGTTTCATTTGCGGCCAAAATCGGCTGGAATCTCTCCCCAGCGCTTCGTGTCCCATTTAAGGATAGGAGCATGCACCGTATGGGTGTGCAGCCATTGTTCCGCCCTTCCTATGAGTTGGTACAGGTGTTCTGTTTGTGCGTTGCGCTCCAGTTTTGTCTTACATTGCTTTTTTTGTACCCATAGAATGGCATTGTAAGAGTCGCTATAGATGACTTTGTTCTGTATGCCTTGTTTCTCCATCAAAGCCAAGGCATGCACAATGGCCAGAAACTCACCAATATTGTTAGTGCCGTGCAAGGGTCCGAAATGAAATATCCTCGCCCCGGTTTGCAAGTCGATACCTTGATATTCCATGGGACCAGGATTGCCGGAGCAGGCAGCATCAACGGCCCATGCATCTGCCCTTACCTCGAGGGGTAAGGGCAGTATGGTGTCGTGACGATAGTCGGGCACATCAGTAAGTTTCATGCTTACATTCTTTCAGGTACTTCAATGCCAAGCAGTTCCATACCGTTCTTGATAATCTTGGCAACATTGTCGGCAATCACGATACGTGTCAGTTTCTCTGCCTCGCTGTCGGCACTCAGTATCGAATAGTCGTGATAGAACTGGTTGAACTCCTTGGTAAGGTCGTAACAATAGTTGGCAATTCCTGCCGGATTGTAGTTCTCGCCAGCATCTTTCACAGCAGCACCAAACTCATTCATGCGTTGTATGAGGTCGATTTCTTTCTCATTGAGCGGTGCATCTGCCGGAAGGGCATGGGGGATGGTGATACCCTGTTCTGCTACCTTGCGAAGGATGGAACGGATGCGGGCATGCGTATATTGTATGAAAGGTCCGGTATTGCCGTTGAAGTCGATACTCTCTTCCGGGTTGAACAGCATGTTCTTGCGGGCATCAACCTTGAGAATGAAATATTTCAGGGCGCCCAAGCCTACGATGCGTGCTATTTCCTGCTTCTCCTCCTCGCTCATATCCTTAAACTTACCCAGTTCGTCGGATGTTTGACGGGCATCGGCAATCATGGTGGCTATCAAATCATCGGCATCCACCACAGTTCCCTCACGTGATTTCATCTTGCCGTTAGGGAGTTCTACCATACCATAAGAGAAGTGGATGAGGTCTTTTCCCCATTTGAATCCCAAACGGTCGAGCAGGATGGAAAGCACCTGGAAATGGTAGTTCTGTTCATTGCCCACAACATAAATCATCTTGTCGATGGGGAAGTCTTGGAAACGCATGTTGGCAGTACCAATATCCTGCGTCATGTAAACGCTGGTACCATCGGCACGAAGCAGGAGTTTCTGGTCAAGGCCTTCCTGTGTGAGGTCGGCCCATACACTGTTGTCTTCTTTTCTGAAGAACAGACCTTTGGCCAAGCCTTCTTCCACCTTCTTCTTTCCTTCAAGATAGGTGTTCGACTCATAGTAAATCTTGTCGAAGCTTACACCCAGTGCCTGATAGGTTTCATCGAAACCGGCATAAACCCAGTCGTTCATCTTCTGCCATAGGGCACGCACTTCCGGATCGTTGTGCTCCCACTTCACCAACATGTCATGAGCTTCCTTGATGAGTGGAGCCTCAGCCTTGGCCTTGTCGGTAGCTGCCTCCTCTTCCATGCCTTCAGCCATATACTGTGCCTTCAAGGTAGCCACCTCTTCACGATAGTGCTTGTCGAAGGCCACGTAATAGTCACCTATCAGATGGTCGCCCTTCTTGCCGGAGCTCTCCGGAGTCTCCCCATTGCCCCACTTGAGCCATGCCAGCATGCTCTTGCATATATGAATGCCTCGGTCGTTAACGATATTGGTTTTCACCACGCGATAGCCATTAGCCTCCATGATACGTGCCAACGACCATCCCAGCAGGTTGTTGCGTACGTGTCCCAAGTGCAATGGCTTGTTGGTGTTGGGCGATGAATATTCAATCATCACCAACGGAGATTGTGCTGTTGCCTGCTGTTCTCCGAAATGGCTGTCAGCATGGATATCGTTGAGCAATCCCACCCATGCCTGTGGTGCGATGACGAGATTGAGGAATCCTTTCACTACATTGAACTTTGCAATGTCGGTGCAATGTGCTGCAAGATAGGTGCCAATCTCCTGTGCGGTGTCTTCCGGTTTCTTGCGCGACATTTTAAGGAAGGGGAATACTACCAGTGTGAGGTTGCCCTCAAAAGTACTCTTTGTCTTCTGCAACTGCACCATTGTTTCAGGCACGTCCTGTCCGTACAGTTCCTGGATGGCCTGTATGACGGCCTTGCATATACGATTCTCTATATTCATGTAAATTACAGTTGTATGATTCTTTTGTTTTCGACTCGCAAAATTACAAATAAATCTTCAAAATCAAGCCTTTTGCCCACTACATTCTTTCAAATTATCGTGTGGAGACAGCTTTTTGCGCCTTGTTTCAGAAAAAAATGGAGGCTTTGGCTAAAAAACTGAGAAAGCGAAGGGCTTTGTTTGAGATTTTTACGCTATCTTTGTAGAAATTTGTATCAATACCTTTACATGATGAACATTTTCAAAACGCTATTCATGATTTCCTTGTTTGTACCAGTCCATGCCGGTGCACAAGAGGATGTTTTAAGAAACGGATTTCTTACGCCACCCCAATCAGCCAAGCCACGTGTGTGGTGGCATTGGATGAATGGAAATATCTCTAAGGAGGGCATTCGCAAAGACTTGCTGTGGATGGACCGTGTAGGCTTGGGAGGAATCCAAATCTTTGATGCGGGAAAGAACACTCCTCAGGTAGTGCCACATCGTATCATTTACATGACACCTGAGTGGAAGGATTGTTATGCTTATGCCGTACATCTGGCAGATTCGCTACAGATGGAAACCACAATGCTCTGTACGCCGGGGTGGAGCAATACGGGTGGACCATGGGTGGAACCGCGGGATGCCATGAAGAAGCTTGTATGGCGACAGACGGTGGTGAAAGGCGGAAAGCGCATCAGCGTGCAGCTTCCTGAGCCTTATCGTATCAGTGGTGCCTTTCAAGATGTCAAGGCACGAGGCACAGTATCGCCCAAAACACACTATGAGGATATTGTGGTGTTGGCCGTTCCCGTGATGGATGGCGACCTTACGATGCAGGAAATGGGAGCCCAGGTTTCTGCCAGTGGCGGTACTTTCACAATCGACCAGCTTACTGATGGCCAGATAGGTACTGCCGCAACATTGCCTGCCCAGTCCGACAAGTCAAATACTTGGGTGCGCTTTGATTTCCCGAAAGCCTATACCATCCGTTCGCTCTCTATCGCTGATGGTCGCATGCATAGTCAGTTCCGCAACCAGCGTCCTGCCCCAGTGAAATGGCTGGAGGTAAGCAACGATGGCAATAACTGGCAGAAAGTAACGGATATTGTGAATGGAGGCGCTCCCTTGCTGACCATCTCATTTGCGCCTGTCACGGCACGCCATTTCCGTGTGGTGTTCAAGAGCGGCAGTCGTGCCACACAACTGGCTGAATTAGTGCTTCATACCGTTACGAAGGTAAACCATGCCGAGGAGAAGGCAGGCTTTGGTACACCGGTAGATATTGCCCATCATGCCACACCGGAAGGCGTGCATGGACCTTTGGCTAAGGATGTCATTGATGTTACGCAATATGTAGATGCAAATGGCAAGCTCGACTGGAAGGCTCCCAAGGGGAAATGGAAAATCTATCGGTTTGGCTATTCGCTGACAGGCAAGATGAACCATCCTGCTTCACCGGAAGCGACAGGCTTGGAGGTTGACAAGCTCGATAAAGGGGCTGTGAACCGTTACTTGGCGCATTATCTGCCTATGTTTGAAGAGGCTTCTCGGGGCATGATGGGCAAGCATGGTGTGCAGGCGGTGTTGATGGACAGTTATGAGGCAGGTATTGCCAACTGGACGGCCTTGGCCCCCGAGGAGTTTAAGAAACGAAGGGGCTACGACATGCGTCAGTGGATGCCTGCCTTGGCTGGTGAGGTGCTGGGTAGTGCTAAGGAAACCGACAACTTCCTCTTTGACTGGCGAAAGACGCTGTCGGAACTCATTGTCGAAAACCTCTATGACAACATCGCGGAAACCATGCAGGCCAGAGGCATGAAGGCATATATAGAGAGTCATGAAACCTGTCGCACCATCCTTGCCGATGGTATGGACATCAAACGTAAAGCCGATTTCCCCATGGGAGCCATGTGGGCAAGTCTGCCGGTAATGGGATTAGACTTCAACAAGGATGTGGGTAAGCAGAGTGATTGTAAGGAGACTTCTTCGGTAGCCCATCTCTATGGCCATCAGGTAGCGTCGGCAGAGTCGATGACCTGTGGCGGAAAAGACGGGGATGTGTTGGCTTATTCGCTGACACCGGCACAGTTGAAGGCTGTAGCCGACTTGGAAATGGCCTGTGGTATCAATCGGTTTGTGATTCATAACAGCACACACCAGCCTGTAGATGACAAGATTCCCGGACAGGGATTGGAAATCTATGGTATTTGGTTCCACCGTCATGAGGCATGGGCAGAACAGGCACGCCCTTGGGTTGATTACCTCTCTCGGAGCAGCTATCTGCTGCAGCAAGGTCAGTATGTGGCCGATGTAGCCTATTATTATGGTGAGGATGCCAATGTAACAGGCCTTTTCCATTATAAACAGCCGGATGTTCCTCCTACGGTTGCTTTCGATTATGTGAATAGTCATGCGCTGACTACACGCCTTTCGGCAGATAAAGGAAAGGCGGTTACACCGAATGGTATGCAATATCGTATCATAGCCCTCGACAAGAATGCCGAACGGATGACATTGCCGGTGTTGCGTCATTTGGCCAATTTGGTGGCGCAAGGGGTGCCACTCTGTGGAAATAAACCTACGATGGCGTTGGGTAAAGAGGTGGATCAAGCTGAGTTTAATCAGTTGGTTGCACAAATTTGGGATAGCAACAGGCCTAATGTTTATGCTTCGAAACGGATAGGGGAGGCTTTGCAGGCCTTGGGTGTGCAACCCGATGTGTATTGTGAGGATATGGATAGTTTGCGTTATGTGCATCGCACGACACAAGATAGCGAAATCTATTGGCTCAACAATCGTCGATTCCATGGTAGGAGTCTGCAGCCTGTATTCCGTGTGAAAGGGATGATTCCTTGTCTGTGGCATCCGGAAACAGGCAAAATCTCAAAGCTTTCCTATCGCGAAGTGGAGCAAGGCACACAGGTAGACTTAACGATGTTGCCCATGGAAGCTTTCTTTGTAGTATTCCGTTCTTCCTTACCCGAAGGTGTGACAGAAGAGCCTTCCTATGCTGACTGGACTCCTGTGCAGATGGTAGAGAAGCCTTGGACAATCCGCTTCCAGGCTGATAGGGGTGCACCTGCTGACACAACGATGGCGGTATTGATGTCGCTCACCAAATCGGAAGACGAGGGTATTCGTTACTTCTCTGGCATGGCGTCTTATCATAACCAGTTTACCCTTACTGCCAAGCAGTTGAAGGCAGGACGTCTGGCAATAGATTTGGGTAGTGTGGCAGGTGTTGCCGATGTGCTTGTCAATGGAAAGCATGTCACCACATTATGGCATGCACCTTTCTTGGCTGACATTACCGATGCGGTAAAGATTGGAGACAACACATTGGAGGTGAAGGTGTCTGTCTTATGGCGTAACAGACTGATAGGCGACAGTAAGCCGGATTGCAAGAAACGTTATGGCTATACCTCTTATCCCTTCTTCAAACCTAATATGCCATTGCATCCTTCAGGACTCATGGGACCGGTGGTGTTAAAGCAGGTTCCTTGATGGGTGAGGCCTGTTGTGTGGAAAGTGCATCAAAAAAGAGGGAGGTTGACGCCTCCCTCTTTTTTGATGATTGCTATGCTCACGCTGATGTACGGTCTTTTAGTCTTTTCGTGCCGGAAAAAGATTAGTATTTAATCTGGCGGCTTTGGGGATTCTTTTTCAAGAACTCCATGATACCTATGGGGAGGTCGGTGCAAATATAATCGGCCCCTAAATAAAGTGCGAGCAAGG